>NZ_JAZGJP010000005.1:0-174158 GCF_036408795.1 Olsenella kribbiana
TGCATGACCCTTCGCCATCTCGTCCCCCGATCCTCCGGATGCATCAGCCGTTCATCCATATGATGCAGCGGAGCGGCGACAGGAATTCCTGCGGTTATGCCGGAGGTCCTCAGCCATTATCCGCTTTTCGGCTGGCACCCCATCATGGACTGCCACCGCTTTCAGCCGGGAGCTGCATTCCCGCCCATTGCTGCATAGATACATCAAAGGGAAGCTCCGGACCTTGCAATCCGGAGCTTCCCTCTTCAATGCAGCTGATTCCGAACGTTAGATGATGCCCTGGGACATCATTGCGTCAGCAACCTTCAGGAAGCCAGCAATGTTGGCGCCGAAGACCAGATCGCCCTCGTGGCCATATTCCTTGGCAGCATCCCACGCAGCCTTGTAGATGGAATCCATGATGCCATGAAGCTTGTCGTCGACCTCGTCGAAGGTCCAGGACAGGTGCTCATGGTTCTGGGACATCTCGAGGCCAGAGGTTGCGACGCCGCCAGCATTGGCAGCCTTGCCAGGAGCGAAGAAGACGCCATTCTGCTGGAGATAGAGCGTAGCATCGGTCGTCGTCGGCATGTTCGCACCCTCGACCACATAGCGGCAGCCATTCTCGGTCAGCTTGATGGCATCGTCGAGATCGAGCTCGTTCTGCGTGGCGCACGGAATTGCGATGTCGCACTTCTCGCCCCAAGGACGCTCTCCCTCATGGTAGACAGCGGAAGGACGTGCCTCGACATACTCCTTGATGCGGCCGCGGCGGACCTGCTTGATATCTACGAGGGTATCGAAGTCGATGCCATCAGGATCGTAGACATAGCCGTTGGAGTCAGAGACCGTGATGACCTTGGCACCGAGGCTCTCTGCCTTCTGGACAGCGTACTGAGCGACATTGCCGGCACCAGAGACAGCGACCGTCTTGCCCTTGATGGACTCGCCCTTCTGCTTGAGCATATTGAGCAGGAAGTAGACTGCACCATAGCCTGTAGCCTCAGGACGTGCAAGGGAGCCGCCATACGAGAGGCCCTTGCCGGTAAGGACAGACTGCCAGCTGTTCGTGATCTTCTTGTAGGCGCCGAACATGTAGCCGATCTCGCGGCCGCCGGTGCCGATGTCGCCTGCCGGGACATCTGTGTCAGGACCGACGTGGCGATAGAGCTCGAGCATGAAGGACTGGCAGAAGCGCATGACCTCGCGGTCAGACTTGCCCTTGGGATCGAAGTCAGAGCCGCCCTTTGCACCGCCCATAGGAAGCGTCGTGAGCGAGTTCTTGAAGACCTGCTCGAAGCCCAGGAACTTCAGGATAGAGAGGTTCACGGAAGGATGCAGGCGGATGCCGCCCTTGTAGGGCCCGATGGCAGAGTTGAACTGGATGCGATAGCCGCGGTTGACCTGGACCTTGCCCTCGTCGTCCACCCAGGGAACACGGAACATGACGATACGCTCAGGCTCTACCAGGCGCTCGAGCAGTCCCTCCTTCTCATACTCGGGATGGGCATCAAGTGCCGGCTGGAGGGTGAGGAGCACCTCGCGGGCCGCCTGGATGAATTCAGGCTGGTCTGCATAGCGCGACTCGAGATCCTTTACCACACGCTCAGAGTAGTTCATGAGCTTCCTTCCTATGCAGTTCGTTACAGGGAAAGTGCAGCAGAGTCTTCAAACCGCAAAGCTCTGAAAAGCAGATAAAAATATAATTGTTTGATAATAAGCATTTGAAATGGTGCGTATTTGGTAACGTCAGCTTCCATGTTTCGTAACATTCCGTTCACCTTGCAAAACTTTTGCAGGAATACCTGCCCGTTCGTGTAATTACAGGTAATTCGCCGGAAACAAGGCATGTTAGGTACATAAGATGGCTATGGTTTTCATCAAACAGTCACTCCAGGGGAGGCGCGATGCCAAAGCTTTCAACGAAGGTGCTGGTCCCGATTCTCGCCGCTGCATGCGCAGTTTCTGTCAGCGCCTGCAAGGCACAGACAACCAGCGAACAGGAAGCAGACCAGACCACCACGACCAGCGAATCGGCTGAGCAGACCACTCGTCGCGTCGGCAAGGTAGGCGTCGGCTATGTGACCGTTCCTTCCGACTGGATCTCCCTTGCCACGAAGAGCGGTTCGGGCGACATCGAGTTCTGCGATATCACGGCCACCAAGATCATCACGATGAAGGTCATGGACTCGACCGACGTCGATATCGTGAACTCCAAGAATGCCGAGAAGTCAGCCGCGACCTCGACCACGACAGGCTCCACGACGACCGAGAATGCCACGTCTGGCACTACGACGCAGAACGGCACCTCCGAGAGCTCCTCCACTGCCAAGACAGAGGAGAGCAGCAATTCTTCCACGAACAGCGGCACTTCCTCGACAGGAACGAATTCCTCTTCGACCAGCACCACAGACAAGTCCTCGACCTCGTCTTCGAGCACGGAAAGCGAGACCGTGACGATCGACGATGCTATCAAGGCCATCATCTATCACGCGAAGGAATACGACGTGACGGATGACAACATCCAGCAGGAGCAGACGACGCTTGCCAACCGCGAGGCCACGAAGCTTACGATCACCTACGGCGATGGCACAAGGGTCATCTGCTGGATGCTCACCGATGACTCCGGCAATGTCCGCTATGTCGCAGCCGAAGCTCCGTCCGAGTCTGTGGACGAAGTTGCAGCAATTGTCGAGAGCACCTACTCCTTCTAGTTTTTCGTTGCCATCCGGCGCCCGCTCACGTATACTAAACAACGCGCTTCGGGGCGTAGCGCAGCTTGGTAGCGCATCTGCTTTGGGAGCAGAGGGTCGCTGGTTCGAATCCAGTCGCCCCGACCACGAAATGCGGCGGTAGTTCAATTGGTAGAGCGTCAGCCTTCCAAGCTGATTGTTGCGGGTTCGAGTCCCGTCCGCCGCTCCATGAGAGACCAGCAGGCCACGGCACACGCTGTGGCCTGCTTCTTTATTGCTCTGTGACCCCTCGACAGATGATGCAGCGAGAATTCCCTTTGATTTGCCATCCGCCATGCAGACTGCCCTTTACGCATCACCGAGCCAGCGAGTTCGATGCCTGACTCCCCTCTCCCACGCTGTCGATCTGTCGGCATCTGTCCTCTCCTTATGCATGGAGCAGGACAAAACACCAGCACTGAGCTGAAAGACTTGCATAGCCATGCACCTTTGTCCCAGAATATGCCCACTGGCCGATTGATAGCACCGTACATGCAATTGACACCTTGACGGTCTATACCAGCTGGTATGTATGGAAGTGGTATCAGGAGAAAGGGGCAGCACAGATGGACGCACCTATTCGCTGGGGCATCTTGGGCTGCGGCAGGATTGCCAGACGCTTCTATGCAAGCCTCAAAGGCTCTGAGCATGGGCTGGCCTATGCAGTCGCTGGAAGGGATTCGGACAAGGCAGAAGCCTTTGCTCAAGAATGCCCGGTCGCTGTGGTCTATGACAGCCTGGGTGCCCTTCTCGAGGATCCGAACGTCGAAGCAATCTATATCGCTCTCCCCCATGCCCTGCATGCCGACTGGTCCATCAAGGCACTCCGTGCCGGCAAGGCCGTGCTCTGCGAGAAGCCTGCCGTGCTTACAGCCCAGGAAATGCATGGTGTCATCGCTTGTGCCCACAGCACGAACAGGCTCTACATGGAGGCCATGAAGACCCGCTTCGTGCCGCTCCATGCCCGCCTCATGAAGCTCCTCGATGAAGGTGACCTTGGACGGATCCAGTTCGTCGAAGCATCGCAGTGCTACCTGTTCCCCGACGATATCACGGGCTATTTCATCGACCCGGTTCAGGGTGGCTGCCTTTACGACGAAGGCATCTACTGCGTAAGCTGGCTCGATGAGCTACTTCCCGGCAAGGTGCAGATCGACCGCACGAATGCCCTGTTCCTGCGCGGTGTGGACTGGTATGACAATGTCCAGCTGAGCATAGGCTCGGTTCCGGTGCAGCTTGAGATTGCAGCAGACCGTGGTCCCAAGAGCACGCTCCACATCGAGTGCGAGTGGGGCTCTGTCGATGTGCCGACGCTTCACAGGCCCCAGACGGCCACGATCCATCGCTTCGGCCAGCCTGACCAGACGCTGAGCGCTCCCTATGCGCGCGACGACTTTTCAGGACAGATCGAGCATTTCCAGAATCTTCTCCTTGCCGGCAAGCATGAGAGCTCCATCATGCCGCTTGCAGCATCTCTTCGCTGCGCCGAGATCATCGACGCAATACGTGCCTCCTGGCAGCGCTGAGCCATGCAACAGACACTAGGACGTACGCTCCTCATTGCCAATCCGGTATCCAGAAGCGGCATGGGCAAGGCTGGTGCCACAGCTATCGAGCGAAGGCTCAGAGAGCTGCCTGAGCAAGTCCCCACCTTCGATGTCTATCTGACAACTGGCCCAGGCGATGCTGTGCACATCGCTGCCAATGCGCAGGGCTACGATACTGTGCTCGTCCTCGGCGGAGACGGCGTCATCCACGAGGCAGCCAACGGCCTCATGCAGATACCGAAAGCATCCCGCCCCACATTGGGGCCCATCCCCTTGGGCTCTGGCAATGACTATGCAAGGACACTCCATATCACGAGAAACAAGCCCGAGAAGGCTCTGGAAGAGCTTCTGGACGGCAGAAAGATTGCAGCCGACCTCGGGCTCGTGAACGGCGTCTACTTTGTCCAGACGCTCTCCTTCGGCCTTGATGCTGCTATCGCCCTCGATACGATGAACCACCGCTCGACAGGGCGTGGCGCCCATCTCTTTGCGGACTCCGGCTTCAAGATCTTCTCCTCTGCCAAGCAGGGCTATGCCTTCAAGGCAGAGATTGACGGTGTCCCGGCTGCGGGCAACGAAGCCGTCTTCGCCGTGCAGGTAGGTCCTACCTACGGCGGAGGATTCAGGGTATGCCCCAAGGCAGTGGTCGACGATGGGAAGCTTGATGTCTGCTATTCAAAGACGCTTCCTGCCGTACCGGTGACCTTGGGCATCTTCTGCCTCGCCCGCTTCGGCCTCCATACGCACTCAAAGCATCTCTTCTTCGCCCAGCCGAAGCACATCACGATCGACTTCGAGAGTGCTCCTCCCTGCCAGGTAGATGGAGAGAGGCTCGAAGGCACCCACTTCGATATCTCTATCTGCCCAGGAGCCCTTGAAGTGCTCATCCCTTAGCATCGCAGCCACTATATCCAAAGAAGAAGGGCGCCCATCGCTGGACGCCCTTCCTTATTCTCTATGAGCCTTGAGCTACTTGACAGCAGCCTGGAGCATGGCGCGAACCTCGTTAGAGGTCTCGAGCTTCATGACCTTCTCAGTCAGAGCGTCAGCCTCTTCCTTCGTCCACTCGGAGATGATCTTGCGGGTGCGGAGGACAGAGCCAGCGGAGACGGAGAACTCGTTCAGGCCGAAGGACAGGAGCACCGGCACCATCAGAGGATCGGCTGCGACCTCGCCGCACATGCCGACCATGATGCCAGCCTTGTTGCCCTCTTCGATGATGCGCTTGAGGGAGCGCAGCACCGACGGCTGATAGACGTTGTAGAGATAGGCGACACGGTCGTTGCCGCGGTCTGCGCACATCGTGTAGCCGATGAGGTCGTTCGTGCCGATGGAGAAGAAGTCGCACTCCTTGGCAAGGAGGTCAGCGATGAGGGAAGCAGACGGCGTCTCGATCATGGTGCCGACCTGGATGTCCTTGTTGTAGGAGATGCCCTCGGCGTCGAGCTCCTTCTTGCAGACCTCGATGAGTGCCTTTGCCTGACGGACCTCGTCGAGCGTCGTGACGAGCGGCAGCATGATCTTGATGTCGCCGAAAGCAGAAGCACGGAGAAGAGCCCTGAGCTGGACCTTGTACTGCTCCGGGTTGTTCAGGCAGTAGCGGACAGCACGGAAGCCCATGAACGGGTTTTCTTCCTTCTGCATGTTGAGATACGGAATCTCCTTGTCGCCACCCACATCGAGCGTACGGATGATGACCTGCTTGCCCTTCATGGCAAGAGCGACCTTCTGGTAGGCCTGGAACTGCTCCTCCTCGGAAGGAAGCTCCTGAGCATCCATGAACAGGAACTCGGAGCGGAAGAGGCCGATGCCCTCTGCGTCATGCTCGATAGCAGATGCAGCGTCAGACGGGTTGCCGATGTTGGCAACGAGCATCACAGACTCGCCGTCAGCGGTGACCGTCGGCTTGCCGCGGAAGGCCTCGAGTGCCTGCTTCTCCTCTGCAAGCTTCTTTGCCGTTGCACGGAAGCCCTCGAGCTCGTCAGCAGAAGGATCGACGTAGACAACGCCCTTGTTGCCATCGACGACGCACATATCGCCGGTCTTGATGTTCGTCGTAGCATCTGGCACGGAGAGGACAGCAGGAATCTCGAGCTGGCGTGCGATGATGGCTGAGTGGGACGTACGGCCACCGGTCTCGGTGACAATGCCGACGATGTTCTTCTTGTCGATGTCAGCCGTCATGGAAGGCGTGAGCTCGTGCACGACGACGACAGAGTTCTCGGGAAGGACAGCCAGATTCACAAGCTCCTTGCCGAGGAGGTCAGCCAGAAGACCGGTCCTGACGTCGGCAACGTCTGCTGCACGCTCACGGAAGAGCTCGTCCTCCATGTTTGCGAACATGTTGTAGTACATGTCATAGGCATTCTGCACAGCCTGCTCAGCGCACATACCATCGTCGATGGAGCTGTTGACCATATCGACGATGCCCTCATCCTCGGCGAACTCGATGTGGGCCTGCATGATTGCAGCCGTCTCCTCGCCGACGGTCTCCTTCATGCGATCGATCTGAGCCTGCGTCTGGGCAACGAACTTGTCGCGGGCTGAGACGTAGCGCTGCTTCTCGGCGTCAGCGTCCTCAGGGCTATGCGGCGTGAAAGAAAGATCGGGCTCCACAGCAACGCGTGCAACGCCGATACCGATGCCCTCAGATGCGTTAACTCCCTCGTACATGTTTCCTCCATTCGGAAGCAGCGGGCATCCGCCCGCTGCAACTCCCCCATAGCGTCACCCCGAAGGGTGCAAGACAAGAGCTGCGGTGTCCCCACACCGCAGCTCGCAATCTCCGGAATTAGGCTTCGCCGTCGGCGACCATCTTGTCCAGGCGGGCAACGATGCGGTCGATAGTGGAGCGCTTTGCAATGCCCTTGCTTGCTGCCGTTGCAGTGCCGCAGGCGCTGGAGAACAGCAGAGCACGGTCATAGTCGTGCGTCTTGTCATACGTGGCCAGGAAGCCTGCGACCATGGAGTCGCCAGCACCGGTGGCGTTGACAAGCTTGATCTTTGCGCAAGGAGCGACATGCTCCTCGCCATTCTCATCCACGAGGGCTGCACCATGGCTGCCGCAGGAGACGAGGACATTCTGTGCACCCATCTCATGAAGCTTGTGGGCAAGCGGCATGACCTCGGCAGGAGTCTCAGGAAGCGGCTTCATGCCAAAGATGCGGCCAACCTCATGGTTGTTCGGCTTGATGAGGAAGGGCTTCGACTTCAGTGCGTTCGTGAGAAGCTCGCCCGGAGCATCGACGACAAAGCGGATGCCACGGCCTGCAAGACGCTCCATGATGATCATGTACATATCGCGCGGCAGGGATGCCGGAATCGAGCCGGTAAGGACGATCGTGTCGCCCTCGCCGAGGTAGTCGATGCGGTCAAGCAGCTCGTCGACCTTGGACTGCGGAATCTTCGGACCCATGCCATTGACCATGGTCATGACAATGCCATTGAGCTTGACGTTGATGCGCGTATTGCCCTTGTCCAGACGGACAAAGTTGCAGCTGACACCCTTTTCCTGGAGCCTCTTGATCAGGTAGTCGCCCGTAAAGCCGGCAGCAATGCCGAGAGCGACGTTGGGGGTATCGAGCTCATTGAGCAGGCAGCAGATGTTGATGCCATTGCCGCCTACATGAATCTCCTCCTGCTTGGATCTATTAGTGAAGCCCATGTCGAGAGACAGAGGGTACATCACGTAGTCGATTGCAGGATTGAGGGTAACGGTATAAATCACCACAGGCTCCTTTCGCCTTTGCCATCAAAAGATGGCAGACGGCTTCCCCCCAAGACCGTCTGCCCATTTCCTATAAAGGAAACTACTTGACCGCGTCTGCGATCACGGAAGCGATGGCTGCAGGATCGTCGGACTCTGCGATGCGCTTGCGAGCGTCCTCATGCATGAGCATGCTGGAGACCTTTGCAAGGACGAGAAGGTGCGTGGTGCCAGCCTCTGCGCCCGGCATAAGAAGGCCGATAGCGGTGGTCACAGGGACATCATCCGTGGACTTCCAAGCGACGTCATTTGCGAGCTTTGCGACAAGGATACCCGGCTTCTTGATTGCATCGTCCTTTGCGTGCGGGATAGCAAAGCCATCAGCCATGCCGGTGGAGCCGAGCTCCTCACGGTGCTTGAAGGAAGCGAGGACAGCGTCCTTGTCGTCGGCATAGCCAAGCTCGACTGCCTTGCTAGACAGGAACTCAAGCACGTCGTCGACGCTCTTAGCTTCGACATTCAGGAAAACATTGGTGGATGCGATCATTTCACTCATTTTAGATTCCTTTCCCAAAATCTCATGAGCTGCTTGCCGGTATCCCTGAGGAATTACCTTTGGCTCTAAGGATACAACATCCTGAGTCACCAATAGGCAAATGCATCAAGTCTTTGAGTGCTATGCCGTAAAATCATCTAACGAAGTCGGCGATATTTCTAAACTCTCGACACCACCACGTTTCATATATTTGATTTGTGAAGACAAAGGTAATTTTACCGTTAAAGCCCTATCCAATTCATAACGTCCGGCAAGCGTAGCCGGTCTGGGCCTCGACGGAAATTGAAGATGAATACTTTGATAGCTTGCGTTTGATGCTCTATCATATGAAGTCCGCGCCCTTAGCCCAGCTGGATAGAGCAGGGGACTTCTAATCCCAAGGTCATGCGTTCGAGTCGCATAGGGCGCACCAGAGATGACAAGAGCCGGGAGGTCTGCCCTCTCGGCTCTTCTTCTGTCTCTATCGCTCGCCCAGCGCCAGAGCTTGCGCGGCGATAATTGTCTTGCTGTCTTGGATGAGACCTGCTCTCACTCCGGCAAGGATATCCTCAAGCGGAAGCCAAACGACGCCCACGAATTCGCCTTCATCGGGGTGCGCTTCTGATTGATGCAGTCCACGAGCAAGGAAGACTCTCGTTGCTTCATTGGTGAAGCCTATCGATCCCGCAGACACAGCAAGCGGCACAAGTTCGTCAGCTACAAGGCCTGTCTCTTCAGTAAGCTCACGGGCTGCGCAGACAACGGGTTCCTCCCCCATCTCGAGCTTCCCAGCGGGTATCTCGAGCGTCATGCGTCCAAGAGCAACCCGATACTGACGTACGAGGCAAAGCTTGCCCTCATGAAATGCAGCCACACCACACCCGCCATGGTGCCATGCAATTTCACGCGTGGCGAAAGAGCCGTCAGGGAGCTTAACTTTGAGGACATCAGCCGAGAAGATGCAGCCTTTCCACTGGACCTCGTCATCGACTGTCTCCTCGTAGAGAGCAGGATCAAGCTCCAGATAGCGCTTAATAGATTCAACGGTACCTCGACGAAGATCCATAGCAAGACCTCTCTATATAAAAAGAGCCAGGCAATGCCTGGCTCGAACTCTCTGGTGCGCCGTCAGGGATTCGAACCCTGGACCTTGGGATTAAGAGTCCCCTGCTCTGGCCAGCTGAGCTAACGGCGCAAATATACGTCGCTGCAAAGAGGAAATGGTGCGCCGTCAGGGATTCGAACCCTGGACCTTGGGATTAAGAGTCCCCTGCTCTGGCCAGCTGAGCTAACGGCGCCTAGTATCATGCGAATGGGGTGGGTGAAGGGTCTCGAACCCTCGACCTACGGAGCCACGGTCCGTCGCTCTACCAACTGAGCTACACCCACCATCTCGTTCGTATGCCCTCTCAGGCAGCTCGTTAATTATTGAGCAGTAGACAGACCAATGCAAGCAAAATTTTATTTTTCTCTGCACGCTCCCTTTGTTGTGAACATTACGTGAACTTATAACACACAGCGAATCTAGCGAACAATACGAAACATCCCCAGAATCGCCTCCAAGCTTGCAGGGAACATTATTATCCCGGCATAAAGGCAATTCCGCATAGTAACTATCCCCGCGCTTGTGGGGAACAACGAAGTTGGCTGCTTTGATAACGTTCTAGCAGGCCATCCCCGCATCCGTAGGGAGCGCTGACGATACCTTCGTGAAGCGCTACTACCCCAGGAATCACTTCTGCGTTAACAGGGATCATCTTGATGCGACTGCTTGCCAGCGCGGTTGGATGGGATTATCCCAGCATTCACGGGGAGCACTGTACTACTTATCAGCACTATCATCTGTCACTAGGATCATCCCCGCTCGTGCGGGGAGCACATGGCTGCAGGATCGTCGGACTCTGCAATCTTCGGATCATCCCCGCTCGTGCGGGGAGCACTGGTTGTCGCCAGTGACGGCAACGGTCGTTGCGGGATCATCCCCGCTCGTGCGGGGAGCACTAATCCAACGCACGGGTTGGCTTTGCCGCGCCGGGATCATCCCCGCTCGTGCGGGGAGCACTCGTCGAAATAATCATGACACACAACTATGTTGGGATCATCCCCGCTCGTGCGGGGAGCACACCTCCACAGATGGTCTTGCAGCCGCTCATGCGGGATCATCCCCGCTCGTGCGGGGAGCACTCCCTCATGTCATGCAACGTGAGCATGATGCCGGGATCATCCCCGCTCGTGCGGGGAGCACAGATCGTGCGCGAAGTGCGAGAGCGGCACGAGAGGATCATCCCCGCTCGTGCGGGGAGCACGCAGTGGACACGTCCCTGCTCACGGCCTACGCAGGATCATCCCCGCTCGTGCGGGGAGCACCTGGGGGATGCGATGATGCATCTTCCGGGCGCAGGATCATCCCCGCTCGTGCGGGGAGCACAATGCCGCTGGGTTGCTGTAGGAGAACGTCGGGGGATCATCCCCGCTCGTGCGGGGAGCACATGCTGTCAGAGAGCTGCTTGATGGATGACTGGGGATCATCCCCGCTCGTGCGGGGAGCACCATCACGGCATGCCGGTTCCAGCAGGCTACCGGGGATCATCCCCGCTCGTGCGGGGAGCACGACTGCTGCCAGATTGAGGTGGAAGTGCGCTCGGGATCATCCCCGCTCGTGCGGGGAGCACGAGGTCATGCAGGATGTTCGCCGCAGTGTCGTGGGATCATCCCCGCTCGTGCGGGGAGCACAAGGTCTGAGTCTGAGAGAAGGACGTTCTGGTAGGATCATCCCCGCTCGTGCGGGGAGCACCTCGTGTCGGCAGCCCGGCTGCTGCGCCATGCCGGATCATCCCCGCTCGTGCGGGGAGCACCAGCACGTGGACCGCATTCCGTGAGTTCTACTAGGATCATCCCCGCTCGTGCGGGGAGCACAGGGAGTAGTTGAGGCGCTGCGTGTTGAGCCGGGGATCATCCCCGCTCGTGCGGGGAGCACGCTGCCGTCTCGCGGATGCCGTCGGCCACGTCGGGATCATCCCCGCTCGTGCGGGGAGCACACCAGATGTGGGCGTTCGTGCCGCTCAGCCCGGGGATCATCCCCGCTCGTGCGGGGAGCACACCCACATCTGGTCCTTCGATGTGCCTTCGTCGGGATCATCCCCGCTCGTGCGGGGAGCACCGGAAGGCGAGTTCCGCGCGATGCTGCCATCGGGGATCATCCCCGCTCGTGCGGGGAGCACGCTTCGAGCACAGTCAGCTTCGCCGAGGTCCGGGGATCATCCCCGCTCGTGCGGGGAGCACACGGCTGCGTTCTGCAAGCCGTAGGAAGGCACGGGATCATCCCCGCTCGTGCGGGGAGCACCCTGCGTAGCCCCAGCCGCTGTTCGCGCATGAAGGATCATCCCCGCTCGTGCGGGGAGCACCTTGACCGCCTGTATGTCTTCGAGGTGACCGAGGGATCATCCCCGCTCGTGCGGGGAGCACACCCGGAAGATTGGGACGTCGATGGCGCGGCTGGGATCATCCCCGCTCGTGCGGGGAGCACCAGGCTTGGCACGGTATCGCTCAACGCAGGGGGGGATCATCCCCGCTCGTGCGGGGAGCACGAGCTGAGCATCCACGAGATAGAGAACTCGCTGGGATCATCCCCGCTCGTGCGGGGAGCACACCAGATGTGGGCGTTCGTGCCGCTCAGCCCGGGGATCATCCCCGCTCGTGCGGGGAGCACGTCGATGATGCGCTGAACGAGGCGCCTGAGATAGGATCATCCCCGCTCGTGCGGGGAGCACCCCTCCTAGTCCATGACGGCTCCCCACAGCCGGGGATCATCCCCGCTCGTGCGGGGAGCACACCACTTTGCCGAAAGGCCGATGTGCATGGTCTGGGGATCATCCCCGCTCGTGCGGGGAGCACCCGAGATGTATCCATTTCGGAACGGCTCCGGCGGGATCATCCCCGCTCGTGCGGGGAGCACTGGCGGGCACGCTCAAGCGCATCGGCTTCGAGAGGATCATCCCCGCTCGTGCGGGGAGCACGTCTGGCTTGCTGGCGTGCTTCCGCCATTTCCGGGATCATCCCCGCTCGTGCGGGGAGCACAGTCCCGGCAAGCTTGAGGATGGTCCCGTACCAGGATCATCCCCGCTCGTGCGGGGAGCACACGGCAGAGAGCTCGTGCCGGGTGAGGTCGCTGGGATCATCCCCGCTCGTACGGGGAGCACACGGCAGAGAGCTCGTGCCGGGTGAGGTCGCTGGGATCATCCCCGCTCGTGCGGGGAGCACAGTCCCGGCAAGCTTGAGGATGGTCCCGTACCAGGATCATCCCCGCTCGTGCGGGGAGCACTCCTGCTTCCCAGAGAACCCGTTCTGCAATTTAGGATCATCCCCGCTCGTGCGGGGAGCACGATTACTACTACCAGAGCAGCGGAGACGAGGAAGGATCATCCCCGCTCGTGCGGGGAGCACTGCTCTACTTCATGAGCCTCGTTATCAACTGCGGGATCATCCCCGCTCGTGCGGGGAGCACAAAACTATGTCATGCGGGGCCGCTACCCTCGCGGGATCATCCCCGCTCGTGCGGGGAGCACTCGTCCGCATACTGTGCCACCCATGAGCCGCAGGGATCATCCCCGCTCGTGCGGGGAGCACGATGGCCCGCTCGGAGGCGGCACGACGTGGGTGGGATCATCCCCGCTCGTGCGGGGAGCACTGTCCTTCGGAAGCTCTATCATCTCTTTGTCGAGGATCATCCCCGCTCGTGCGGGGAGCACACTTAAGAACCTGCGTAATTCTAGCATGACTCAGTCATTTCTATTCAATTATCAAGGAACGTCCTGGCAATCTGATTAGTGTCTTATCTTTACCACTAGCCAGCTTCCCTCAATGTCTTCGTGCCATATGGTATTTACTTGCATTGCTCCAAGCTTTTGGAGGTGCGCCAAACATCGGAGCATCTTCTGTTCCGGATGGTTTTCTGATGAGCTCAACTCCTTCCACATCCACTGGTTCCCAGTCAGGCTGAAATGTCTCAAACGCGAGATGCTGCTCGTTGCTTGCTGAGTACGCCATAATTGCCCGACCGTTTCTCACCATGCTAATTACACGGTCCCACAAGGCCACTCTCACACGTGCCGAAACGTCACCTACGAATACGCCAGGAGATATCTCGAGCAGCCACCGTGTCAGATCCCCTCTTAGACCGACCGGACAAGCAGTAAGAGCAATAACGATCATCTGTCATCGCCTTCTGATCCATCAGCAGAATATGCCGCATAGGATTTGCCAGCAGGCACTTCGCCTGTCTTTTCATCCCACAAGCCAAGATGATTGGATGATGGATCGATATCCCCTGCCTTGCCGTCAGCATCGCCGGCGAGCAGAAGCCCCTTTATGTCGTGCACCATCCTCGACAGGATGCTCAGGTCATAGATTTCATCGCGCATGTTGCGCCTCGTTTCGGCTCCAATATCGTCTGGATGCTCTGCGGCAGTCTTGAAGGCAACAGGAATAGATATTTCAGCCTTGTACAAATCCGCAATGTCATAGACAAATGATTTCTCATGGCCTGTATGCACAAAGCCAAGCCCCGGAGAGCATCCCAGCGCCACTATGGCCGAATACGCAAGTGCATACAGACAGACATGCGCCGCAGAAAGAGCCTTGTTGATCTCTGTCGCATCGTCGAAATCGACTGGATTATAGGTGCGCTGGTCCCATGCCACGCCAGTTTCCTGAGACCATTTCTTGTACACGCGTCTGACTCGTACGCCTTCTCGCCCTCTCAGCTGCGCCATAGTCAGCTTGCTGACGTCCTCGCCAGCAAAGCGCATGGAGTACATCTTTCGTGCCACAGCAAGTCTGGTTCGAGTATTCGAAACAAGCTTTGCCTGCTGCTGCAGAAGAGCGCTCGAATGAGTCAGAGGCTGTCCGAAGGCATACATCCGGATGCCTCGTTCACCGACCCATACCACTGACACGCCGCTCTCCCCCATGAGCTTCATAGCATCATGCGTGATATCTGTGCCCGGCCCCAGCATGAGGACGCTGAGAATGGCTGAGGGCACATATGTCGTACCCTGGTCATTTCGTACGGTAATGGCATTGTCTGCTCGGTTGATCTTGCAATGCTCGAAATACAGAAACGAGATGCGATCCTCGACTCTTGCAAGGTCCGCAATATCAGGAGGAGGAGCACCTCTTTTCGCCGACGACCTCGATCCTGCGTTCTCGTCAGACATAGGCGCTCCTCCTGTCTTTCAATATGTTTCAGTCGCTCAGTGCAATGGCGCTATTGTCATCAGGCCACATCCAAATCCCTTGGCCCTGCCAATGCCGCAGCACAGAGACTTGCGGAACAGCTCCGAATCCCTCACTATCAGCACTCCATCAAATACCGCTGTATTGATTGTGACCTTGCCGTCACGATGCTTGTAGCGCTCGATGCTTCGATGGGTAACAGTGATGATTCGATTCCCATCGCTGTCTGTTGCAATTTCGAAGCCATGCTTCTCGCAGCGGTCCATCAGCCAGGTCAGCTGCTGCTCGACTGTCACATGGCCTTGGATGGTGCCGACCACTTTGTCGTTGGGCCTTCTTCCCTGATTCTGCATGACCTTTCTCGCAGGGTTTGCCTTGAGACGGAACTGCCATACCTGTCCTGCAGCAAGGGAATCAAGCACAGGAGAGTAGTCCTTCGTCTCCCAGCCTGTCGTAGAAGGCCAGCCAGCCTGTTCGACTATATGCGTAAAGTCTGGCTTAGAGGGACTCACGACATAGAGCCATACACCATCCTTCGCGTTCTTCGTAGAATCGATTCTCCAAAGAATGCGACCTGAGTCATCGCTGCGAAGCGCATTCGGCGGGAAAGCCTGTTCGATGGCGGCGTGCATCTTGTATGGCGAATTCACAAGCTGTACGGCCTGCATGCGAGCGATATTCAGCGGCATACGTGAGATATACACGTTGGCACCTCCTCTCAGAAGAAGCTCATTGGATCATGGCTGCCGTGAAACTCAATAGGCTGCTTGTCTGTTCCATCCTTGCGGGGAGCAGTTTCGCCCTCGAGGCCGGATATCTCTATCCGGCAGCGCCATGTCTTCCTGTTTGCATACTTGCGGCCACTGCCGCTAAAGGTAATCGGAATATCGGCCTGACTGATTCCTTCCTCATCAGCCTTGGCATCGCATACTGCTTCCAGTTCCCGTGTACGCGAGTGCTTTTTCCTGTAAGCCTGAGATGCAAGCCACGGAGCTTTCCCAAGAGCATCTCTCACGCCTTCATATTCCTCATGGAGGCCAAGCGACACCGGGCCATCAGGAGGACAAGAGCGCCTGCCAAGGTAAAGCGGCCAGCAGGGATGCTTCAATGCCGCATCGATATCCTTGAGCAGTTCGTCATCTCCGCCCAGTGCAGCCAGAAACTTCGCATCGGACAGATAATATCTGTACGAAAGCGGCATGCTTTTTCCTGCATCGCCGAGCGTCTTCTCGGTCTGAAAGTCAACAATCAGGTTTCCAGGCTGATCGGCACGAACTCCGAATTCGAGTGCAGCCAAGTCCTCGACGCTGTCTTCCCTTGACCGTCCAAGCGCAGCAGCCATCAATCCGATGACTCCGCTCTTTGTCGGTTCATTGCGCGTCGTCCTGCGCACAAAGCGCGAAGAATCGCCCCATGACTGCATTGGCCCAGAAAGTCTGAGCAGCAATACCGTCATTATGCTTCACCACCAGCCAGCACGTTCTTTACGCTAGCTTCGACCTGATCCAGCATCTCAGGGAACGAACAACCAGCCCCGAAGTCCTGGAGCGCCTCCGTTCCTCCATCCACGGCAGTCCACCATGCTGCAGCAGGAGCGTCTCCGTATGCACCAGAAATCTGCACGAGCGTCTTCGCAAGCTTATCCTCTGCCTGCCTAGAGATTGAAGTTCCTTCCTTGGCGCTGACCGGCTCTTCGAAGGCTGCAACACCATTTACTGGCTGGTCCTTGCGCAGCGCAACGAGAACAGCGCTTGGAAGCGTCCTGTTCGCGAACGTATTCTGCTTGCCTGTCGGCATAGCGGTCACAAACGCATCCAGGAACGCCTTCGTTGCTGCAGAGGTAGCATCTGCACCACCAAGCTGCTGCTCAAGAGTGTCAAGATTCACCGTTGCGTAGCGGTAGAGCGTAGAGGAATTGAAGCCAATGGTATCCAGCATTGCAGCGCCTGCATTGTCTTCTGCTGCAATATCATCGACAGCAGTGAAGTAATCGAACTCCTGCGAAATCTTGTCCACCGATATGGCGTGGGCAACCTGCGCGCTAGCATCGGTGTTCAGGTCAGGCGCATCGGCAAGCATCCTGCCGAAGAGCGCGATGTCCAGCGCCTGCACTCCGTGGAAAGCGCTCGACACCTGCTTCTTCAGTTCCTTGCTCGGCTTCGTAAGATCATCTCCGCTATCATGCGCCTTGATGGCAATAGCTGCGAGCTTGCTAATCTCCGAACGGGCGATGAAGATCAGATACTGCGTGACTGAGGTGCCCTGATCCTGGCCCTTGCGCTTTGACTCCTCAACCTTCACCCCTGTGATCTTGAGGACATCAGTAGCCATCGACTCTGCAAGATCGGCAAGTTCCGGACGCTGCTTCACGATCTCATCCGCAATCAGCGCGACCGCATGCTTCGACCTGACCCCAAGCTGGGAGCCATCCACGTGCTTGGAGAACTCTTCGCGCATGGCATGCTTCCATGCCTGGCTGGAAACACGAGACCGCAGATAGCCACCGTAGATTGCCGTCTTCGGCGTACCGGTATCGTCGCGATTGATGTCACAGGGCGGTACATTCTGGATTGCATAGATATCAACAAACATGGTTGCCTCCCGCTATTCTTCTTTGTCATTCTTTGTGCTCGTCGAAGATCCGACGCGATAATAATCTCTCGCCCATGCCTCGAAGACTTCCTGCCGCATATCTTCGAACTGGAGCTTGAGCAAATCGCCGGCCAACCTGCCGAAATCAAGCTGAATCTGGCTATCTGCCGCATGCATGAGCTGTATCAGAGCCCGAATTCCATTCTCGAGAGAATTGAAGTCTGTTGCTGATTCCAGCACAGCCATACGTCTCCTGACGCCGGGAGCGCCTTTGTCATCTCCCGATGCAATGCGTCCGCATGCCGAACCGAAAGTACCCTCGTTTCCCTTGGAGCCAATCAGAGCAACAGGATATTTCTTCGATTGCTGGAGCATTGCATAGTATCTGAGAGATGCACGTATGCTGAGCAGCTCCTTGTGCTCGACTGCTGGTCCGTATCCCAAATCAGGCAAATCCTCGAAGAGTTCCTCTCCTACGACAATCCAGGGTGCTCCTCCCTGCTGGTCGGTCTTGCGGAGACGCGCCAGGCTCGCACGCGCCGAAGAGGAGCCTGCCAGATAGGCTGACTGCAAGCCTCCGACTTTGCGATTGACGCATATGCCAAGTGTCTTTGCACATGTTGATATGAACATGACATCACGCCCCTTTCGCATCCGAAACAGCCGCGTTGGCATTCGTGCCTTCCGCAGCGACGTTCGGTTTTCCCAGGATCTTGTTTAGGCTGCCGTGAAGGATGGCAACAGCCCGTCCGGCAGTCATGCCCTCATGCTCGTCAAAGAACGAACGCTGGGAGGACTGCACGTAGCCATTCGCGATGCTCAGCAGCTTGAAATGAACTTCCTGCTTCCAGGATTCGCTGAAGTCATAGGCTTCTTCCTGGTTGCTCGGAAAGTGCGCAAGCCGGCTGCGGCATATCGAATCAAGCTCGCTGTATGCAAGCTCTCGAACCTTCTCGCGCTCAGCTCGCGCAACATCTTTTGCTGCCTTATCGCCCGCTGCACGCTGTAGATTGGAAACGAAGTTTACCAGTGCACCTACAGACTGATCGACTAGGTCCACCACCTCTACAGCTCTCTTGCATGAAGCGGCATCATGAGACAGCAGGGATGAGCTCATATCGAACACATCGTCTATGGCATCCGAGAAGACGCTGCTTTGAGTGCCATATGTCATCCCCTGTGCATGTATTGCGAGCACCGGCAGATCATGGTCATCTATTGCATGCACCGAACGCAGCAGCTCTGCCCACCTGACAACGCCAGGCCGCAAATCATCTCCTTCAGCAGAGACAATCGAACTAAGACCTCTCCAAATGGATCTCGAAGAATCATGCACTTGCGGCATGCGAGGAGGAACGGGAAGGCCAAGACGCTTCTGCTGTGCCTCGCTCCTTCTCCAGGCTGTCATAGGTTCAGCGGCATCTGCATTCAGAACGCTTGGAATATCGCCGTAGCAGCTGATGACGCCGGTGACGCGTTTTCCGTCTGCTGAGGGGATGAGACGCATCCTTCGCGACTGCCAGGTATACGCCTGAGCAGGACCGCAGGGCTCGCCCGGCTTTGCGTCTTTGAGATCGAAGCTATGTGAATCGAGCTCCCACGCAGGAATATCCTTTTCATCCCCTACGATTGGAGTGGACTTCCGGTTGGAATCATAGAGCACCCAATTGAGCATCAGCGTCTCAAAGAGCGAATGTCCCTCAAGGAAGATGCCGCCTTCTGCCCCCAGCATTCCAGTTCCAACAGAGCCTTTCGGAGCATAGACCTTTCCTGACTTCACATGAGTGTTGCCAACAACAGCAGGCTTGATTCCTGCTGTCGCATATGACTGCTGGAAGATCAGCCACCTCGCAGCTTCTGCGAAACTCAGACTTTCGAGCGTGCCCTTATCCCTCATGGAAAACAGGTACTTGTCATCCTTGGGAACATCTGCAACCAGCTCTCCGACCCCGTCCGAATCCTTGCCTGAGTAGACAAGACCGGGAGTCTGATAGAACGGATGCTGGCTGTCAAAGAGATCGAACCTGTCCTTGAAAAAGTCGAGGTACTGGCAGATGGGCTCCATATCAAAATGTCCAGCTTGCCAAATCTCTCCCCAAGTCTTCAGAAGACTTTTTTCATCGTCTCCTTCCGGCAAAGGATAGGCACGGTAAAGAACTGCCAGCATCATTCTGTATATAGGCAGGACTTGTTCTGGGATGTCGCCTGACAGCTCTTTGATAGAATCTGCTTCCTCGAAAGCCGTTTTGAGCGAGATTTCTCCCAAGCTTCCATCCAGATACACCGCTGGCATCCATGCGTCCATGCAAAGATCGAACGATGGCTCTTGCTTCTGGTCTGTCATACTTCCTCCTCTCTTTCAGACCGTTTAACTCATCAACCCCGCCGATGCGGGGAACACTTGCGACCCTTCACATAACACGGGTCATCCCCAGCATCTCAAGGGAACAAGTCCATATCCGCCTCCCCTCATCAGAAGTTATCGCTTTGCTAGCTATAAATATAAACTCAACTGTTATGTGAATGTAATTCTATCCGCGAACGGTAGCCAAACCGCTATGAAGGGAATACTCCAAGACCTTGCCATTGAGCTCAGTCTGATACTCGCTATTCTCCCCCTGATGCATGACAAGAAGAAGCTGTCCGGCGAGCCATGGAGACTGCTGCCAGCATGATACGTATGGCCACGATTTGTCTTCTAGCTCATGGATAACGTTGTCGATGTCCTTGAGCGGGCAGATAGAAAGAGGCAGTCTTACGGCGCACTGCAGCAAGAGCGATGCCGCTGCACGTTCCGGCTCGCAGTCACAGGGAAGCTGCGCTCCCTTTGGCACATCCTTGCTGCCAACCCAGGGCATGAGGGCGATGCCGCCATCCTCTGTCTCTCTAACCAGCAGCACTTCGACAGTTTCCTGCGTATCGCGGACAGCACGTTGGCCTTTGTCGGAGTCTCTTGGATCTTCTTCCAGCACCTGCTGAGATTCGGCAAGCTCGATCAGGCTGCCATCGTTTTTTGCAACTTTAGCAACATCATGCAGCAGGTATGTCTGCGCCCTTTCCGTCTTTCCCTCGTTCTTTTTCGATCTTTCTTTGCAGGCTTTCTCATACCTCGCCATCCATGCATCTGGGATGAGCGCCTTCACTGCATCGGAGTATGCAGTCCTGACCAGCCGCGGTATGTCATGTGGCAAAGAAATTTCCGTGTCTGCCCTTTCATCTGCCATCCCCAGCATCGCAACGCTTTCAAGCAGCGTCGCCTGGTCATATACGTTTGCTACCCCCAATGCGAATTTCGGACCATCCTCGCTCCATTCGGAAATGCCCCTGATGAGGCACCGTGCCCGTCTCAGCGGCTCTGGGCGACTGCATTCTGCAGCTCCTCTTGCATGCCTGTGCGTTCTGCCCAAGCGCTGCAGCAACAGGTCAATTGGTGCAATATCGCTTATGAGCACATCGAAATCGATATCGAGCGACTGTTCGAGAACCTGTGTCCCGACAACGACAAGAAGGGCAGGTCTCATGCCATTCTCGACAGTTGCCTCGGGACCCAGCTTATCCCTCAGGCTCTTCTCTCTTGCAAAACGATCTATATCCATGAACCGGGAATGATCCAGTACAACTGCATCCTGTCCGAAGCATCCAGAAAGCACCCGCTCTGCCGCCTGTGCGCGACCTACCGTATCGCAGATGATGCCCACGCAGCCTCCATCCTTGAGGAGCTGCTTCAATGTCTCTGCAAGAGTCTCGATATCGTCTCCGATAAACTCGGCACTGACGGTGACACTGCGTCCAGATGCTGGAACTTCAGTCCACTTCTCTTTTAGCCCCTCCGTATAGGTCAGAAGCGGATATGCGCCGAGTGCAGGTTCATCCGCAGCGGCTGATTCATCAGAAACAGCAGAGGCCAATTTCTTCCTGAGATATGGAGGCAACGGTTTTGCGGACTTGTTATCTGCAGGCCCATCAGCTGCCCCTCTGCCAGAAAGATATGATCTGACCATGCTCTCTTGCTGGCCAATAGGCAATGTGGCTGAGAGCAGTATTGCTGGCACGTGCCAGAATCCTAGCCACTCCAGAAGCCGTTCGAGATACTGGCGCATATAGAGGTCGTAAGCATGACACTCGTCGATGATGACGACCTTGTTCGTTATGGCAAGCTGGCGAAGGGACAGATGCCTCATGCAGAGAGCTCCCATGAGTACCTGGTCGACCGTGCAGACCACAAAGTTTGAAAGCATGCCACGCTTGCGTCCCAGCATCCATTCAGAGATTGTCACACCATCCGCTTTGCCATCATCGTCTGTATGGACCTTGCGGGACGCTCTCCAAGATTCTCTGATGATGCCCTGGAATTGCTCGTTCAGCCGCGATTTGCCATGTGCCAGATAGATGCTTTTCTCATCCCCTCCTTCTGCTTGAGGAAGACGGTCAAGCCATTCATCGACACGACTAAACATTGCATCGGTCGTTGCCATGGTCGGCAGAGCCACGCAGACGCCGCCCATGCCGCAGCGATATGCCATAAGCTCTGCAGCAGCAAGAGCTGCCTCCGTCTTTCCCTCTCCCATAGGAGCTTCGATGATGAGGAGTCCGGGATCTTTCGTCTCCCAAGCAATCTTTGCAGCAGCGACCTGCACAGGCCGTGCATGCGCCCCTGCAGGAAGATTGAATCTCGATGCGAAGTATTCTTCGAACGGCTGCACGACAGGAGGCTCTTCATTCCATGACGGAAGTATCGATGCGTTCTGCCAGGCTCTATCAACTCTTCCCTTCAGCTTTTCATCGCCAATCGAGTCATAGACAGAGCAGGTAGGGAAAAGGTCCTGGTTGCTTGCCAGCCAGTCTGCCATGATGAGGAAACCGTCTACCAGGCTCTCTGTAGCCACAGTCAGATGGTGATGGGCGATTCTCCGGAGATGCGCTTCATCGATACCTGCCATGCTCAGGGCATGATCGATGAGCTCGTTCTGGACTTCCTTCCAATTGCCGGCGCTTTCTGTCCATCCAAGCTCCACCAGCTTGCCTTCTCCATCGCTGATGCGGGAAAGGCTGGGGAAGTTGCCATGATGAGCACCGATGATGCTTGCGATGGCGTCTATCTGTCTCTTGCAGTGCCAGGAATCCTGCTGCTCTTCTTCGCCGAAGACCTTGGATTCGAGGTAATCGGCAAGGATAATCTCGCCGGCTATAGGGTGTGTCGGATCTTTCTCATTTCGTAAGGTCTCTCGAACATGCAGGCCAGCCTCTTCCGGCATGCTCCGCAGATCGGTTTTCGCCTCGAAGATCGGAGTTGCCTTTCCGACATCATGAGCCCCGCAGATGAAGATGACGAAAGCCCTCGCAAGCTGCTCGTCTCCATCAAATGCCCCAGCAATGACTTTGCGTGTCGATTTCGGGAGCCATTGATCCCAAAGCTTGCCTGCAATGCCAGAAGCATCGCTCAGATGGACAGAAAGTGGAAGCCAGGTCGGATCGCCCTCTTCATTGGGCTCGCCTGTCTTGCCCCAGAGGGAACGTGCCTGTTTGGAGAGCACATGCTGTACCTTTGCTTCTTCCGACATCCTCATCACCCGCTGCAGTAGGCATATCGATAGGAGTCCCGCTTTCATACAGCACTCTAAACCATGAGCCAGACAGAAATAGGTATTCGCGCTGTCGGGAATCTAACAGGAAGAGCCTCCCAGCATGGGAGGCTCTGACCAAACGCTTTATATGCAGTTGAGCATGAGGTACGAGCTACCAGCCGCGCCTTCTGGAAGCACGATTGCCGCCACGGCCCATGCCGGGCATGCCGCCCATTCCAGGCATGCCGCCCATGCCCTGTGCCTGCCTCATCATCTGCTGGAGCTGACGATTGGAGATCTTGCCGTTCTTGGAAGCCTGCTGAGACATCTGGCGCATCTTGCCAATCATCTTGTTCATCTCGCTCCACTGCTTAAGGAGCTGGTTCACTTCCTGGACCGTCCTGCCGGAACCGGCAGCAATGCGCTTTCTCCTCTGGCCATTGATGGTCTTGGGCCTTGCCCTCTCCTCTTTTGTCATCGACCGTATCATGGCCTCGATGCGCTTGAGCTGCTTCTCGTCCTCGATATCTCCTGCCTGCTTGAGCATGCGCTCGCCACCAGGCAGGGATGCGATGATCTTCTTGACGCCGCCCATCTTTCGGATCTGCTGCATCTGGGTCAGCATGTCGTCCATGGTAAAGCCCTCGCGCAGCATCCTCTCGGCATCTGCAATGGACTGCTCGTCAGCCGTCTTCTGGGCCTGCTCGATGATGCCCACGACATCGCCCATGCCGAGAATCCTCTTTGCCATGCGGTCAGGATGGAAGACCTCGAGGGAATCCGGCTTCTCGCCCATGGACACGAACTTGATGGGCTTGCCGGTCACGGCACGCACCGAGAGTGCGCCGCCGCCACGGGCATCGCCGTCGAGCTTCGACATGATCACACCGTCGAAGTCGACGCGCTCGGCGAAGGTCGAGACGACGTTCACAATGTCCTGGCCGGTCATGGCATCGACGACCATGAGGATCTGGTCGGGCTTGACCGCATCCTTGATGTCGACAGCCTCCTGCATCATCTCTTCGTCGATCTGGAGACGCCCTGCCGTATCGACGATCACGATGTCGTTCATGCCGTCGACAGCAGCCTTGATGGACTCCTTCGCGACCTTGACAGCGTCCTTGCCGTCACCGCGATAGACAGGGACGCCGATCTCCTTGCCCAAGGTCTCGAGCTGGTCTGCTGCAGCAGGGCGGTGGGTATCGCAGGCAGCGAGCAGGGGCTTGTGGCCCTGGCCCTTCAAGAGGTAGGCAAGCTTCGATGCCGCCGTCGTCTTGCCGGAGCCCTGGAGGCCGACGAGCATGATGACATTGGGCGTCCTGTTCTGTGCAAGCGTGAGCTTCGACTCGGTCGTGCCGAGAAGCTCGGTCAGCTGGTCGAGGACGATCTTCACGACGTTCTGGGACGGCGTGAGCGAATCCAGGACCTCGGCCGAGAGGCACTTCTCCTTGCAGGAGGCAACGAAGTCCTTCACGACGCGGTAGTTGACATCCGCCTCGAGCAGGGCCATGCGGATCTCGCGCATGGCGACATTGATGTCGTCCTCGGTCAGGCGGCCCTTGCCGCGCAGCTTGTCGAGGGTGTCCTGCAGGCGGTCAGAAAGGCTGTTGAACATCTATCGATTCCCTTCGTTCTCTCCCACAAGCGCACGACAGAACGACAGGGCATCGAAGGACTGGAAATCCTCCGCTCCCTCGCCGACGCCGATGCGGTAGATGGGCAGGTTCAGCTGATGAGAGATGGCGACAGCGATGCCGCCCTTTGCCGTGCCGTCGAGCTTCGTGACGATGAGGCCGTCCACATCGAGGGCATCGTTGAATTCCTTGGCCTGGAGAAGGCCATTCTGGCCCGTCGTGGCATCGATCACGAGGACGACCGAGACAGGATAGGAGCTCCGCTTCCTTGTGACATTCACGATCTTGGCAAGCTCGCGCATGAGCTCAGGGCTCGTATGGAGACGTCCTGCGGTATCGATGAGAACAAGCTGGGCGCCCTGCTTCTCTGCCGTATCGACGACGTCGTAGCAGACAGACGCCGGGTCTGCTCCCCTCTCGCGTGTGATGACCGGCACGTCGACCCTTGTGCCCCAGACCTCAAGCTGCTCGATGGCAGCAGCACGGAACGTATCGGCGCCGCCGATGAGGACGCTCTTTCCATGCCTGTGGGCATCTCCCGCAAGCTTGCCCACAGTCGTGGTCTTGCCGGCACCGTTGATGCCGACGAAGAGGACGACGGACGGAAGATCGGTGAAGGGGTCGCGCTCCACAGGAGCAAACTCCTGGGCAAGGCGCTTGGCGAGGGCTTCCCTCAGCTGAGGCGCTGTCTTCAGGTTCTTGCGTGCCGCTTCCTCGCGCAGGTCATCGGTGACCTTCATGGCGACCTCTGCTCCCATGTCGCCCATGACAAGGGTGTCTTCGAGGTTCTCCCAGAACTCCTCGTCGACCTCGCCGCCCATGTAGAAGAGCTCGTTCATGGCCTCGCGCGAGCGGGAGAGGCCATGCTTCAGCCTGTCAAAAAGTCCCATCTTAGGCATCGACCACCTTTCCTGTAGCATGATCCAGCCGCTGCGACACGACATGGCTCACACCATCCGCCTGCATGGATACACCATACAGGACATCCGCCTGTTCCATCGTACGCCGCTGGTGGGAAATGACGATGAGCTGCGTCGATTCCTTCAGGATATCTATTGCCATCAGCAGCTTCCCGAGATTTGATTCGTCGAGTGCCGCCTCCACCTCGTCGAAGACGTAGAAGGGGACGGTACGGGTCTTGTAGACCGCAAAGAGGAGGGCAAGGGCCGTCAGCGACTTCTCGCCGCCGCTCATGAGCGTCATCTTCGCAATCCTCTTGCCCACAGGCTGCGCCACGACCTCGATGCCGGTCTCGGAGAGATGGTCCGGGTCCGTCATCTCGATGTGGGCATGCCCTCCCGGGAAGAGCATCGCAAAGATGTCCTGGAAGTTTGTGTTCACCTGGTCGAAGACCGCAAGGAAGCGGTTCTTCATCTTCCGCTCTATGGCAGCCGTGATCTTCGCAAGCGAGGCCCGTGCGCTCTCGAGGTCCTCCACCTGCTCGTGGATATAGTCTGCGCGCTCCTTGAGCTGCGTGTACTCATCCATGGCAACCTCGTTCACGGGGCCGATCTTGGCAAGCTGCGCTTTGAGTGAGTCACGCTCCTCCTCGAGCGCTCCCCTGTCCTCGGGCTCAGGGAGATTGAGCGCTTCCTCGAGCACGGCGCCTGTCTGTGCAATCGCATTGATCGCGTTCTCGACCTGCACCTCGAGCTTGCCGCCTTCGACCTTGAGGTCCTGCGACGTGGTCTTGGCGCGTTCGAGCGCAGCGGAGGCCTCATCGACTGCTGCCTTCGCTTCGTGGATCGTCTTCTTGAGGTCTTCAGAGTCTGCCTCGGCGAGGCTTGCCTGATCGGAGAGACGACGTCCCCACTCATCTGCTGTCTCGATGAGGGTACGGTAGCGCTGATGGAGCGGGTCCACGCGATCGCGCAGCACATCGAGCGCCTCTGCCGCCTTCTTTGTGGCATCGATGCGCTCTGTGAGCGTCTTGTCCCTCTTCTCGAGCTCGTTCGTCCTTGTCTCGAGATGACGGAGACGCTCCGTGACCGTCGCGAGCCTGAGCTTCGCGTCGGAGAGCTTGCGCTCGAGATCGGACTCTTCGCGCGATGCCTCGCTGCGCTTGCTCGAGAGGTCGTCGAGCTCCTCTGTGAGCTTCTTCACGCGGACAGCTGCCTCGTCTGCCTTGCCGTGATGGAGCTCCACCTCGGAGCGTGCCTTCTCGACCTTCGATTTCGCCTCTTCGCGGCGCTTCTCGACGCCTGCCTTCTCGGACGCTGCCTGGCGTGCCTGCTGCTCGAGGCGTCCTATCTCAGAGGTCACGGAGCTGAGCTCGGCACGGGTCTGAGCAAGCTCGCCCTTTGCCTTGGCCTCGCTGTCGCGGGCACCGGACAGCGCCTTCTCGAGCGAGCGCTCCTTGGTCTCTGCCTCTTTCTGTGCCGCTTCGAGCGCTCCCATGCCATCCTCGAGGGCACGGATGCGGCGCTTGCGCTCAAGGGCGCCCTGCTCGACGCCACGGCCAGAGCCGACGACGCAGCGTCCGTCCGGAAGCACCGTGACGCCGTCCTTCGTGACGAAGGTATAGGCAGGCCACTGCTCGTGGGCCTCTATTGCCGCACGCGCAGTGTCGACGATGCGCACATCGCCGAGAAGAGCGGAGAGCAGCTTCTCTGCACCCTTCTGTGCATGGACAGAATCGATCAGGGCTGTGCCTGCCACGCCGTCTGTTGAAGGGAGCTCTGTGGCTGCTGCCTTCTTCGAGACGATCGTCGCCGTTCCCTTGGCACCGCGGATCCCGAGAGCCGACGACGCTACCGTTGCAGCATCCTCAGCATCCTCCACGACAAGGGCTGCCATATCGTCGCCCAGAAGGCGCTCCACGAGGTCGTCGAGCTCAGGCGGCACGTCGAGCGCATCGCCCAGGCGGCAGACAATCCTCTCCTTCACATCGCCGCGCTTGGCAAGAGCACCTGCAAGCGGGCTTGCACTTTCCTGCGAGGCATCGACCGAGCGAAGCGCCGAAAGCGAGGCTTCGGCCTGCGAGAGCTTGCGGCGTGCATCCTCGAGGGTACGCCGTGCACCTGCTGCCTCGTCCTGGCTCTTTCGGATCGTCTCGTGGGCCGCATCTGCACGTTCCTGTGCAGCGGTCCTCGCCTCTTCGAGCTCAGCCTTGCGTCCGCGCCTCTCTGCAAGCGTCTCTTCGCAGACGGAGAGCGTCTCTTCGAGGCTTGAGATCCTGCTTGCATACATCTGGTCCTCGACCTCGGCATTCGAGATCTGGTCCTTGAGACGCGCATAGGCGACGGTCTCCTGGTCGGATTCCCGCTGCGCTGCGCGCTGTTCGCCCACCAGCTTCGACTGGCGGTTTCCAAGCTCGCGGCGCCTGTTGGCTGCGTTCTGCACTTCAGGCGTGAGCTCACGTACCTGACGCTTGAGCTCGTTTGTCTGCACCTGGGCATCGGAGAGGTCTCCCTGCATCTCCGAGAGCTCGCGTGCGGCATCTGCTTTCTGCTTCTCCATGGACGAGAGGCTCGACCTCATCTCGGAGAGGCGGGAGACCATGTTCTTGCCCTTCTCCTCCAGGATGCGGATGTCTGAGTCGAGATGGGACTGGATGTCCTGCATATGGCGGCGCTGCTCGCCGAGGTCGCCTACGAAGAGGCCCTTCTCCTCGAGCAATGCCTGGAGATGGTCGAGCTCGTCGGTCTTCTTCTGGAGCTGGTACTTGCCGAGGTCGACGGCGGCATCAGCTTCCTTCTGGCGCTGCTGGAGCATTCCATGCTGTGCCTGGAGCTGGCGAAGATCGTCCACTGCCAAAATCTGCGTGACTTCGGAGAGACGGTCCTGGATCTCATGGCTCTTCTGTGCCTTCGTGACCTGACGCTCGAGCGGACGGAGCTGACGCGTGATCTCGCGCTGCACATCCTTGGCACGGGTCAGGCTCTGGTCCATGCTCTTGAGCTTGCGCTCGCTTCTCTCCTTGCGCCTCCTGTGCTTCGAGATGCCGGCTGCTTCCTCGATGAGCTCGCGGCGGTCTTCCGGCCTGCTTGCGAGGACCGAATCGAGCTTTCCCTGGGAGATGATCGAATGGGTGTCCTTGCCCAGACCCGAGTCATGGAGGATGTCCTGGATATCGAGAAGACGTGCCGGAGCTCCGTTGATGAGATACTCGGACTCGCCCGACCTATACATGCGGCGGGTGATCCCCACCTCGTCGAAGTCGATCGGCAGCGTATGGTCCGAGTTGTCGAGCACGATCGTGACTTCTGCCATGCTCACGGGCTGCCTGGCCGAGGAGCCGGAGAAGATGACATCCTCCATAGCCTGGCCACGGAGCATCTTGGCAGACTGCTCTCCCAGAACCCACAGGATCGAGTCGGAGACATTCGACTTGCCGCTGCCATTCGGTCCCACCACGACATTCAGGCCTGGGTCGAATGTCATGCTGGTCTTGTCGGCAAATGATTTGAAGCCCTTGAGGGTCAGCGACTTGAGGTACACGGGTGGGAAAGCCTTTCGGATGCGGGAGGAAAAGGACTGCTACTGGATTGGCTTGCGGAAGTTCTCTTTGAGACGGCGCAGTGCATCTTCTGCTGCTGCTGTCTCGGACTCCTTCTTCGAGGAGCCGGATCCACGTCCGATGCGGTTGCCCTGCACAAGCACGACACTCGTAAAGGTCGGATTGTGTGCAGGCCCTTCCTCGCTCTCGAGCTTGTAGACCGGAGCGCACTTGAGGTCCTTCTGCGTGACCTCCTGGAGCCTGCTCTTCGGAGAGAGCGGGCGCTGTGCACGCTCTGCCACCATGTAGGGCGAAAGCGTATCGCGCACGAACGTGTGCGTCCGCTCATACCCTGCATCGAGGTAGAGGGCGCCGACGATGGACTCGTAGACGTTCTCGAGCGCCGAGTGCATGCCACGGGCACCCGTCCCCTTCTCCGACTCGCCGAAGATGATGAGAGAGCCGATGCCCAAAGCCTCGCCTACCTCGGAGAGCGTCGCTCCCGAGACAAGCGAGATCTTGAGACGCGTGAGCTGTCCCTCGTCCATGTTCGGGAACTTCTCGAATAGGTCGGTCGCAACCATCGCGCCGAGGATGGAGTCGCCAAGGAACTCGAGGCGCTCATACGAGGCCCAGATAGGCTCGTTCTCCACGGCCGATGGATGCGTGATGGCAGAGACGATGAGCTGACGGTTCTCGAAATGGTAGCCAAGCATCTTCTCTGCAGCAGCGACGTGTTCGTCTACGTATGCAGCTGAATTGTTCTCTTGCACCTACAGGACCTTCTCAATCGCGTCGACAGCATCCTTCACGGAGTCGATGCTAGCAAGCACCTCGTCGGGAAGCGTTGCGTCGAACTCTTCCTCGAAGGCCGTGACAAGCTCGAGACGGTCGAAGGAATCTGCGCCGAGGTCCTCGAACGTCGTGGCTTCTGTGATCTTCGAAGCATCGGCGCCGTCGATCGTGTCGGCGACGATGTCCTTCACCTTTGCAAGAATCTCATCGCGGGTCATGAGCTCCGCCTTTCTCTTGTCTGGATATACGAGGCCTATTGTACCCGGTCATTCGTGAGGCTGCAGGATTGCTGGATCTCGAGCGGCAGACGGGCGCGCACAACCTCTGCGCAGGCAAGCGTGGCTGCCTTGACAGCTGCTGCATTCGAGGAGCCATGGCCCTTCACGACAGGAGCGCGAAGGCCCAGAAGGACCGCACCGCCGTAGCGGTCACCGGAAAGCTCCGATGCCACAGCCTTGAGGGCAGGCTTCATGAGGAGGGCACCGATGGCTGTCTTCTTGGAAGAGCCCGCCTGCTCCTTGATCTGCGCGACGAGGAACTTGGCTGTGCCCTCGATGCTCTTGAGCGCCACATTGCCCGTGAAGCCATCCGTGACGATCACATCGAACGTGCCGTTCAGGATATCCGTGCCTTCGGCATTGCCGACAAAGCCGCAATTGCCCTCGGCAAGCGCCGCATGGTATGCGAGCGCCATCTCGGAGCCCTTCGTATCCTCGGAGCCATTCGAGAGGAGGCCCACCTTCGGATTGTCGGTGCCGAGCGCCACCTTTGCATAGGCACGTCCCATATGGGCGAACTGGACCATGACCTCAGGCTTCACATCAGCGTTCGCGCCAAGGTCGAGCATCACGGTCTTGTGGCCGCCGACGCCGGGACACGGCAAAGCGAGCGCCGGACGCTTGATGCCCTTGATGCGGCCGATACCGAAGGTGGCAGCCGTAAGGACGGCGCCCGTGGAGCCGAAGGAGCAGAGTCCCTCTGCCTCGCCTGCATGCACGGCTGCAGATGCGCGCACGATGCTTGAATCCTTCTTGGTGCGGATGGCATTGGCAGGATGCTCGTCCATATGGATGACCTCGGTCGTCACCAGCGGACGTGCCCCTTCATGCTTCTCGCAGAACGGCGTGACATACTCGTCTGCTCCAGCCACAAGGACCGTCAGGTCGGAATCAGCGGCGAGCGCCTGCGCTACGCCTTCGAGGACGACTTCAGGCCCCTTGTCTGAGCCCATCACATCGACACAGATGGCTGTCATGTCTGCTCCCATCTCTTGCCTGGCCCCATAAGGAAGGAGGCCGGCCCCAGAAGGGCCGGCCTCCCAGGCCACGTCTCTGTTGGATAGCGCGAACTACTCGGTGACGACGACCTCGCGGTCCTTGTAGTAGCCGCAGTTCGGGCACACGTGATGCGGAAGCTTAGGTGCACCGCACTGTGGGCAAATGGAACGAGCCGGAGCGGCGAGCTTGCTGTTGGCCGAACGACGAGTGTGCGTGGCGCCGCGACCCTTTTTCTGCTTAGGTACTGCCATCTTGACCTCTCTTTGACCTTCTGACGCCGGAGTGCATACCGGCGGTCTTGCCTCAGAAACACACAATAAGACACTATACCACGCACATGCTATCGATGCGCGCGAACAGCAATTCTACATCTTGGACCTATTCGGTGCTACTTGTCCAGATGGAGATCTTTCAGAACGGCGAACGGGTTCTGCGCAAGCTCTTCCTCTTCGCGCTTCTTCGCGCAGCCACAGTCGCTTTCGTTCAGGTTGGCGCCGCACGTCGGGCAGAGGCCCTTGCAGTCAGGCTTGCAGAGCACGACGTAGGGCGTATCCATCAGAAGCGCGCCCATGAGGGCATCGGTGATATCGACCGTGGAATCGTCAGAGACGAGCGCATAGTCGACGCCTGCCTCTTCCCCATCCTCGTCCTCGCTCACCTGCTCGGCCGCATCGTCCGGAGCCTTGAAGAGATAGTACTCGTCCACCTCTCCTGCAACATCGAACTCAGCAGGCTCGAGGCAGCGGTCGCAGGTTCCCACGACATGAGCCTTCAAGATGCCCGTGAGAAGTATGCCTTCGCCGGCATTCGTCAGCACGACATCGTAGTCGAAGCCGCCCGGCAGCTCGAAGTCATGGTCGCCCAGGCTATAGCCGTCGATATCCACATGCCCGGCCTGGGGCACGGAATCGCCGGGATTGGCCAGGCGCTCATCGAGCGCAATCGTGATATTGAAATCTCTGCTCATGCAATCACGCTACCAAGGCACATCGTTCGTGTTGTTGCGCGGGCCCGAGTTCTCGGAGAGCGTCTGGCGCGTGCGCGTCACCGTGCTCGTGAGCGACTTCAGGTTGTCCTCGAGGTGTGCAAGCACCGTGTCGGCATACTCTTCCGCGTTGTAGCGGGTATCGCGCTCATACTGGGCAGCCTGGTCGCGGATGGAGTCAGCCTGCTGCTGGGCGATCCTCACGACCTCCTGGTCGCCTGCCAGGATCATGGCCTGCTGCTGGGCATCGGCGATGATGGAATCCGCCTGCTGCTGCGCACGCTGGATGGTCTCCTGCTGCTCCTTGACGATGCGGCGTGCCTCCTGGAACTCCGTCGGGAAGACACGGCGGATATCGTCGATGATCTCGTAGATGTCGTTCGCATCCACGATCTTGCGGCCGCCACCACCGGTAAGGGGAGTCTTCGCCTCGGTGACAAGCTGCTCAAGCTCATCGAGCAGGCTTTCGGTTTCCTCACCTGGCTGCATTCTCGGCTCCTTTCAGGGCACACAAGGGGCAACATGCCCCTTCTGGCATCACTTCATATTCCATACCAGAATACCGCTTCATGCGGCCTTCGTGCATCAGCGTGCCTGTGCAAAATGCTCTTTCAAGGCACAGGAGACGCTCGGCGGCACGAGCAGATTCACATCCGAACCAAATGAGGCAAGCTCGCGCACGATCGAAGACGACACATAGCCATATTCCGGACTCGACATGACAAATATACTTTCTATATCCGGAGCAAGGCGCGAATTCAAGCTTGCCTGCTGCAATTCATATTCAAAATCCGTAATCGCGCGCAGGCCCTTGACAACGCCGCCAGCCCCTACCTCATGGCAGAAGTCGACAAGCAGGCCCGTGAGCGGCTTCACATCGACGCCTTCTGTCACGTTGGCCTCTTCGAGCGCCTGCTTCACGAGGTCGACACGCTCCTGGAGCGTGAACATCGTGCCATTGCCGTGCTTGCCGCGGGAGAGCGCGACACCGACCGTGACCCTTGGGCAGATCTTGAGCGCGCGCGAGATCACGTCGATATGGCCATACGTCACCGGATCGAACGTGCCCGGCACGACGAGGTGCGTGATGGTGGATGATGCAGCCATTCATGACTCCTTTATCTTCCAGAGCTCCACGGCAGTGGAGCCATAGCGTTTGGACTTCAAGAGCTCTGCTCCTGCAAGCGGAAGCGCATCTCCCGTGGCAGAGCGCTCATAGAGCACAAGGCATCCTTCCTTGAGCATCCCCTGCTTCCTGGCTTGATCGACAAGGGCCGCCACCTCTTCTGCCGGCATCTTGTAGGGAGGATCGAGGAAGACCGCATCGAAAGGAGCGCCCGGAAGAGAGCCCCGGGCAATCGCTGTGGCCGTGGCAGAGGAGATGACATGGGCCTGCTCGCGTCCTGCCCCGACAGCAGCAAGATTTCGCTTGATGCGGGCTGCTGCCTTCCTGTCCTGGTCGATGAAGGTCGCTTCCTCCATGCCGCGGGAGAGCATCTCGATCCCGAAGGCACCAGAGCCGCCGAAGGCATCGAGCACATGCCTGCCCGAGAGGTCGAGCCCGAAGGCGCTCTCCATCATGGAGGCCAGGGCTTCCCTCACCCTATCCGTCGTCGGGCGTGTGACAGAGCGTCCCTGAGGCGCTTCGAGGGGATGCCCCTTCCATATGCCGCCGACCACTCTCACGCCCGTTCTACCTCCTCGAAATAGGCACCGAAGCGTGCCCTCATCTCCTGTGCCAGAAGCACATGCTCAGGCTCTTCCAGTGCCGGGTCTTCCTCTGCCACATTGCGCGCATCCACGTAAGCATACTGCACAAGATCGGTATCCTCGGCCAGGTCTGCGACGCGAAGCGCCACGCCTCCCGACTGCCTATAGCCCAGAAGCTCGCCTTCATGCCTGAGCGAGAGGTCGAGCTCTGCAAGCTCGAAGCCATCCGAGCTCTTCTCGAGCGCAGAGAGGCGCTTTCTTGCAGGAGAGCCTTTCCTGGCTGCCGCAACGAGGAACACCTGCCCCGAGATCTTGCCTCTGCCGACACGGCCTCTCAGCTGATGGAGCGTGGCCAACCCAAAGCGGTCTGCATCGAAGACGATCATGACGGTGGCATTCGGGACGTCGACACCGACCTCGATGACGGTCGTCGAGACGAGCACATCGATCTCGCCTGCCGCAAAGCGCCCCATCACCTCATCCTTGTCCTGGGCAGACATGCGTCCATGGAGAAGGGCGACGCGCATGCCGGGAAAGACATCGCGGGAAAGCCGCTCTGCCGTCACGGTTGCCGCATGGAGCTCCTTCGGCTTTGCCTTCATCGCATCAGGCACGTCGTCGAGCTCGTCTCCCGTGTCCTTCGCATCGACCAGCGGGCATACGACATAGGCCTGCTGCCCTTTTGCCACAGCCTCTCGTATGGCCCCATAGGCAAGATCGGCATTCTCAGGCGCGAGCACCTTTGTCGTTATCCCTGCACCCTTGACAGGGCGCTTCCTGATCCTCGAGACAGAGAGGTCGCCGTAGACAGAAAGCGCAAGCGTCCTCGGAATCGGCGTTGCTGTCATGGTCAGAAGGTCTGCACCTGCACCCTTGTTGCGAAGAAGCGCCCTCTGCCCCACGCCGAAGCGGTGCTGCTCGTCGATCACGGCAAGCGAGAGATGGGAGAAATTGACATCTTCGGAGAGTATCGCCGTCGTGCCGAAGACGGCCGTGATGGCTCCCGACTGGATGCCTTCCGTTGCTGTCCTGCGCTCAGCTTCGGGCGTGGCACCGGTTATGAGTGCCCACCTGATGCCTGCTTCATCGAGCACCGGCCCCATCTTCTCTGCATACTGGCGCGCCAGCACCGAGGTCGGTGCCATGACAGCAGCCTGGGTGCCAGTATCGGCGACAGCACCGATCGCCACGGCGGCAACCGCCGTCTTGCCGGTGCCGACATCTCCCAGAAGGAGACGGTTCATCAGGTGAGGAGAGGCCATGTCGGAGAAGATCTCGGATACGGCAGCATCCTGCTCATCGGTAAGGGCAAAGGGAAGCGCTGCGCGGACTGCTGCCGAACGAGGTCCGTCCACGATGTGCTGCACGGGAGCAAGCCCCTCGGACTCGAGCCGCGTGCGTGTCAGGAGCGCAAGCTGCAGGAGCAGGAGCTCGTCGTAGGCAAGCCTCCTTCTTCCGCGCTCTGCTGCTGCCATGCTATGCGGGAACTGGACCTGCCGTATGGCTCTGGCCTCGCTCATGAGCCCATGGAGCGCCACAAGGGAGGCCGGCATGAAGTCAGAGACATCGCCCAAGTCTGCCACGGCAGAGCTCTCGATACGCCTCATCCAGGCCTGCGTGATGCCTTCTCCCACGGCATGTACCGGAAGTATCCGGGCAGAAGCGCCTGCCTGGTCCTTTGGTCCCAGATTCTCGAAGAAGGGGCTCTTCATCTCCTTGAAGCCATAGCTGAAGGAGATCTTGCCCTGAAGGACAAGCACATCGCCCTCGTGGATCTGGTCTGCTATCCAGGGCTGCTTGAAGAACGACACGACAAGCACGCCTGTATCGTCGAGGACGGAGACCTCGACGATCTTCATGCGGGGACGTGGCTGCTTGACCTTCACCTTGTCAGCAACGCCTCTGACCGTCGCCTGCGTGCCGACATCGGCAAGGGCGATCGGTGTCACACAGGTGAGGTCGATATAGTGGCGGGGCAGGTCCAGGAAGAGGTCCTGGACGGTATGTATCCCGAGACGCTCGAGCGCCTCCTGGCGTGTGCCCGATACATAGCGGAGCCGTCCGATACCATCGGAGAGGGCACTCGTGCGCAGAAGGCGCTCCGATGCTGCTCCGATGCTCGGACGGCTCATGGAATCATTCGCTGCCAAGGGCTACTCGATGGAGAACACCACCGGATAGAGCGGCTGCTCGCCACGGTGGGAATCGATCTCGAGGTCAGGCTGTGCCTCCTCGATGGCAGAGATGAGCTTCTCGAAGTCCTCGTCGGACATGTCCTTGCCGGCCAGAATCGTGAGGGTATCGCCCTCCTCGTCTTCCTGCATCTTGTTGATGAGGCGGACGCAGACATCCTGGACATCCTTGCCGACGACGACGATCTCGCCGCCCTCGATGCCCATAACGTCGTTCGCATGGATCGGCGTGCCGTCAGCGGCTGCGGAGTCGCGCACGGCCGTTGTGACCTCGCCGTCGCGGATATCGGCGATAGCATCGGTCATCTCTTCGGCGTTCTCTTCTGCAGAGAGGCCCGTGTCGACCGCGAACATCGCAGCGAAGGCCTGAAGGACGGTCTTCGTCGGGACAACCGTCACCTTGGCCGTATCGCAGGCATTGGCGGCAGCCTCTGCTGCCATGCGGATGTTGCCATTGTCCGGAAGGACGATAACGTTCTTCGCATTGACCTCTTCGATGGCAGCAAGGATGTCTGCCGTCGAGGGGTTCATCGTCTGTCCGCCAAAGACCACGACATCGACGCCGAGGGACTTCAGGATATCTGCCTCGCCAGAGCCAGCTGCGACTGCGACAAAGCCGAGCTCCTTGCGCTCAGGCTTGGCTGCTGCCTTCTTGTCAGCTGCAATCTTCTCCGTGCGCTCATGCGCCTCGAGGTCCATGTTGTGGATGAAGACCTTGAAGATCTGGCCAAGCTCGAGCATGTGGCCGAGGACCTGGTCAGGACGGTTCGAATGGACATGAATCTTGTAGTCGGGGTTCGTGCCGACCAGAAGCTCGCAGTCGCCCATGGAGGAGAGGAACTTGAGCGTGCCTTCCTCGTCGAAGTCGGGGCTGTCTGCCTTGAAGAGGAACTCGGTGCAGTAGCGGTACTGCGAGCCCTCCCAGTCATCATTGAGCTCGATGTCCACAACATCCGAGACATGGGACTTCGCGTCATCCGTGCTCTCGACGGTCGTCTTGAAATCGGAGACCTGGCCTTCCTTGCCTTTGAGCGCATTCACGAAGCCCTCGATGAAGGTGGCAAGGCCGAAGGCGCCCGAGTCGACGACGCCATTCTCCTTGAGCACCGGGAGAAGCTCCGGGGTGCGGGCAACGGACTCGTAGGCCTCGACGACGATTGCGTCGAGCGTCTCGTCCGGGCTCATGCGCTTGAGCTCGCAGGAGTCTGCCTTTGCAGAGACATCCTTGAGGACGGTCAAGATCGTGCCCTCGACCGGCTTGCGGACTGCCTTGAAGGCGACCTTCACGCCGCGGCGCAGGGCATGGGCGATATCGGACGTTGTCGCTGTCTCGCCCTTTGCATCGCAGAGGCCTTCAGCGATGCCACGCAGAATCTGGCTCGTGATGACGCCCGAGTTGCCACGGGCGCCCATGAGGGAACCATGGGTGATGGCCTTGGCAATCTCTTCCATCGAGGCATCCCTCGGGAGCGCCTCGACCTCCTTCACGACCGTGTTCAGCGTGAGGGACATGTTCGTGCCGGTATCTCCGTCAGGTACCGGGAACACATTCAGCTTGTTGATCTCCTCTGCCTTGTCTGCCAGCACCTTGGCGGCAACAGGGAAGCATGTGCGTACTGCGGTGGAAATCATTCTTGAACCCCTTGGTTCTCTTCTGCTCTTCCGATGGGCCAGGCTGCTTGTCAGTGGACGCGCATGCCTTCGACGTGGATGCGCACGTCCACATTGTCCAGCTCGGCAATCTGCTTGAGCAGGAACTTGACGCCGCTCGCAAGGTTCTGGGTGACCGAAGCGATATTCACGCCCTGCTCGACCACGACATGGAGATCGATAGCGACATGGCCATCCTCATGGGACACGCCGATGCCACGGCGCAGGCGTGCAGTCGGAAGGAGCCGGATGACCCCATCCTCTTTTCCGATCTCTGCCATTCCCACGATGCCATAGCACTCCATCGCGGCATAGCCGGCAAGGTCGGCGATGCAGTCGTTCGAAACCCTCAGGCCTCCTGGAACGGGCTTTGCCATATCTATCTCCTCTCACGTGCCCCGCGCGGGACACGGGCCAAAGACAAATCAAGCTGAGTATACTCCAAGCACGCAGAATCGCCCTCGATGCTTGGGTCTTGCCACACTCTCCATGGTATATGGTCTCCTTGTGAACCCCAAGAGCAACTCCGCCAATGTCAGGGCATCTTTTATGGACGAGCTGGCATTTTTCTGCTGGGGAGCTACAATACATCTCTGCAAGCAAACGAGTTGCCCCCATGGTCCGCCCTGCTCCGCTGCACCTCCGGGTTTCTCCATAAATGTCCCAAGAACTCGCGATGAAGCTTGCGGGCTTAATAGCCTGTGGTATATTTAGAAAGCTATGCCAATCCGGGCGCACCTGCGCCGCCCATGGGAGGTCAAAGAAATGTCTAAGGTCTGTGAGATCTGCGGTAAGCACGCTGTAGCTGGGCGTTCCATCAGCCACTCGCACCGTACCGTCAACCGTAAGTTCAAGCCGAACATCCAGCACGTCACCGTCGTCGTCGACGGCCGCAAGCAGAAGATGAATGTCTGCACTGGCTGCCTGAAGTCTGGCAAGGTTGCCCGTTCGTAGGCTGCGCACACACTGCATGCTTGAGAGGAGCCGAGGCCAAATGCCTCGGCTCCTTTTCTGTAGCGGCTCTGCCTGATAATGGCAGGCGGAAAGCAGTGCCTCCGCTCCCCTAGTCCGTGTGTCCGAGCTCCTGAAGCAGGAACGCAGCGACCGTTCCCTCATGGCAGACAATCTCTGACACGTCTTCCGTGATCTGGTTCGAGACGCCACGGTCGTCGAGGATGCCAAGCGCCGAGTGGTCGGGGCACCAGAGCATGCCGCGCTCGGTCACGACAGAGCGCGCTGCGAGAGAGAGTGCCGAGAACGTATGGCCCTTGGCCTCGGCCCCAAGCTTCCAGGACGTGCCTGCCACAAGCATGCGGCACACGAACCTGTCCTCATGAAGCACGAGCGAGCCACCGGCCTGCGAGATGGGCTCTGCAGATTCTGCCATGACACCGAAGACGCCGAGCGCATGGTCAGGACGCCCTCCCGAGACGCAGGTACAGACAAGGTCGAGCGGCTCTTCGCGCTCTTCTGCTTCCTGCCGTGCAAGCTTCACCGCAAGGCCGAAGTCCGTGTCATCCTTCATCCAGGGATAGCGCTTCTCAGGCAGAGGCAGGCTCCGCATCGTCTCGAGCGCCCCCTTGCCGACAGAATCCTCGTCGCCGCAGAAGAGGTCGGGCGCAATGCCTGCTGCGCAGAGCATCTCTGCGCCTTTATCTGCTGCAATCACATAGTCTGCTTCATGGGCAAGCTCTGCTACAAGCTCTGTGCTCGAGGGTTCGGGTGACCCTCCGACGATCAATGCCTTCACGCGTATCCTTCCCGCCATCCGTCCAGTCTTGGGCATTACGTGTCTTGGTGGCACAAATGCCAGCTATTGGGTACAGTTAATCCTGCTGGCTCGTGTGCAGGTACATCCTGCATCCTATATCTGAATACGACGGAGGCATACAGATGGCTCGCTATGATTATAAATGTCCGGCATGCGGCACGACGTTTGAGGTGGAGCATCCCATGTCCGCCCATCCGAAGGTAAGCTGCCCGAAGTGCGGCCATGAGGCACAGCAGGTCTTCGAGCCGTACGGCATCAACTTCAAGGGCTCAGGCTTCTACAACACCGACCAGAGAGACAAGAAGTAGTTCTATCCTGTCATAGATAAAGATGGAGCACGGCAGATGCCGTGCTTTTTCTTTGCCTCAATACGTTTATGCCTCCCGCTTCCATTGCTGGATGCGGGAGGCATATCCGTCTGATTCCCTGCTCTTTGCTACTTCCTCCTGAGGACGCAGCAGAAGTGCCCGTCGGGCCCTCCGAGCAGAGGGCTCGATCGGAAGAAGCCCTCGTCGGTGACGGGAAGCGCATCCTGCGCTTCAGGCCAGAGCACCAATGCCGGTGCCTTGCGCACATCCTCGACCGCAAAGCCTGCACCTGCCTCGCAGCTGAGGAAGCGCGAGACGATATCCTCGTCCTCCTCGCGAAGCACCGAGCAGGTCGCATAGACGAGCCTGCCGTGGGGCGCGACCTTGGCTGCCGCAGCCGCAAGAAGCGCGAGCTGGAGCTGCGGCAGCCCTTCTGCGCTCTCCGCATCAACGGCTGAAGGCTCGAGCGACCAGGAGATCTCGGGATGGCGGCGGAGGGTACCGGTGCCTGAGCACGGTGCATCGACGAAGACCGCGTCGAATGTGCCGGACATCTCCTGCGGGAGATTCCTTTCCTCGCCGAGTTCTGTCCCATCGAACGCGACACAGCTCACGCGTCCATCCCAGCCGCCCTTGGCAAGGCGTTCCTGGGCAAGCTTCGTCTTGAACTCCTCGGAATCGAGCGCGACGTAGCGCGCCCTGTCTGCCTTCACGCCCTCGCGTTCTGCCAGCATCTTCTGCGCCGAGAGCAGAAGGAGCGTCTTCGTGCCCCTTCCCTGTCCGATCTCGAGCATGCTCTCGCCTGGACGCGGCGCCGCAATGAGCGCGACCTCCTGGGCGGAAAGATCTGCCGGCACGGCTGAGACCGCACCGACAAGGCCCGAAGCGAAGAGCTTCTGCGGGTGCCTGAGCTCGCAAGCGCCTGGCAGGCCCTGTGCCTCCGGGGCAAGGCCTGCCTCCGTGAGCTTCCGCTCAAGCGCAGAGGCATCGGTCACGCCGAGATTTGCGGCTACATAGACCGGTGCCGGCTCCGCGAGAGAGGAAAGCGCCAAGATGGCCTGAGGCATGCCAAGAGAGGAAGCGATCCTTTCGCAGAACCATACGGGCTGGCCTGTGGCACATGCCAGATCTTCTGCCGTTGCCGCCGCCGGTGCATCCGCAAGCTTTGTCTGCGCTTCATGGCAGGCCGGCACATCCTCTTCGAGGATGCGGTGGAGGACCGCATTGGCAAGCCCTGCTGCCTTGGGGCTCTGGGAGCGCACAAGCTCGACGCCCTGGCTCACGGCAACGGCAGCCGGCGTCTTCATGAACAGGAGCTCGAAGGCAGAAAGCGCCAGGGCATCTTTCACTTTGGGCTCGAGATGCCCTTTGCGTGAGAGATGCGAAGAGATGGCAGCATCGAGCGCGCCTCTTGTCTGGACGCAGCCAAGCGCCAGCCTCGAAGCGAGCGCCCGGTCCTCAGGCGAGAGCTTCTCGAGCACAGGAGAGGTGCGCATGAGGTCGCGCAGGCGTGCAGAGCGCCTCCTCTGCTCAGAGACAAGCGAGAGCGCGGCAGCGCGCGCCGGAGAGAGCTTCGTCTTCCTTCCTGTCACGAGAGATGCTCCCAGGTGAGCTCATCTGCATGCTGGCCCCGTGCCCAGGCAGAGGCCTCCATCTCGCGCTTGCCATCAGGCTTCACGGAAAGCGCTGCAAAGGCACCCTCGCCGCAGCCGAAGAGCACCTTGCCGCCGGCAAGCTCCACCTTGCCCTGAGCCACAGAAGCATCTGCCGACTCTGCCTTCATGATGCGCAGACCCTTGCCGGACACTGCGAGACGTGCTGGTGCTGCATCGCTCGAGGCCTGGACGCGGTGGAGGTTCTGGGCAGCAGAGTCTACCGAATCGAGACGCATCTCTGCCTTCGTGACCTTCGGGGCGAACGTCACAAGGCTCTCGTCCTGCTTCGTCCACTGAGCAGTCCCCGCCTCGATCTCCTTGAGGGCAGGCACGAGCTCTCTCGCGCCAAGCTCGCCAAGGGCCTGCGTGAGCTCCATGTCGCCCATCGTGCCCACGGGCACGGATGCCTGGCGGCAATAGTCGCCTGCATCGAGGTCGTGCACGAGCTTCATGATCGAGATGCCGGCACGCTCATCTCCTGCGAGGATCGCACGCTGGATCGGGGCGGCGCCACGCCAGCGCGGCAAGAGCGATGCATGTACATTGATGCATCCGAGAGGTGCAAGCGTGAGCACTGCATCCGGCAGGATGCAGCCGAAGGCAGCGACGACGATGATGTCAGGGGAAAGGGACCTGAAGTGCTCAATGGTCTCTTCTGTCATCCGCTTGGCCTCAAGGACCGGGAGGCCGAGCTGTGCAGCCTCTGCCTTCACAGCAGAGGGCTCCAGCTTCTTGCCGCGCGAGCGCACAGCATCAGGCCTTGTCACGACCTCGACGACGTCGAACGCCTCATCGAGGGCCGCAAGCGATGGCACCGCGAAATCGGGGGTGCCCATGAAGATGATGCGCATGCCGATCACTCCGCCACATCGCCCGGACGGGCGCCATTGGCCAGTGCCTCGTTGTAGGCACGAAGGGCCTTGACCTTCTTCATCGGCGAGAGATGGTCGACCATCGTGATGCCGTGGACATGGTCAATCTCATGCTGCAGGCACACGGCAAGAAGGTCTCCTTCTGCCTCGTACTGCATGAGCTCGCCGTCGAGGTTGTAGGCATGGACGATCACATGGGACGGACGCTCCACATCGACCGAGATGCCCGGGAAGGAGAGGCATCCTTCGCTGTAGCTCCTCATCGGGCCATCGGCCGTGATGACCTTGGGATTGAGAAGGACGTAGGGGTTCCTCTTCTTGCCGACATAGTCGACATCGATCACGACGATCTGCTTCATGACGCCGATCTGGGGGCCGGCAAGGCCGCAGCCATCTGCAGCGTACATGTCGTCGAGCATGCGCTCGGCAAGCTTTCTCGTCTCAGGGCTCACGATCTCCTCTTCCGTGAGCGGTGCGCACTCCTCCTCGAGCCTTGGGTCGGGCGAGAGCACGATATCTTCAAGCAGCTCCTCTTGCTTCTTGCTAGCCATGATTCTCCTTATGGTCGGGAGCAGCAGCTGCTGCTCCGGCTTGTCTTTACAATCCTCTATAGTACCCAGCTCTCAGATGAGGTCATAGGCATCGATATCGATAGCAAGGCTGACTCCATGCGGTTTCCGCAAGCTGGCTACGGCATCTGCAAGAAGCCTTCCGGCATCTGCCTCGACCGGCGACTTCACGAGCACATGGCGGCGGTAGCGGTCCTCGACCTTTGCCTTCACGCAGTCGGCAGGGCCAAGCACCTCCCAGCCCGATTGAGATCCGATCTTCTTCCTCACCGCTTCGGCGCACTCGATGCTGAGCTCGCGCACCTGGCGGGCATCCTTGCCCCAGAGCACGATGTTCGAGAGCCTTGAGAATGGCGGATAGTGGGCCTCGGAACGTGCCTCGAGCTCGCACTCGACAAAAGTCTCCTTGTCGTGGGTGCGCACTGCCTCGATGGCAGGATGCGTTGCCCAGTAGGTCTGGATGATGACCTTTCCGGGATCCTCGCCTCTGCCAGCACGTCCTGCCACCTGCTCAAGGAGGTCATAGGTGCGCTCGGCTGCACGGAAGTCCGGCAGCTTCAGGGTCGTATCCGCATTGATGACAGCAGCGAGGGTGACCTCGGGGAAGTCCAGCCCTTTTGCAATCATCTGGGTTCCCACAAGCACGGCACATTCCGCATTGTCGAACTCCTCCAGGAGCGCCTCATGCGCTCCTTTGGCCTTCGTCGTGTCGGCATCCATCCGCACGACGGTGACATTGTCCGGAAGAAGCGCTTTGAGCTCGTCTTCGACACGCTGCGTCCCGACACCGAACTGTGCAAGATAGCGCGATCCGCAGTTCGGGCAGCGCGTTGTCGGGTCGGGATAGGCCTTGATGGGCCAGCTCCTGCCGCAGCTGTGGCACATGAGCGAATGCGTCCGCTCGTGGTAGGTAAGCGCCGTCGCGCAGTGCGGACACTCCGGCACACAGCCGCACTCGCGGCACATGAGGAAGTTTGCAAAGCCGCGGCGATTCAGAAGAAGGACTGCCTTCTGCTTCTTCTCTACGACCTGATCGAGCGCCTCCTGGAGAGGCTCAGAGAAGATCGACTTGTTTCCGTGCGAGAATTGGCTTGCCATATCGACGATCTGGACAGCCGGAAGCTCTGCAGTGCCCGGGCGCTCCGGCATCTCGATCCTTGTCCACTGGGTTCCGCGGAAGCTTCCTTCCCGGCAGCGCCAGAGGCTCTCGAGCGAAGGCGTGGCAGAGCCCAGGACGAGCGCCGCTCCCCTTCTCTTTGCAAGCTCTGCGGCGACCTCGCGGGCATGGTAGCGCGGAGCCGAATCCTGCTTGTAGGAAGCCTCGTGCTCCTCGTCGATGATGAGAAGGCCCAGATCATGGACCGGGGCGAAGAGCGCTGAGCGGGCACCGACAACGACCTGTGCAATCCCTTTCCGGGCAAGGTCCCACTGGTCGTATCGCTCTCCCTGCGAGAGCCGCGAATGGAGGACTGCCACCTTGTCGCCGAAGCGGGAACGGAAGCGTCCCACGGTCTGTGCCGTGAGCGAGATCTCAGGCACAAGGACGATGGCAGAATGCCCCTCTGCGAGCGTCTTCTCGATGGCCTCGAGATAGACCTCGGTCTTGCCCGAACCTGTGACGCCGTCGATGAGGACAACATCTCCTGCACCTTTGGCCTGAGCTGCTGCGATGGCAGAAAGGGCTTTCTTCTGCCCTTCTGTCAGATGCTCGGGCCGCTTGGCCGAGGCAGAGGAGAGCGTCGTCTCCTCAAGCTCTCTGAGCTCACGCTCCTGGAAGATGCGGACAACACCTTTTGAGGCAAGCGTGCGGATGGCAGAAGAGGCTCCCGGCAGGAGCGCCTCGAGCTCGGCGACACGGCAGGGACCTTCAGAGAGGGCTTTCAGGACCCCTTTCTGCTTCGAGGCGTTGGCACGCGGCACGAAGGCGGCGGCATCCGGTGCAAGCTCTGCCCAGCGCACATCGCGCGGCCCTGCAGCATGCTGGACAAGCTCCCAATGGCCCGTCTGATCGTTCTTCCTGACGCGCACGGCCTGTCCCGGTGCCAGGAACGGATGCACCGCATCGGCCAGGGTCGAGGCATAGCCCTCCTTGATCCAGCGGATGAGCCCCGCCGACACCTCATCGAAGGCAGAAGGCGCCAGCACCTGCTCGAACATCTTGAGCTTGCCGGCATCAAGGCCACGCGGCGGTTCTTCAGAGGCACCCAGGATGTAGCCTATGGCCTTCCTGCCCGAGAACGGGACGAGGACGGTCATGCCGACAAGGCCCGATCTCACTGCATCGGGATCTTCTCCGAAGGAGGCCGCAACCTCAGGCGGCACGGCATAGCTGAAGCAGCCATCGAGCGCCCTTGTCGGGATATCGAGTGCTACATCAGCAAACCACATGGATATATCTGCCTTTCAAACGTCTCCGGCGCATCTCAGCCTCATTGTCTCATAGCAGGCAATCTTGCAGCACGCCGGAACATGGAGCCAGCACATTCTGCAAGGCTAGCTCTTCCCGCCGTCTGGCCCTTCCTGATGCGCAGCGATATCGTCGAGCATCATCTGCCGGAGCGTCTCATCTGCTTCCGGGTCCTTTCCGGACGCTCGCGACACGGGACGATGCGGCCTCTTGGCCTTGCCGATGATTGCAAGAACGATACCGATGATGATGGCAGCCACGAGCGCATAGCCCACCCATGCAACCGCAAGGCTCATGGATATCTCCCCCTTCAAGGCATCGTACCGTATAGGCTAGATGGCCCTTTTGTGCTCCATCTTATCTCAGCGAAGAGGGAGCCAGAGGATGCACTCCGCTCTCCTGGCTTCTTCGCCCCGCAGACAATCGATGCACTTTGCCAGGAAGGTTCCCTTCCGAGAGCTTGGCATGAGCATGACGACAGCATTCGTGATCTATGCAAAGAAGGTTGCACGGGAGCACCGCATACCCTTCGAAGTATCTGTAGACCCGTTCTATTCGGATGAGAACATGGCCCATCTCAGGGCCTCCATTGCATCGCTCGATGCTGGCCGCGGTCATCCGCATGACCTGAAGGAGCCCGATGAAGCTGAATAAGGTCTGGGCACCAGAGGCTTGTGAAGACTACGTTGCCTGGGAAACGCAGGACAAGAAGACGCTGAAGCGCATCAATGCCCTTGTCAAGGACATTGAACGAAACGGATGTGCACAAGGGATCGGCAAGCCAGAGCAGCTGCGTGGAAATCCCCCTTGATGGTGGTCTCGCCGTATTGACAGCAAGAACCGGCTTGTATATCGAATCGTTGGCATAGACCTTGAAATCGCTCAATATCAGTCACATTACGGCGATCGCTGAATAGCTGGAACAGCAAAAGGCACACGGCTGGATGCGCGTCATAAGAAAGGAGCCAGGGGATGCGCTCCCCTGGCTCCTTCGCCCTGACAGATATCAGATGATGCTATGCAAGCTCTGCAACGGCTGCCTTGAGCTCGTCTGTGCGGTTCGTTGCTTCCCACGTGAAGTCCGGGTCCTTGCGGCCGAAGTGGCCATAGGCTGCGGTCTTCTGGTAGATCGGACGACGGAGCTTGAGGTCGCGGATGATGGCGCCGGGACGAAGGTCGAAGACCTTCTCGACAGCGCGTGCGAGCACCTCATCGTCCACAGAGCCGGTACCGAAGGTATCGACCATGATGGAGAGCGGCTGGGGAACGCCGATAGCGTAGGCAAGCTGGATCTCGCACTTGTGGGCAAGGCCCGCAGCGACGATGTTCTTGGCAACCCAGCGTGCAGCGTAGGCAGCAGAACGGTCGACCTTGGTGGGGTCCTTGCCAGAGAAGGCGCCGCCGCCGTGACGGCCCATGCCGCCGTAGGTGTCGACGATGATCTTGCGGCCGGTCAGGCCGGTGTCGCCCATCGGGCCTCCGACAACGAAGCGTCCGGTCGGATTCACATAGATCTTGGCGGATTGCCACTTGATGCCGACCTCGTCGAGGACCGGGCGAATCACGAACTCGATCATATCCTCGCGGACCTGGGCGAGCTTCACGTCAGCGGCATGCTGCGTGGAGACGACGATGGCCGTGACCTCGACCGGCTTGTCGTCCTCGTAGCGCACGGTCACCTGCGTCTTGCCATCCGGGCGCAGATACGTGAGGGAGCCGGCCTTCCTGACCTCGGCAAGCTTCTCTGCGAGACGCTGTGCAAGGTAGATCGGCATCGGCATGAGCACGTCGGTCTCGTCAGAGGCGTAGCCGAACATCATGCCCTGGTCGCCAGCACCGATCTTGTCGATCTCATCCTGGTCATTGGCGCGTGCGAACGTGCCATCGACGCCCTGGGCGATATCGGGCGACTGGGAGTGGATGAGGTTCATGACACCGCAGGTCTCGGCGTCAAAGCCATACTTGGCGCGCGTGTAGCCGATCTTGGCTACCGTGTCGCGGACGATCTTCTGCACGTCGACGTAGGCCTCGGTGCGGACCTCGCCCATTACGACGATGGTGCCGGTCGTCGTGAAGGTCTCGATGGCGCAGCGGACGTTGTCGACATTGGCAGCCTGGCCGTCGGAGTCGACGTAGCCCTGCTCCTGGAGCTTTGCCTCCTTCGCGAAGATGGCATCGACGATTGCGTCGGAAATCTGGTCGCACATCTTGTCAGGATGGCCCTCGGTCACTGATTCCGAGGTGAAGAGGTAGTTCTTGTGAGACATAACCAACCTTCTCTGAACGTCTTCGCACAGGCGCTCATAAAAAACAGAGCCCCTGTACCTTACCCAGGGACTCTGTGCACAAGACACGTATGCCCCCGTCTTCCAGGCCTTTGAGCCTGCCGAGAATTGGCACCCTTCCCTTGCGGGCGGGTTGCCGGAGCGTCATAGGGCTCGGTCCCTCGGCTCTGTGCATCCTTTCGAATGCCTCTTGACGAGCTGGCACGTACGATATGCCACTTTCGCAGTGCTGTAAATAGTCAGAGCGGTCTTTTTTGAATGAAATTCAAAAAATTTCAGCAAAGATCCTGACAGGCGCTCTGGACCCCATGCTTGGTGCCGATGCCTTCGAGCACGATGCCCATGAGCTGGCTCGAGAGCTCAGATGTATCCATGAGATCCTCCTGGCCAAGATAGGAAGCGGCGGCGAACATGAACATGCCGATCAGGCTGTTCGCGACAAGCGATGTATTGACCTCGGGATCGACCGCCCCTTCCTTCTTGCCACGCTCGATCAGAGATTCGGTCAGCGCCGCAAGCTTGCCGTACCGATTATCCAGGCCGTTGACAGAGTCATAGCCACGGTGCATGAACTCGCCCAAAAGCGCTCCGAAGCCTGCACGGTTGCCGGAGAGCGCAATTGCGAAGGACTCGCAGATGTCCTGCAGCGCATCGACGGCAGACGATTCATGCGAGCTGATGTCTTCAACAGCGGAGATGATGCCCTGGCCGATCTCTTCGTTCACGATGGAGACGATCTGCGAGCGGTCCTTGAAGTAATAGTAGAGGGCGCCCTTCGACATGTTGCAGCGCGTGGCGACTTCGCTCATCTGGAAGTTCGTCGTGCCCTTCTCGTCGATGATCTCCTTGGCAGCATCGATGATGCGTTGGCGTGTCCTGGTGCTCTTGCGTGTTTTCATGCGCGAGCCTGCGGTCTTCAGCTGCTTCTTCTGTGACTGCAGCTTCTTCTGGATCGCTTCGTGGACCTCTATCGCTGCTGTAGCCGTAGCAGATACTGCATCATGCTTCGACTGTTCGCCTGCTTCTGCCATTCGTAAGGTCCTTTCTTCCCGCTTAGGCGGGCATGCAATTTGCGTAAAGTGTAGCACCATAGACAGATATTTTTGACCGTATTTCAAAAAGGGTGATAGGAACAGGCGCTTTTGTGCAATAGTGTAGCGTGTAGATTTTTGAATCTTTCCTGCAAGTGAGGTACCGAAATCACTGGAGGCCCTCTTGAAGACCGTTTTCGCTATCTTCTTTCGTGATCTCAAACGGCTCATTCATAACCCTGCTGCCGTCATCGTGGCGCTCGGTGTCTGCGTGCTGCCTTCGCTCTATGCATGGTTCAACATCATCGCCAACTGGGATCCCTACAAGAACACGAGCGACATTGCAATCGCTATCGTCAATGAGGATGCCGGCGCCGACATCTCCGGCATGGGCTACATCGATGCAGGAGATATGGTCGTGGACGAGCTCAGCGAGAACACCCAGCTCGGCTGGAAGTTCGTCGATGAGGACACAGCGATGGACGGCGTGAAGTCCGGCACCTACTATGCTGCCATCGTCATCCCTTCAGACTTCACGAGCACGCTCGCAGGTGTCCTTGACGGAAAGACCGACAAGGCGCACATCCAGTACTACGCAAACGAGAAGGCCAATGCGGTCGCCCCGAAGGTGACCGATACCGGCGCCTCGACGATCGAGACCCAGATCGATGCGACCTTCGTCGAGACGGTCGGCAAGGTCGTCGGAGAGAAGATCGCTGATGCCGCAGGCAAAGCGAAGGATACGGTCGTCGACGGCTCCCATACCGTCGCGCAGGACGTCCGCGATGCGCAGGGGCTTCTTGACGGGCTCGACCAGGACCTGACAGATGCCCAGACGACGATCGGCACCTCGAAGGATGCGCTCGACTCTGCCGTCTCCATGCTCGCAGACGCCGACTCGGGAGCAGCCGATGCCGCCACGTCTCTGAGATCTGCGCTCGGCACCCTGACCAATACCCGCTCTCAGGCCCGCACCTTGAACCAGCAGCTCGGAAACTCGCTCTTGAATGGTGCCGGCACGATCTCTTCCCTCTCGACGAATGCGAATGTCTCCATCGCCGATGCCGCAGCCGGTATCGAGCGTGCGCAGGGCAAGGTCGACAACGCGCTCTCTGTCCTCGAGGATGCAAACACCCAGACGCAGTCCGTGCTGAACCGCGTGAAGTCCATCCGCGACAGGATTGCAGCGCTCTCGCTTCCTGACAGCGTGACCTCAGACATCAGGGACCAGGTCCTCGCAAAGCTCGATGCCCAGATCGACAAGCTCCAGACGCTCGTCGACGACCAGACCGCCCGCATCCAGAAGCTCCAGGACCTCTCCGACTCCATCAAGAACGACACGGTGATTGCAACGGACCTCTCCTCATCCGTGAACACCGCCATCCAGGATTCCGCGACAGGGCTCCAGAACCTCGACTCAGACCTCCAGTCCCAGACCATGCCGGCACTCGACTCTGCGCTCGACTCGTTCTCCGATGTCGGCAACCAGCTTGCCTCGACGCTCGACGCCGTGACGCCGATTGTCGACCAGACAACCGCCCAGCTCCAGCAGCTCGAGACGACGCTTGACCAGACGACCTCGGTCCTCGACAGCACGAAGGACTCTGTCGCCACGGCCAAGAGCGACCTCGGCGTCCTTGCGGGAGACATCGACACGATCGCCTCCGCCGATATCGTGGAGCAGCTCTCGAAGCTCATGGACATCGACCCGGAAAGCCTCGGCGACTATCTCGGCTCCCCTGTGAACATCGTAGACAAGTCCATCTACCCCGTCATGAACTACGGATCCGGCGTCACGCCGTTCTATACGAACCTCGCGCTCTGGGTCGGCGGCTTCGTCCTCGTTGCCATCTACAAGCTCGAGGTCGACCATGAGGGGATCGGTGACTTCAAGCCCTGGCAGGGCTACTTCGGCCGCTGGCTTCTGCTGAACCTTCTCGGCATCGTCCAGGCGCTCTGCTGCTGCATAGGAGACCTCTGCCTCGGCATCCAGTGCCTCTCGCCTGCTGCCTTCGTCTTCGCAGGCCTCGTCGAATCCTTCGTCTATGTCAGCATCATCTATGCGCTCTCGATCGCCTTCAAGCACATCGGTAAGGCAATAGGCGTCCTTCTCATCGTCGTGCAGATCCCAGGCTCTTCGGGCACCTACCCGATCCAGATGATGCCCGGCTTCTTCCAGGCCCTTAACCCCTGGCTTCCCTTCACGTATGGCATCAATGCGATGCGCGAAGCCATAGCCGGCTTCTACGACGGATACTTCGCCTACGACATCTTCATCCTTCTCCTCTATGTCATCCCCTCCCTTGTCATCGGCGTGGGTCTCAGGCGCCACCTTCTCAACATCAACGCTCTCTTCGACCGCAAGCTTGCCGAGACCGACCTCATGGTCACGGAGCGCGATGGCCTGCCCGAGGTCCACTTCCGCCTCTCCACGATCATCAAGGCACTCGGCAACTCGAAGGAATACCGCAAGGTCTTCGGCGAGCGTGTCGCGAACTTCGAGCTCCGCTACCCAACCTATATCAAGCGCGGCTTCCTCGCGCTGCTCTGGGTGCCGCTCGTCCTTCTGGCCCTCATGTTCATCCTGCCCTTCCGCATGATTACAATCACCTGCTGGATCATCTCGCTCATCGTCGTGTGCACCTATCTCATCGTCGTCGAGTACCTGCACAGCCGCGTCTCCGAGAAGACCCGCATCGCGAACATGTCAAGCGAAGAGCTCTACCAGCTCCTCGACGACAACCTGAAGCAGGAGATGTTCACGTTCTCGCCGATCGAGAGCCTGAAGCTCTCCCGCAACATCGGCACGCATGGCCTCGATGTCCAACGCGGCGTCGCAGACGATACGGACAAGACGAGCATCCTCGAGCGCAGCCGCACGCTGATCATGCCGAGAGCGAAGCTCAGGAAGCTCGTGCATGAACGCGCAGAGGCAGCCAGGAAGGCAGATGCCGCCAAGAACACAGAGAGGCCAATCGAGGTCGAGCAGACCATCACCATGCACCTGCCCTCCTCGCACACGAAGGGAGATGATCGCCGTGCCTAGGTTCATGAAGGTCGCAGCCTATGATGCGCATAACGTGTTCAAGAACGTGATCTCCCTCGTCGTCTGCGTCGGCATGATCGTCATCCCCAGCTTCTATGCCTGGTTCAACATCTGGGGTTCGTGGGACCCCTACAAGAACACGGCCAACCTCAAGGTCGCCGTCGTGAACCTCGACGAAGGCTACACAAGCGATCTCATCCCAGTCGATGTGAATCTCGGCGAGCGCACGGAAAGCGAGCTCAAAGCCTCGAAGAGCATCGGCTACACGATTGTCGACTCAGAGGACGAGGCTGTCGAAGGCGTGAAGAGCGGCACCTACTATGCTGCTGTCGTCATTCCTGCCGACTTCTCAGAGCGCATGCTCACCTACTTCGCCGACAGCACAGACAAGCCGGAGGTCTACTTCTACCAGAACGAGAAGGCCAACGCTATTGCCGCCATCGTCACGGACAAGGCATCTGCTGCCGTGCAGAAGGACATCAACCAGTCATTTGCCAGCTCGCTCACAAGCGCAGCTGCAGGCGTCCTCGACCAGGTAGGAAACTATCTCAATTCGGACGATGTCCGGACGCTGGCAACGCAGCTCGATTCTGCCCTGGCACAGACGCAGAAACGCCTGAGCGATACATCCGGAAACCTCCGCTCCTATGCTGCCATCTCAGGCTCAGCCTCCCAGCTTCTGGACCAGCTCGACTCCGATGGCTCGGGCACCCTCTCCTCGGCACTCGATGCTTCAGGCATGCTCCGCTCTGGCACAGACGGCGTCCAAAGCCTCTCCGATGCGCTCGACGGAGCGACGTCTTCCATCAACGACTCGTTCGCAAACTCCGCCTCCGACTTCGACAATGTGAAGAGCGCACTCGATAAGGCCTTCGATGCCGCAGCTGGGCACACGGACCAGCTTGTCGATGCCCTTACGCAGGCAAAGGGCACAGTCGACTCCCGCGTTGCAAAGCTTCAGGACCTCTATGACTCGATGGATGGCACCGACGCGATCACGAAGGAATACCGCGACCAGTTCGAGATCGGCAGCTCCGAGTGGGAGATTGTGAACAGCTACACGGTCGAGATCGAGGGTCTGAACGCGAAGGTCAAGCAGGCTCTGGATGATGCCAAGCAGCTCGACGACGGGCTTGCGAAGGCCATCTCCGATATCCAGAACACCCAGTCTTCTGCCTCCGACGCGAGAACGACGCTCGACGGTCTTGTGGACCAGGCGAAGACGAGCATCACAAACATCTCCTCCGACTACGAGCAGGGTCTGCGCTCGTCGCTTTCGGACATGAACAGCTCGCTTCAGGATGCCGCCTCCAAGGCTGACGCAATGAAGACGCAGCTCGACAATGTGAGCTCCTCCCTCAAGGACACGGCAGCCACCGCCTCCAAGAGCATGGGCGATGTGCAGGGCTCGCTTCTCGATGCCGCAGACCAGCTCGACGGCGCAGCAGCCAAGCTCGGCGATATCCATACGCAGATCCAGGATGCCCTCGATTCGGGCGACCTCGACCAGCTGAGGACCATCCTTTCCGCCAACACCGAAGACCTCGCGAGCTTCATCTCGACACCGGTCTCCATGGACCGCACAGCCGTCTTCGCCGTTGCAAACAACGGCTCCGGCATGGCACCGTTCTATTCCACCCTGGCCATCTGGATCGGCGGCGTCGTGCTCTGCGCCCTTGTGAAGACAGCGCCTTCCGACCGGTTCCTGAAGAAGATCCATGCCCGTCCGACCGACTGCTACATCGGCCGCATCATCTTCTTCCTGATCATCGGCTTCTTCCAGTCGACCCTTGTCATTGCCGGCGACCTGTGGTTTTTGGGCGTGCAGTGCCAGCACCCCGTGCTCTTCTTCCTTACGGGCTGGCTCGAGTCCTTCATCTTCATCAACATCATCTATGCACTCACGGCCTCGTTCGGAGACGTCGGCAAGGCCATCGCCGTTGTCCTCATGGTCATCCAGGTTGCAGGTTCGGGTGGCACCTTCCCGAAGGAGATGCTCCCGGGCGTCTTCCAGAAGCTTTATCCGTTCCTGCCCTTCGTCCACGGTGAGGATGCGATGCGCGCCTGCATAGCCGGCATCTACCAGAACGACTACTGGTTCTGCATGCTGCGCCTTGCCTGCTTCATCATCCCTGCCCTCCTCCTGGGCCTCATCCTGAGGCGCCCGGTGATCCATCTCAACCACTGGCTCGAGGAGAAGCTCGAAAGCACGAAGTTGATGTAGACGCATCTCTAGCGTCTATACTGAATGCGCTAACCATGTACATATGGGCCCAATCGGGCCCCTGTCGAGAGGCAATTCTGTGGCAGATCAAGACCGTCCCGTCCGTGTGCGCTTCGCGCCCTCGCCCACCGGCAAGCTCCATGTCGGCGGCGCCCGCACCGCAATCTTCAACTGGGCATTCGCCCGTGCCAACCATGGCACGTTCATCCTGAGGATCGACGACACCGATCCGACCCGCTCCACCGAGGAGAACACCCAGATTATCCTCCGCGCCATGAAGTGGCTGGGGCTTGACTGGGACGAGGGTCCCGAGGTCGGCGGCGACTTCGGCCCCTACAAGCAGACCGACCGCATGGATCTCTACCGCAAGGCTGCAGAGGATCTCGTGAAGTCCGGCAACGCCTACTACTGCTTCTGCACGCCCGAGAAGCTCGCAGAGGACAAGCGCAAGGCACAGGAGCGCAAGGACCCCTTCCAGGGATACCAGCGCACCTGCAGGAACATCGACCCTGCAGAGGCACAGGCCAGGGTCAATGCCGGCGAGCCCCACACAATCCGCATCAAGGTGCCTCTTGACCGCGGAGACGTGGTCGTGCACGACGCCGTGCACGGAGATGTCGTGTTCGATGCGAAGGAGCTCGACGACTTCATCATCTTCCGCTCCGATGGCACGCCGACCTACAACTTCGCGACCGTCGTCGATGACTCCATGATGGGCATCACCCATGTCATCAGGGGCGACGACCATCTGTCGAACACGCCGCGCCAGATCATGGTCTACGAGGCCCTGGGAGCACCGGTTCCCACCTTCGCCCATATCTCGATGATCCTGGGTCCCGACGGCAAGAAGCTCTCCAAGCGCCATGGCGCAACGTCGGTCGAGGAGTACCGCGATGCGGGATACCTCTCCGATGCCTTCGTGAACTATCTGGCGCTTCTGGGCTGGTCTCCTGACGGCGAGACGACGATCGTGCCGAGGGACGTCCTTGCCAAGACGTTCTCGCTCGAGCATGTGAGCAAGAACCCCGCTACCTTCGACCCGAAGAAGCTCGACTCCATCAACCAGACGTACCTTATGGCAATGAGTGATGCGGAGTTCGCAAAGACCGTGCTCCTGCCTGAGCTCAAGAAGGCAGGGCTCGAGGGCGATGCCCCTGTTCACGACGAGGCTTGGTATGAGCTGCTTGCCTCGATCCTGAAGCCGCGCACGACCGTGACGCCTGATGTCGTGGAGAAGAGCCGCTTCCTCTATGAGGGAGAAGATCTTCCGCTCGACGAGAAGAGCGTCCAGAAGAACATCTCGAAGCCGGATACGAAGTCCTACCTTGAGGGTGCCCATGCAGCGCTTTCGGCACTCGACTCCTGGAAGGCCGAAGCAATCGACGCTGCGCTCGAGCCTCTGCCCGAGCAGCTTGGCACGAACAAGCGCAAGTTCTACGGAGCCCTCCGCGTCGCTGTCTGCGGCAACATGGTCTCCCCTCCGCTTGGAGAGTCCCTTGAGCTCATGGGCAAGGACATGGCACTTGCCCGCATCGACCGTGCACTTCCGCTCGCCCAGTAGAAAACGTTTCGATACCAGATTCACCCCAGATAGCCTCCCATTTCCTCATCCGGAAATGGGAGGCTTTTTCATGCAGGGGCATCAGAGGACCAGACACTTCAATGCATCCAGCAAGGCAGGCCCTCTCCGGGAAGCTTCCGCTCCATCCTGGATTCTTTCCATCGGTTCCACCTGCGGCAGATACCAGCATCTCCAGCCCAATTCGCTGGCCATACTGGGGCGGACATCCGGACAGGGCATGCTAGCTGCATTGCCGCAGACCTCACTTGCTTTTCCGTTCTTTCAGCCAGCGCATGCAGACAATGATGATGAGGATATTTGCTACAAGCTGGACGATGCCGCCGATGACTCCGAACGACATGGCTGTTGCTGCATAGATGTTGAAGAATATCTCTGCCATGGCTCCTCCTCTAGATGCCTCACTCGTACGACAAATCTGCATTTAGCCTGCTATATATGCCAGGCATGAGAGATGGGACGCCTGCTGCTCAGCTCGATCTGCATTCCTTCAATCAGTACAGTCCAAGCAAGCAACACAGGGCCATCGCTTAGTCGAAGGATAATCCCGAGCTGCGCGAACCAACTGTACTGAACTGCGTCCAGCCTGCACAATTGTTGGCACATACGGATAGGACGACGTCAAGCAAAATGAGCGGCACCAGCTTCACGAGATGCCGCATAGGCTAAATGGCATCACGGGGCCTTCTCATGTCATGCAGCTCAGCTTTCATGATGGCATCCATTCAATTCATGCATCTCAAGGTTGGTAGCATTCTTCCCGAATGCTCTGAAACTTAGTCCAGATGGCGGCAAGCAGCTTTTTTCATCTGGACAGCAGCCAAAACCAGCACATATTGCTTTCCACAACAGACCAATGTCTTGCGCGTGCTTGACGCTGGCTATGCAGAGACTGCATTCTGTGACGACGCATTACAGGGGACATAAAAACCCTGCATATCCTCGAGGCAAGCACCGGCCATAGCCTTCCTCGCAATTCCAAGCGTTCAGCGCAGAGCCCCGCAGTCCTTCCTCCAGTCAGGAATGCTTTGTCGGAGCCGAATCCAGATAAAGACGGCGTGGGGTGGCTCCTTAGCAAGACGCCTTGCCATATCTGCTGTCTTGTTTCTGCACTACGTGCTGGTTCTATGCCGAATCTGCACTCCGATAAACTGCCGGAGAGTCTATTTCTTCCTATCTGAAATATAGCCAAGAATATCCAGGACAAGTGCAATGACAAGAAAAAGGGTCATGGCCCAGAGACAATTCATGCGACTCGTTTCATCGCCCAGATAAGCGAAGTAACCAGCCATGCATGCCGCAGCAACCGCTGCCACCTGGAACACAATTCGCACTATGCCCATTCTTGTCATTGAAATCACTCGGTTCGCCAGTCCTCGCTGATCTCCAATGACTTGAAAGACCCTTCTGATCGGATCAGGTCGTGCATGGTCTTTCTCTTGCACCACATCTTTTCAGAAAATGCTTGGCAATATATTAATCAGCTTTCAGAATCAAAAACACGAAAGAGCCTCCATCCGCATCTTCCATCTTCCATCGGCAAGCGGCATGAAGCATCTGACGCTCATCAAGAGCATCTATACGGAAAGGACGTATGGGCCTGAGCCGTATAAAGGCGATGTGGTGGAGGACGAAGCCTGGTTCTGCAAGAAGGATGCCGTGATAGGCGGCGAGCATAGGACGGCGTACAGCCTCTGGCATATCGAGACATACGGCTTGCTTATCGAGGCCGGCCAGAGATTTCGGTATCCTGGAGTCCCGTGACCGGCCTCGGAAACGAAGCAACAGGCTGCACTGAAAGGCTCAGATGCTCGCTAAAGCTCGATCAGATGGTCCGTGATGAAGGTCAGGCGCTCGTAGCCACCGTCGCAGATGAGATAGTCATCCTCCTGGCGCACGCCGCCAAGTCCCGGCACATAGATGCCCGGCTCGATAGTCGTTATCGTCCTCGCCTCATACGGCGTCTCGTCGTTTCCATTGATGAACGGCAGCTCATGGATATCGAGGCCGAATGAGTGGCCGAAGCCATGGGGCGTCACATAGCCTGCTGCCTTGATCGGCGCCTCGATCGCCTCGTGGAGCTCCTTCCTAGTAAGGCCTGCATGGAGGGCTTCCTGGCCAGCCTTCTTGGCCTCGCACACCACATCGAAGATATGGTAGAGCTCGGCGTCGGCGCCCTTGCCGACAGCGACCGTGCGCGTGATGTCGGAGCAGTAGCCGTGGTAGCGCGTGCCGAAGTCGATCGTTACGAAGTCGCCCTTCTGGATCACGCGGTCGGAGATGCTTGCATGCGGGCAGGCGCCATTGACAGGACCGGAAGCGACAATCGTGTCGAAGCACATGCCGGAGCCGCCGTGGCTGCGGAACTGATGCTCGAGCTCGTCTGCGACATCCTTCTCCGTCACGCCCGGACGGATGGAGTCAAGCAGGGCATAGAACGAGAGCATGGAGATGCGGCAGGCCTCGCGGATCGTGTCGAGCTCCTGAGGCGTCTTCTTCGCACGCATCTCGGTGAGGTAGGCAGGAGCCTCCTTGTATTCGCCTTGCGGGTAGCGGCTCTGCATGCCGAGGAAGTCCTTGTAAGTAAGGTCTGCCCCGTAGATGCCGACGGTCTTGGGTGCCAGCTTTGCAAGCACCATGCCCGCATTCTCGCAGTAGCTGTGCGTCCTCTTCCGCCAGAGCACGCACTCATAGCCTTCCGTTTCCTCGGCGACCTGCGTCGTATAGCGGGAGTCCGTGACAAAGCTCGAACCTTCGGGAGACAGCACGACGACCGCGACGCCTGCCTCGCCCGTGAATCCCGTGAGGTAGGAGATGTCAGCACCCGCCGGAATGACGAGGGCATCGAAGCCGTCTTCTGCCATCCTGCGCAGGATCTCTTCCCTGCGCCCTGTATAGATGCTCCTGTCCATGTCTGCATCCTTTCTCTTTTTGATATGCCTCATCCATTGTGATGCTCTGCTGTTTCAGGCAGGAAACTTATCTGAATGCCTGCCAATATCCACGATTCCTGTGTTCCTGTCTTGCCAAGACAATCTCAATGAGCCACGATGGGGCATGCCTATTTCCAGAATGTTTCGAGAGGAATGGATCTGTGCATACCTCTGCCTTCGAGATACTTGGCCCCATCATGGTCGGCCCTTCATCCTCCCATACGGCAGGAGCGCTGAGGATTGCCCTCGTCGCACGCTCCTTGGCACCCTCACCGGTCGTACGTGCTGACATCGTCTGCTACAACTCCTTCGCACGCACGCACAAGGGCCACGGTACTGACCAGGCGCTTGTCGCAGGCCTTCTGGGAATGCTTCCCGACGATGTCCGTGTCAGGGACTCCCTCGAGATTGCGCGCGATCGCAACCTTATGGTCTCCATCGTTGAGGGTCCCGACGGCGTGATGCCGCATCCGAACACGGCATCCATCTCCATGCTCTGCGCAAGCGGCTCCACCTTCGAGGTAACGGGAGAATCCGTCGGCGGCGGCCGCATCCGCATCTCCTCGATCAACGGCGTGCATGTCGAAATCACCGGCGACTACCCGACCCTTTTCGTCTCGCACTATGACAGGCCAGGCGTCCTGGCAGCGCTTACCGGTGCCCTCTCCTCAGCCTCCGTCAATATCGCGACGATGCGCACGTTCCGCCAGTCGAGGGGAGGCCGTGCCTACACGGTCTTCGAGACGGACGAGCCGGTGCCCGAAGAGCTTGTGGATACCTGCCAGGAGCGTCCTGACATCATCTTTGCTTCTTCGGTGAGCATCCCCGGAGCCTCAGGCGTCTCCCCCGACACGGCACTTGCCCTGGACTTTGCGACAGGACGCGAGCTCGCAGACCTCTGCTCTGCCCGCAACGCTTCCATAGCGGATATCATGCGCGCCCGCGAGGCTGAGCTTCTGGGAAGCCAGGAGGCAGCTGATGCAGAGATGGAGAAGGTGCTTGCCACCATGAAAGAAGAGACGCACGACACGATCGAGCACCCCGTGCGCTCGCTCGGCGGCTTCCTCTTCGGCCAGGCAGCAAAGGCGGCTACCTCCTCTCCCGAGCTTCTGGGAGGTGCCCTCACGCGTGCAACTGCCTATGCGATGGCAGTGCTTGAACGGTCGAGCGCTATGGGCGTGATTGTTGCAGCACCGACAGCAGGTGCCTCAGGCGTCGTGCCCGGAGCTGTCCTAGCCGCAGCAGAAGAGCTCGGAAAGGACGACAAGGAGATATCTCAGGCACTCTGGACCTCCTCTGCCATCGGCGCCCTCATTGCTGCCAACGCAAGCGTCGCCGGCGCCGAAGGCGGCTGCCAGGCAGAGGTCGGCACCGCGAGCGCTATGGCGGCAGGAGCGCTCACAGAGCTTCTCGGTGGCACGCCGGAAGAGGCGCTCGCAGCAGCTTCCATTGCAATCGGAAACCTCCTCGGCCTTGTCTGCGACCCGGTGCAGGGACTCGTCGAGTATCCCTGCCAGCTCAGGAATGCGATCGGTGTTGCCTCAGCCATGAGCGCAGCGCAGCTTGCACATGCCGGCATCAAGGCACCCCTTCCCTTCGATGAGGTCGTGGATGCAATGGCAAAAGTCGGTCATGCCCTACCCAAAGAGCTCAGGGAGACCGCTCTGGGCGGCCTTGCCGCAGAGCCTTCAGCCCTGCGGGGATGCGCTTCCTGCGGAGCCTGTGCGTAGGGAGAAGCGCACAAGATGCAAGGAAGACGCCTGCCCATGCAGACGCCTTCCTTTTTTCATGTCCAAGCTTTTCAGTACCTGCGGCTCTTGCCGGCACCGTGTGCAATCTCGTTCCACCTCTGGTAGAGCGACTGCTCCTTCCTGCCCGAATGCAGGTTCAGAAGAGGGATTGAAAGGAAGATCGGGCCGATATAGGAGACGGCACGCCACATGATGAAGCCAGCGGTCGTGAGCGTGCCGAAGGTCGGCCCCAGGAAGATGTTCCAGGCCACATCGACGCCTCCCGTGCCGCCTGGCAGAGGCACGGCAGCGCCGACCATCTGGACGAGAGCGCAGAGCTCAATCGAGGCAATGGGATTCAGGTCGCAGCCGAAGGCATTGGCGACAAACCAGGGAATCAGGTAGAGCAGCGTCAGCTGGATGTAGTTGATCACGAGCGTGACGAGGATGCCCTGGCGGCTGTTCGTGGCACGCCTGAAGGCAGCGGAGAGCTCCCCCACCTCGTTGTTGACAAAATGATAGGCACGGCCATAGTCCTTGAGCCAGCCGCGCTTCGAGATCCACTTGACGGCAGCATTGCCGAAGTGCATGACCTGGTTCGGGAAATAGCAGACAGCAAGCTCGCCGAGGATCTTCAAGAGCCCGATGGCCCAGGCGATGAGCGCAAGGAAGATCAGGTTGCCGTAGGAAGCCTGGAAGGCGACGAAGCCGACAAAGAGGATGACAGCACAATAGCTCACGGATGCAATCTGCTGCGTGATGCCGCGGGTCAGCTGCGTTGCGGTTGCTTCTCCGGCATCGAGGCCCGCGTTCGTGAGGCGCAGGATCTGCGCCGGCACAGATCCGATCATGGCAGGCGTGAGGTTTCCGAAGAACGTACCAGAGGCCTCGACGCTCATGAGGTCGCGGATGCCGACAGGAGAGTCACGGTCGAGCCAGACTGCCACCGCATAGGCTGCGACGCCTGCGATGTAGTAGAGGACATAGCAGATGACCGCAGCAACGATCCAGCTTGTCTCGAGCTCATGGAGCGACGTCAGGAAGGTCTCCATCTGCCCTGTGACGATGAGGTCGAGGACATAGAAGAGGACGACACCTGCGAGGAACAGCATGCCCTTGAAGGCACGGCCCTTGTTCTCGGCAGAGTCCTTGCCAGGCTGCGACGCCGCCTGCGTCTTTCTGCTCTTTCCGAATGCCATATGACAAAGCCTTTCTGGCTAACGCTTCTTTCTCTGGGTGCTGCGCTTCTCCTGGGCAACGCGCCGCTTGATCGTGGTACCAGACATCGAGACGCCGGCGCTCCTGCCCCCGCCATGTGTGAGGTCCTGCCAGCGCTGGTAGATGCTTCTTGTCCTGTTCGTGGTCTTGAGGCTCAGGAGCGGTGCTGCCAAGATTGTGGGCGCGATGAACGTGACGAGGCGCCAGATCAGGTATCCTGCCGTCGCAGACGAACCGAAGAGGCCTCCATAGAACATGAAGAAGCCACCCTCAGCACCTCCGGTACCACCCGGAAGCGGCACAGCCGAGGAGACCATCTGCACCATGGAGCCAGCAGCCAGGCAGTCGAGGAAGTCCGCTTGAACACCGAAGGCATTGAGCACGAACCACGGAATCATGTAGAGGCTGGCAAGCTGTGCCATGGTCACGGCAAGCGTCAGGAGCATCGAGGGCCAGTCCTTTGCTGCCGTCTTGAAGGCATCGGAGAACTGCATGACCTGAACGTTCACGACCTCGGTCCAGTGGTCGACATCCTCCTGCTTCTTGAGGATTCCCACGCGCTTGCAGAAGCGGATAGCTGCCATGCCCGCACGCATAACGAAGCGGGGACAGAGGCAGATCACGAAGAGCGCGATGAGCTCGAGCATGTGCACGCCGAAGACGATGAGGTTCAAGATCACGATATCGCCGTAGGTCTCGAAGAAGAACTCGAGCTTGGCGGCAAGCATGATGGCAGCAAAGAGCACGACACCGAACTGGAACATGATGAAGCGGGTGAACTGGGTAGCAGAAGCTTCGCCCGGATCGAGTCCTGTCTTCGTGAGGCGCACGATCTGCGACGGGACCGATCCTGCCATCATCGGCGTGAGGTTCCCGAAGAAGACGCCCGATGCCTCGACGCTCATGAGGTCGCGGATGCCGACGGGAGAGTCATGGTCGATGAAGACAGCAATCACGTAGGCAAGGACGCCGAAGACGAAGTAGAAGCCATAGCAGAGGCAGGCAAGCCAGACCCAGTGCGTATCGACCGTCGAGAGCGCATCGAGGAACTGCACCATCTGTCCCGAGAAGACAAGATAGACGATATAGAGGGCAACGACACCAGCCAGGAAGAGCGCACCCTTGCGTGCGCTTGCCTTCTGGTCCTCGTTTCCTTCTGCCTGGATATGTCCTGTCGAGACCTTGAGCTTCGGCATGGAGCTTACATGGGGCTTGCCAGTACGGGAAGCAGATGTCTTCGTGGCCGAGCCTGCATGCGTGCCATCAACTTTGGCCATCCATATCCTTCCCTCGCTCAGCTCTCTTTGTGCTGCCACACTATCATACCCGCCACACGTCCAATCGATCTGGACGCAGATAGTCAGCAGCCAGACACCATAGGCAGAGCCAATCTTGGATGGCTATCGAACTTGTGGCGAGATTGTGGTGGAGCGGGGGTCCAGAGCGACTTTTTGCCCAATTTGCAGAATGTCGTTGCACACCCCCACCCTCTGCGGTATAGTTCTTTCTCGCGCCGATGAAGCGCACGCACGACCTCTTGGGATATCGTCTAACGGTAGGACAGCGGATTCTGGTTCCGTCAATGGGAGTTCGATTCTCTCTATCCCAGCCATCTGGCCCGTTCGTCTAGCGGTTTAGGACGCCGCCCTCTCAAGGCGGAGATCAGCAGTTCGAATCTGCTACGGGCTACCAGATTTTCCTCGGCCACTTGCTGGCCTTACATATGGCCCGTTCGTCTAGCGGTTTAGGACGCCGCCCTCTCAAGGCGGAGATCAGCAGTTCGAATCTGCTACGGGCTACCAAATGAGATGCGCTCCGGTTTCCGGAGCGCTTTTCTTTTTGTCTTCTTCCCTCTGTCCTCAATACAGGCCACTCGCCCATTTCCCGCCTTAGCCCATTTGAATCTGCGGCATGCCATCTCATTCTTCGTAGAGCCTCTCTGCATCCACGAAGGCCCACTCTGGACCAAGCGTCCCAGCAAAGCCCGCTGAAATCTGGTCCTTCGTGAACAGGCCGTAGCGAACCGTGTCGTAGCCCGATATGAGCTGTGCCCTCCGCACAAGCTCCTGCGTTGCTTTTCCCGCATCGAATGAATTCCGCCACTTGCATTCTCCGACGAAGAGCTCGCGGCGGCGCTTGCTGCCTGCCACGACATCGATGCCTGTCTGCCCCTTTCTGGCAGGGTCTGCTCCCCACCAGCTTCCGAATCTGACAGGTCGCCCTTCTTGGCTTGAGCGATTGTCCATTCAAGGCAGATTGTCTCGAACCAGTGCCCGACATAGGTAGGGATGCCATTTCCTTCGAAAAGCTCACGGGCCTCGAGCTCTCCGGCATCCATCTCGATTGCATCCATAGCCGGCTGCACGAACCGATACCAGAAGGAGAAGACAGGTTCCGAGATGCAGCAGATGCCTTTGCGTGACTTTTCACGGGGCTCGCCGTACGGAACCTTCTTCTCGACGAACCTCATGGACTGAAGCGTCTTCAGGTACCTGCCGACAGGGCCTCGGTCTTCGCCGATCCTGCCTGCAATCTCCTGTGGCTTGTTGGCACCTGCAGCTATGGCATCAAGCACGGAGCTGTAGATGGCTGGCTCATGCAATTCCTGCCGAAGAAGCATCATCGGCTCCTCATAGAGCAGCCCTTCCTTTCTGAAGAACAGCCGCTCTGCATTTGCCTTCAGGCTCTCTGACGCATGTATCATTGAGAGGTAGTACGGCGTGCCGCCAAAGACCGCATAGAACTCGACAAGCTCAGTGCTGGAGAGCCCGGGGAGCATGAGCGCAGCATCCCGATACCCGAAAGGTCCGAGATGGATCTGGGCAGTCCGGCGGCCGAAAAGCGGATTCTTCTCCCCGAGGCTGTCTTCGTCTGTGTCTCCGAGCACCTTCTCTTCCATGAAGCCCTGATTCGAGCCTGTAAGGATAAGGAAGATGCCGGTCTCCGGAAAGAGCCGGTCGCAAGCAATCTGAAACGTGGAGATGAGGCTTGCATTGCGCTTTGCGGCATAGAGGAATTCATCGAAGACAAATACAAGATGCGTGTCTTTCGCCTGCTGGGCAATGAATGCAAGTGCAGCATCCAAATGTATCTTTGCTGTGAAGACAAGTGCAGGCTTGTCTCTGGCAAACTCTTTCGTGAGGGCAGTCTTGCCGACACGACGCCTGCCATAGAGGACGACCATCTGGAAGCCGCTCTAGGCATAGAGCCGCTCGAGCTCACCGAGCTCATGCTGGCGTCCGACAAACATGCAGCTTCATCTTTGCATAATCTTGATTAGCTTAATCTAGATTATGCTATTTGCATTCTTGCATGCGAATTCGTCGGGCTTCGGCAAGAAGTGTCTCGCACTCATTGGCAACATCGCCTGCAACGACATGAGAGAAGAGCGCTTTCAGAATCTTGCCGAGCTCGGGTCCTGCCGGCATCTCGAGCTCATCCATAAGATCGGAGCCACCAACCGCAAGCTCCTGGACGCGCAGCGGCGCCTTTGCCTGTGCAAGTGCCCTGATATCGTTTCGCACCCCATCGATTGCTTTCAGCATCTCATGCGCATGGCATCTATCCAGCTCTTTGAGCGAGGCTTCAGTCAGAAGATGGGCCTGCATATAGGTCGCCACAGCGAGAGCGAGTGCTATGCCGCGATGGCTGCAGGCACGCTCTGCCGCCACCGCAAGCCCGTAGCTCTGCCGCCTTGTCCAGGAAGGCTCTTTCTCCATCTCCTCCAGCACTTGCGCCCCGAGCTTCAGGATGGCCGCTGCCTCCTGGGCCGTATCGACGCCTATTGCCATCCTCTTGAGTGCACGCTTTGCTGCCTTGGGGCCAGCCTCCGAAAAGAGTGCCGCCCACCTGAGAGACGAGGCTGCTACGCCACCTGAAAGCTCCTCCACGGCAGCAAGGCATGCTGCCGTGCGCGCATACGAGACCTCATCGAGCTGCTCGAGCTCAGGCGCAGCGGCACGCATGACTTCTGGCTCTGCCATGAGCGCCCAGGAGGTCCTGCCTGAAGCAAGGATGCCAGCAATCTCCTGTCCGCGACGCTCCTGCGCAATCTCCTTGAGTTCTGATGCGCATGCCACAAGCGCCTTCTGCGTCTGGGCCTCTATCGCAAAGCCGAAGCGTGCTGCAAAACGCACCGCACGCAGGATCCTGAGCGCATCTTCGGAGAAGCGCCTCTTCGGGTCGCCGACGGCACGGATGAGGCCATGTGCAAGGTCTTCCCTTCCGCGGAAGGGATCGAGAAGGCCACGCTCCGGATGCCATGCCATTGCATTGATCGTAAAGTCGCGGCGGGCAAGGTCCTCCCGGACATTGTCTACGAAGGTCACGGAGTCCGGGTGCCTCATGTCGGTATAAGCGCCCTCCGTACGGTAGGTCGTGCACTCTATCGGCTGGCCGCAGACGATAGCGGTCACGGTGCCATGCTTCGTTCCCGTCTCATGCACCTCGATGCCGGAGCCGCGCAAGACCCGCTCCGTCTCCTGCCAATGGGCCGATGTGGTGATGTCGACATCGTGGGCAGCGTCTCCCCGGAGGGCATCCCTCACCCAGCCGCCGACGATCCATGCTTCATATCCTGCATCCTCAAGAGCCGAAAGCACCCTTTCGGCATACTCCGGCAGAAGCTCCGGGGCGATTGCTGATGCACTCTGATCCATGGATGGCCCTTCCTCGAAAGCTCGTTTTCCACAGTGTAGCTGCTGCGCATCCCCACGAGACGTACGGCATGCCAACGCATACTCTGATATGCTTATATGCTGTAACAAATCAGAAAGGTGGAACTATGGACGAGATGCGCTCTGTCACAGCTGATGACATTGCAAATTCCTATGACAACTTCGTGAGCGACCGCGCGAACCTCATCGCGAAGAATGCCGTGAGCTCGAACGGCATCAGGCAAGCAGCAAGGACCCCCGAAGGCGTCGCTGCCAACACCATGACCTTCGATATCGAGGTCCAGCAGGGCGACCGCTGCAATCAGGAGCGCTCAGGCCGCTGCTGGATGTTCGCAAGCCTGAATACGATGCGCTACCGCACAATCAAGAAGTACAACCTCAAGACCTTCGAGCTCTCTCAGGCCTATCCCCTCTTCTGGGACAAGCTCGAGAAGTCGAACTGGTTCCTCGAGAACATCCTGGATACGCTCGACGAGCCGCTCTCGGGACGCCTCGTCTCCTATCTTCTCCAGGATCCGATCGGCGACGGCGGCCAGTGGGACATGTTCAAGTCCCTCATGAAGAAGTACGGCGTCGTGCCGAAGGAGGCCATGCCCGAGACTGCCTGCTCCCGCAATACCCGCGAGATGGATTCCTACCTCACGCGCTATCTCCGCGGTGCTGCGAAGCGCCTGCGCGAGTCCTATGCAGCAGAGGTCTCCGCTGACGACCTGAGGTCCATGAAGAAGGAGATGCTCGACGACGTCTATCACCTGCTCGTGACCTGCCTCGGCGAGCCGCCCAAGAGCTTCGAGGTACGTCTGCGTGACAAGGACGACAAGCTCGCCCTCACAGGCACCTTCACCCCGCAGGAGTTCTTCGCAACTGCTGTCGGCATGAACCTCGATGACTATATCTCCCTCATCAGCGCCCCGACGGCAGACAAGCCCTTCATGCACACCTATACGGTTGCCCGTCTCGGCAATGTCTTCGAGGACCACGGCGTCCGCTACCTGAACCTTCCGGCAGACGAGCTCAAGCGTGTCGCTATCGCCCAGCTCAAGGACGACCTGCCCGTGTGGTTCGGCTGCGACGTTGCCCAGAGCTACCTCCAGAAGGAGGGCATCATGGATACCCGTGCCCTCGATGTGGATACGCTCTTTGGCTTCCCGGTCGAGGGATGCATGACAAAGGCAGAGCGCCTCGACTACGGCGAGAGCCTCATGACGCACGCAATGGTGCTCGAGGGCGTCAATCTCGACGCTGACGGCAAGCCGACGCTCTGGAAGGTCGAGAACTCCTGGGGCAAGGACCATGGCCGCGACGGCTTCGACACCCTCTCCGACCCCTGGTTCGACGAGTATGTCTACCAGGTCGTCGTGGACAAGAAGTATCTGACGGATGAGGAGCGCGACATCTTCGACCACGAAGAGGCCACTGTCCTCGAGCCGTGGGATCCCATGGGCTCTCTCGCCCAGTGCTAGCTAGCCAATCTGCAGCCTCCCGCCCGGGGAGGCTGCTTTCGGACAAAAGGAGTGGTTTTACCTCTATGGGCAAATCAATTGACCCTGACTGGGCCGCACAGGAAGCATCCGACTTCGCACAGAGCCGTGCAAACCGCATTGCACGCAATGCGGTGACGGCCACGAACGTGATGCAGGCAGCCCGCGATACATCGGCCATGCGCACCTACCATGACACGTACGGCATCTCCGTGCCGAAGACGGCCGAGATCACGAACCAGCGCCAGAGCGGCCGCTGCTGGATGTTCTCTGCCATGAACGTTGCCCGCCATGCCACGATGAAGTACCTCGATGTCGACACGTTCGAGTTCTCCCAGGCCTATGGCATGTTCTACGACAAGCTCGAGAAGGCAAATGCGATGCTCGAGCGCATCATCGCGACGAGGGACCTTCCCTTCGACTCCCGCGAGGTCTGCTACATCCTGGACGATGGCATGAGCGATGGCGGGTACTGGCCCTTCGCCATGAACCTCATCAAGAAGTATGGCCTCGTCCCCAAGGACGCAATGCCCGAGACCGCCTGCTCCAAGAGCTCTTCCGAGATGGATGCCCAGCTCGAGCGCCTGCTCCACCGCGATGCAGGAATACTCCGCAAGGCAGCAGCAGACGGCGTCGACGAGGATCTGCTCCATGCCCAGAAGGACGAGATGCTCGACGAGGTCTACCGCGTGCTTGCCATCTGCCTCGGCGAGCCGCCACAGCACTTCGACCTCGAGGTCAAGGTCGGCCCTGCCTGCCAGGCTGAGGAGTCCAAGATTTCTGAGGTCGCACCGACGCCGAAGGACCTTGGCGCCAAGGGCGAGGATGAGGACAAGGCAGCGAAGCCTGTCAGGATCCTCCGCGATTTCGGCCTCACGCCGCTCGAGTTCGCCGCGCACTATGTGCCGTTCGACCCCGATGACTATGTGAACCTCGTCTCGATGCCGGGAGACACGAGGCCCTATGGCCATGTGTATCACCTGACGCTCACCGACTCCGTGATCGACGGCACGCCGATCCGTCTCCTCAATGTCGCTCCCGAGGTACTCGATCAGGCTGCCATTGCAAGCCTCAAGGCCGGCATCCCCGTCTCCATGTCCTGCGATGTCATGCAGAACTTCCCGCGCCACATCGAGGACTTCAAGTATGTCCTCTCGCTCGACGGTGTCGATATGGACGGCCTGTTCGATGTCGACTTCGATATGGACCGTACCTCGATGCTCGATATGCGCGAGACGAGCCTCACGCATGCAATGACATTCCAGGGAGTCGAGCTCAATGAGGACGGCACCCCGAAGGCCTGGAGGATCGAGAACTCCTGGGGCAAGGAGCAGGGCAAGGATGGCTACCTCATCGCATCTGCCGGCTGGTTCCACCTCTACGGCGGCGAGGTCATCGTGAAGCGCGAGTTCGTGGACGATGAGACCTTGAAGATGTGGGACGAGCTTCCCGCAGAGGATGTCACGCCGTGGAGCGGCCTTGCTGCCGGCTTCGCGAAGAAGCGCCTCTAGGCACAGCACCCCATATATGCACCGAGAGCCCTGGCATCTGCCGGGGCTCTTTTCAGCTGCAGGGAGTCCTGCGCTCCCCCTTGCGCTACCATCGGATATGACTCATCTGCACGGGAAAGGGAGCTCCATGATAGAGAATGTGGTCTTCGACCTCGGCGGCGTCCTCATGCACTTCGATCCGATCGGCTTCTCCCGCCTGTTCACGGACACGGAGGAGGATGCCGAGCTCATCTGCCGGGCGCTTTTCAAGAGCCTGAACTGGGCCTATCTCGATGCGGGCGCCATCTCAGAAGACGCTGCCCTCCTCATCGCGAAGTCGAAGCTGCCGGAGCGTCTCCATCCGAACGTCGAGCAGGCTCTGGCAGAGTGGGACCTCAAGCGCACGCCCATCCAGGAGACGAACGATCTTGCCGCGAAGATCAAGCAGGCGGGCTACGGCGTCTATATCCTCTCGAATGCCAGCGTCCGATTCCCCCGCATCGTCGAGCGCATCCCTTGCCATGATTCCATAGATGGATGGATGGCATCGGCGTTCGAGCATATCGTGAAGCCCGACCCTGAGATCTATCGCCGCTTCTGTGAGCGCTTCGATCTTGCACCTGAGTCCTGTGCCTTCACGGATGACAACCAGGACAACATCACGGGAGCCCTTGCAGCAGGCATGAGAGCCCATCTCTTCCGTGGTGCAGACGAGCTCGAGGATTGGCTCAAAGATGAAGGCCTGAAGCTTTAGAGAGCCTCAGAATTCGGCAAAGCGGGTCTTTAGGGCATGGGCCCGCTCCTCGCCCGCCGCAAGCTCCTTGAGCGCCGCCAAAAACGGCTCTTCCTCCCCGCTCCTGAACGCGAGCGTGAGCTGCACATCGGCCGAGAAGATGGAGTCGGTGACCTTGCCGCCGGCATCTTCTGCCATGCGCCGCACCCGCTCATAGGCGCTATAGGGAATCTCTGCCACGACAGGCGTCACGAGCGTCATCTCGATGATGGAGCCTGCAGTCCGAGCTGCCTCGACGGCTGCCTGGGCTGCTGCTGTATAGGCGCGCACAAGCCCGCCTGGTCCCAGCAGGGTCCCTCCGAAATAGCGGGTCGTTACGCAGCAGACATCCTTGAGGCCCGCCCCTTCGAGCACCTCGAGTGTCGGCATGCCAGCTGTCCTCGATGGCTCCCCATCGTCCGAGCAGCGCTTCCTGCCATCTGCGAAGATCCAGGCAGGCACCTGGTGGCGGGCATCGAAGTAGTGGGACTTGACCTCGGAAAGGAATTCGTGAGCCTCTGTCTCGGATGTGCAGGGGCGTATCTCCGCGATGAAGCGGCTCTTGCGGTCCGTGAACTCGCCTATGGCAGAAGTGCCTGCCTTGAGCGTCTGGTAGCTCTCCATCATGCTCCATCTCTAAAAAAGCAGGGCCCAGCAACTGCTTGGGCCCTGCCAGCAATGCACTGCTTTGCAGCCTATTCTAGGCGTTCTCTTAGGCGTTCTTCTCGATCCAGCTGTTGGGATCTTTGCCCTCGGCCGCAAGACGGTCGGAGAGGCGGCCCTTCGGGCTTGCAGACCAGATCGGAGCAGACGCCTTGGCCCAGCGCTCGGCTGCTGCCTTCGTCTTGCTCTCGAGCTCGTCGACATCCTCAGGATGCGTGTAGTCCGTGGACTTGGCACCCGTCTCGTGCACCATCTCGGAGAGGGCACCAGGATTGTCGAGAAGCGGGCACGGCCTCAGCATGTTCGGGTTGAACGGCTGGTGTGTCTGGTAGCTCTTGAAGAGCGGGCTCTTGTAGCACTCGAGGAGCGTCTTCTCGCGGATGTTGGAGTCGGAGTAGTGGATGAAGGCGCAGGGCTCTGCGTCGCCGCCTGCGTTGATATGGAAGTAGCGGCGGGCGCCTGCAATGCAGCCACCCGTGTATTCGCCGTCATTCCAGAAGTCTGCGAAGAAGATGGGCACATTCTTGCGCCAGTCGTCGCGCACCTTGTGATACATGCCCTCACGCTGCTCTGCCGTGGCAAGAAGCTCGACAGGAGAGCCCAGGCCGACCGGCATGTACGTGAAGATCCAGGCGAAGAGCACGCCCTTGTCGACGAGGAACTGGACGTATTCGTCAGAGGTGACGGAGTCATAGTTCTGGGACGTGTAGCAGATGGAGGCGCCGAACGGAAGCCTGCGCTCGCGGAGCAGGTCCATGGCATGGACGACCTTGTCGTAGGTGCCGGGGCCGCGGCGGGAGTCGGTTGCCTCGCGGTTGCCCTCAATCGAGAAGGCCGGCATGAAGTTCTTCACGCGCAGGATCTCGTCCGCGAACTCCTCGTCGACGAGCGTGCCGTTCGTGAAGGCGCTGAAGTAGCAGTCAGGGTGCTTCTCGCAGAGGCGGATAAGGTCCTTCTTGCGCAGTGTCGGCTCGCCGCCCGTGAAGAGGTAGATGTAGGTGCCGAGCTCCACGCCCTGCGTGATGATGGAGTCAAGCTCATCGAACGTGAGGGACTTCTGCTTGGAGTCCGTGTAGTTCGCAGCCCAGCAGCCGTTGCAGTGGAGGTTGCAGGCCGTCGTCGGGTCCATGAGGATGGCCCAGGGGCAGTTGCAGCCTTCCTTCTGGTTGATCTCGCGCTGGCGGTAGCCACCGAGCGTGACGGAGTTCACGAAGAAGTTCTGCACGAACGTGCGGGCGACTTCCTTGTCGACGTTGTCGATAACGTTCTGGACAAGGCGGCGCCAGTTGTTGTCAGGATCCTTCATGAAGCCCATGACCATGTTGAACAGGCGCAGCTGTGCTGCATTGATGTTGTCGCCTGAGCCGGCGAACTTGTTGATCATGGACTCGACCTTTGGCAGATTGCCATCGAAGTCGTCATAGAGCATATCGAATGCCTGGTTGACGGCGATGCTGATGGCCTTCGCCTTGATGGTGTCGAGCAATGCCATACCCAATCTCCTTTATACGGCGTCCCCATACAGAATGCGCACCATTGTACGCTTATCCGTAGCAATTCCTCCGTGGATGACGCATCCCGCCATACAGGCGGCATAAACGGCACCTCAGCACACTGAATTTTCGTAAAGGCTATTACATAAAAGTGCGAAGTGGGCCTATGAGCCGGGTTCTGTCGTGGACAATCATTTATCTACGAATGCCGTTGCCGGCACCCTCTAGCGCGCAACCCGAGCGCGGTGCGGGCCACACCATAGCGCTCCTATTTGCGTTTGCTCCGGAAGGGGCTTGCCAAGCCGCCGTGTTGCCACGACGCTGGTGGTCTCTTGCACCACCGTTTCAGCTTTTCTCTCACCTCGAAGAGGCAGCGGGAGTCTTCTTTTCTGCGGCGCTTTCCGTCGGGTCGCCCCGCCTGGCCGTTAGCCAGCTTCCTGCCCTGTGGAGCCCGGACTTTCCTCATGACCCAAAGGGTCCCGCGATTGTCTGGCCCACTTCGCAGGAGAGATTGTAGCATGCAGGAAGCTGCAAGTACCTGAGCTCCCTCCCCTCCCCAGAAGTCCACATCAAAGAAACCTAGCAGGACGAGCAGCATCGTCTGCTGAGCAGAGGGACCATCAGGAGCTGCCATGCTGCATCCATACAGGAAGAGCCTGCCGAAGGAAGGGTTTCTGCAGGCTCTATAAGAATATATTCCAAATCCTAGGAAAAAGATGAAACTAATCGAGATCGTCCACGTTGACGCCCGGCGTGAAGGTCGGAGCAGAGGTCAGGACGGTCTTGTCAGCAGGTGCCGAAGCAGGCGCTGGTGCGGGTGCCGGAGCCGGTGCAGGCGTAGCGGCCTGAGCGGGTGCCGGTGCGGGAGCCGGTGCAGGCGTCGAGACAGGTGCTGCCGTGACGGAGACGGAGACCTTCTTGCCGGTCGTCGGGAAGACGGCGTCTGCGTCGTCCATGAAGTGCTGGAGCAGGTTCTTGTACTCTGCACGGAAGTCCTCGCGGGACTGCTTCAGGCGGTCGATCTCGTCCATCTCGTTCTGCTTCTCGGCAAGAGCCTGACGGATGACCTCGCGGGCCTTCTGGTCTGCCTCAGTGCGGATCTCGTTCGCGGAAGCCTTTGCGTCGGCGACGATCTTGTCTGCGCTCTGCTGGGCGACGATGAGGACCTTGGAGATCTGCTGCTCGGAAGCGTTCAGTGCAGGAGCAGGTGCCGGTGCCGGAGCGATCGGCGCGATGGCGGCAGCGCCCTTCTGGGCCTGCAGCGTCTCGATCTGTGCCTGGGCGGCAGCGAGCTGCTGCTCGGAGCTGTTGAGGCGGCTCTTGAGGTCTGCGATCTTCTGGAGCATTGCGTCGACTTCGCCGGAGAGCTGCTCGAGGAAGGCGTCGACCTCTTCCGTGTCATAGCCGTGCTTGGAAGGAGAGAATGTCAGCTGTTCGATATCCGCAGGAGTGATAGCCATCTTGATACCTTTCTGTTATCCACGACACCGTTTGAATTATTGCGCTGTCAGTGAGCCCGTTAGATCAGTGCCCGTACGATGAATTCCTCGACGGCTCCGAGAACCATGACCGCGATGACCGGCGAGAAATCGATTCCTCCGATCGGCGGGATGAACCTCCGGAAGAGGTTCAGGTACGGGAGCACGAGGCGTCCGAGAGCCTCGCTGATATCGTCTATAAGGCCACCCGGCTTTCTGGGAAACCAGGAAAGCAGGCACCAGACAATGATCAGGATCTCGTAGAAGTAGAAGAGCGAATAGACGAGGTTTGCGAGCTGCACGAGTTGGGTCTCCTGTTATTTCTTGAGGTCTCCGTCGGCGATGAGCTTGTCCACATCAGCCTTGGTAAGAGTTATACCCGCCGGGAGCACGCTGAAGACGGATTCGCCGAGCTGCTCGACTTCTCCACCAATGCCGCAGGCAAGGCCGAAGCTGAAGTCGAGGACACGCTTTGCCGTATCCATCGGCGTATCCGTGAGGACGAGCACGACTGGCTGGTTCGTGCGGACGCGGCGGATGACCATCTGCACGTCGTCGTAGGACTCCGGCTTCAGAATGTAGGGCGGAAGCTGGCCGGAGGTCACGCGCTGCACCGGTGCCGGCGTCTGCGGCTCGGAAGCGGCCGTATCCGTGTAGGAATCCTGATAGGAATCATGGCTCTCAGGATAGGTCGTGCGCGGTGCGTAGGCAGGATCGGGTGCCGGCGTCTGGGCATAGCCATGGCCCGCAGAATAGGCGGACTCGGTCTTCTGCTGCTGGGCGAATCCTGCACCGGCATTCGATGCTACCGGGCGGCCGGAGCGGGTGTAGACCGAGACGCTCTCAGCCTCGGGGCGCGGCGTGTTGCCGAGAAGGCCGGAGCCTTCGGTCCTCTGGGGCTGCGTGGAGGAACCACGGCGGCGGGAGGAGCGGGGCTCGGGATCGGAGACAGCGTTGCCGTCGTCGTAGTAGCCGTCGTCGTAGCCCTCATCATAGTCGTCGTAATTGTCATTGCCGCGGAAGCGGTCCTTGAGATTGTCCAGGAAACCCATGTCCTTGCCTTCCTACCTCTATGCTGCGTTCTTCGTTACTTCAGTTCGTAGTCAGGGCTGAACACCACTCTGCCCAGCCTAATAAGGGTCGAGCCTTCCTCGAGAGCAATCGGAAAATCGTCACTCATTCCACAGGAAAGCTCAGCGAGACTTAAAGAAGTGCGCTGCCTCAGGTCTTCGGCCAGCTCGCGCAGGCCAGAGAACGTGCGGCGGGCTGCATCGGGATCGTGTGCTGGCGCCATCGTCATGAGTCCCTCGATCTCAATCCCTGACAGTGCAAGCAGGCCATCCAGATTCTCGACAAGCTCTGCCGGCGCAAATCCCGACTTGCTCTCTTCCCCGGAGACATTGACCTCGAGGAGCACCTTCGAGACCAGGCTGCGCGCCAGAGAGTGCTTCGAGATGACTTCCGCCAGATGAAGCGACGAGACCGACTGGATGAGGCCAACCTTCCCGACCACCATGTTCACCTTGTTGGTCTGGAAGTTGCCGATCATATCGAAGCGGACGCCTTCCATCTCAGGATGCCCGTCGAGCGCTTCGAGCTTGCGGCGAAGCTCCTGGGGGCGGTTCTCTGCAAAGACGCGGTACCCTGCCTTCCAGGCCTGAGCGACCTCGTCAGGCCCGACCGTCTTCGAGACGGCAGCGAGCGTGAACTTTGCATCCGCTCTTCCGGAACGCTTGAGCGCTTCATCTGCGATCTCCAGGATGCGGGATCTCCGCTCTTCGAGAAACTTCAGATAGGCTTCTTCGTCTTCCATACATCCACCCCCCAAAAGCGTCTGTATCAGGATGCAAGATATGCAAGTGCACCGTGGCGGCCACAGTGCCCGCCTTCGGCACGATAGGAATAGAACCTGTCCGTCGCCCGTGCCGTGGAGATGCCGCAATCCACTATGGATTCCTCCCCCATCCCTGCGCCTTCAAGCGCGAGGACGATGGCACGTGCAAGGTCGAGACGGTGTCCGGGAAGCGCCACGCTCTCGTCGAACGTGTCGACGAAGCGCGCGAGGAGCTCTTCCGAGACCTCGTAGTCAGGACCTGCGATGTGGGGCCCGATGTAGGCGACCGCAGAGGAAGCATCCTCCTCTGTCGCCGCAAGGAGCTTCACGAGTGCCTTGGCTGCGATGGAGGCTATCGTTCCCCGCCAGCCCGAATGGACGACAGCAAAGCCCTTCTCCGTAGCCAGGATGACCGGAACGCAGTCCGCATAGCAGAGAAGCACCGGCACCCCAGGAACCGTGCAGACAATGGCATCTGCGCCTTCACGGGCCTCTTTCTGGATGCGCGCGAGGCTCTCCTCATCTGCCGTATCCACAAGGAGCACCTTGTCGCCGTGCACCTGCTTCGGGTTCACGAGACGGTCAGGACTACCTTCATAGCCCAGAGCGGCAAGGGCGCGGGCCCTGTTCTCCGCAACATGCTCAGGCATATCCCCGCAAGCATCGCCCAGGTTGAGCGATGCGAAGACACCCTCGGAGACGCCGCCCGTGCGCTCGGTGAAGCCGAAGCACACCTGTCCCTCAGCGTGCCCATCCGTCAGGAACGACACACCAGAGACGCTCTTTCGTGTGAGAGACGGCGTTTCCATCAGGCTCTCCTACATGCGGGAGTGCTTCAGGAAGTCAGGGATATCGAAGCCCTGGTTCGCGTTCGAGGAGGAGTTCGTGCGGGAGCCAGCGTTCGAGCGGGCAGGTGCAGACGTCCTCGTAGCGGGCGTGGACGGACGCGACGTCGGACGGGAGCTCCTGCTCGAGCTCACGGAGTCAAGCGTCGGAAGGCTGTCGGAGTCGTTCTCGTCGAGGCCCGTCGCGATGACCGTAACGCGGACCTGATCGCCCAGGGACTCGTCGACGACGGTACCAAAGATGATGTTCGCATCGGGGTCGACGTTCTTTGCGACGATGTCTGCAGCGTCGTTGATCTCCTGGATGCCGAGATCCTTGTTGCCGGCAATGGAGAGCAGGACGCGCGTTGCGCCGTCGATCGAGGTCTCGAGAAGCGGGCTCGAGATGGCCTCCTCGGCCGCATCAGCAGCACGGGAGTCGCCGGAAGCGACGCCGATGCCCATCATCGCGGAACCGGAGTCCTTCATGATCGTGCAGACGTCTGCGAAGTCGACATTGATGAGGCCAGGGACCGTGATGAGGTCGGTGATGCCCTGCGTGCCCTGTGCGAGGACCTCGTCTGCCATGCGGAAGGCCTCGAGCATCGTGGTCTTCTTCTCGGAGAGGTCGAGCAGGCGGTCATTCGGAATGACGACAAGGGTATCGACGTTGGCAGCGAGGTTGTCGATGCCGCCGAGAGCGGACTGGGAGCGCCTGCGGCCCTCGAACGTGAACGGCTTCGTGACGATTGCGACGGTCAGGGCGCCTACGTCGTTCTTTGCGATGTCAGCAACGACAGGTGCTGCGCCGGTACCGGTGCCGCCACCCTCGCCAGCCGTGATGAAGACCATGTCTGCACCGGCAAGAGCGGCCTTGATGTCGTCCTTGCTCTCCTGGGCAGCCTGCTGGCCGACCTCAGGGTTGGCGCCAGCGCCGAGGCCCTTCGTGATGTCGGTGCCGATGTGGACCTTGATGTCAGCATCGGAGATTGCGAGTGCCTGGGCATCGGTGTTGATTGCGACGAACTCGACGCCGCGGATGCCCTCGTCGATCATGCGGTTGACGGCGTTCGTGCCACCACCGCCGACGCCTACGACCTTGATGACTGCGAGGTAGTTGCTGGGGATGTCGTTGTCGGTCATGGAAGTTCCTCCTTGCTTGGCGACGGGGCGTTTGTGGTCCGTCATGTCCATAGATCCGTTGCTGCTGCGTTCGTGCTGCGTTTGAGTGTCTGTGTCCTTCTTTGGTGCTGCGAGCTTTCGGCAAGTCGTTGGAGAAACCCTAACCCTCAAGTTAAGCTCAACGCCTCATCTAAAGCGGCATATATTTGCACAACGCCCCAACTTCCGTCAACACTTTTGTCAGAAATATGGATTGCGCAGGTAGATGCCTCAATTTACATGCGTTATAAGCTTAAAGCAGTACTTGATGGTTAGGGTTTTGAATCCTCATTCCTCGACCTTCAACCCTCGAGTCCGACCCTCGGCCTTACCTCTATCCTTGAGACTTTTCTGCCAGCACTCAAGCTGCCTGAGGCTTCGATGGGATGAGATCAGCCTCTCCGAAGGCACAAGAGAGGCCCGCTTCGATGAAGCGGGCCTCTCATAGCTCATTTCCTTAGATCTTCTAGGCTCCCGCAGAGCTCGTCGAGGACGACGTCATCCCTGTGCCGGTCGAGGATGCCGTACCCGAAGAGGTCATTCCGGAGGTCGTGCCTGAAGCCGTACCTGAGGTCGTTCCGGAAGAGGACGTGGTGCCGGAAGATGCCGTGCCCGATGTGGTGCCCGACGAGGTTCCTGCAGTCGTGCCAGAGGTCGCATCCGTCGACGACGTACCGGACGCTGTGGTGCCGGAGGCGCCTGTCGATGTCGTGGACGACGTATCGGTCGACGTCGTTCCGCTCGTGCTCGTGGAGCCGCTGTCAGAAGACGCCGAGTTCTCCGTCTCAGCCGTGACGCCTGTCCCCTGCCCGACCTTGTCGGAATCGACGCTCCTGTACGAGGGATTCGTAGGAACGCGGACATTGATATAGGTGACCTTGCCCGCATGCTCGGAGAGGATGGCCGTGATGGCAGTCTCCTTCGCAGAGATGTTCGTCGCGGCTCCCAGAGATACCTCCACACCGTTCGAGAGGAGGCAGGAGAGGCTCTCCATCGTGCTTGCCGAGAAGCTCACGATCTGCGACTTGAAGGAGGACGAGAAGCTGTTGAGATACGTGTTCACGGCGACGATCACATCGTCTGTCGCAGCAGAGCCTGCAACAGGCTGGACCGTGGCAGGGACATTGCTGATGAGGATGCAGCTCTGCGAGGTGGCAAGCGCCAGCGCCGCCTCCTCGGAGGTCTGTCCGCTCGAGCGGTCGAGCGTCACCGGCTCTATCCAGCAGCCATCGGACCCCAGATACCAGGCAACGCTTCCTGAGTTCATGAGGACAATGGCGGAGACCGAGCGCTCGTTCACGCTGATCGAAAGCGTATTGGGGAACTTGCGCTCGATATTGATCGAGGCGACCCAGGGGTTCTTCTTGATGTTCGTCTCGACAGCCTTCTCATCGACATTGAGAAGCGTCGTGCCCGCAGGAATCTGGGCAAGCTTTGCAATGGAATCCTGGCTCACATGGGCCGAGCCCTGCGTCTCGATGTCCGTGATCATGAAGGCAGGACTTACGGAGAGCAGGAGGAAGACGACAAGGGCGACCGATGCCAGAGCGATCGCGATGCCGCCGAAGAGGGCGACACGCGATACGAGCTCCTGGTGGTCGACATGCTTTTCCGGTCCGGGTGCCGCCTCGGTATCCTTGACCTTGTGGCCGAAGGTCGGGACCTTCTCGACCTTGTTCGGATTCTTGGCTGCCCTTCTGGAGCGGCGTGTTTCGTCCTTGAGCGACCTGCCGACGACGCTGTTGCCACGGGCTGGCGTGCCGCTTCCGCGCACGACAGAGCGCTTCATCTGAGGCACGCTCGAGCTCTGGCGCGGCGTCGCCTGCCTCTTTGTGGGACGCTGGCCTTTTGGCATGAACGTGCCTCCTTCCTGGCCTGGCTCTTCCCTGCTCAGGACCTGGCTGCTAGTCCTTCTGCTCTGCCTTCTCGTCACGCTCGGCAAGCGCCTTCAGGAATGCAGGGCCCATGCTCGTGACATCGCCTGCACCCTGGGTGATGACCATATCGCCCGGACGTGCAATCTCGACGAGGCGCTCGATGAGCTCCTTGCGGTTCGGCAGATACTCGACATCGCCCACATGGCCATGCTCGCGGACCTCGTTTGCGACCGTCTTGCCGGAGATGCCAGGAATCGGCATCTCGCCTGCCGAGAAGACATCCATCACAAGGAGGACGTCTGCCTTGTCGAAGGCCGTGCCGAAGAGCGGCGCCAGGGCCTGCGTGCGACTGTAGCGGTGCGGCTGGAAGACGACGATGATGCGCTTGAACTCGAGATCGGCAGCAGCAGAGAGCGTAGCTGCAATCTCGGTGGGATGGTGTCCATAGTCGTCGATCACGGTGATGCCGTCACGGTCGCCGACATGCGTGAAGCGCCTGCGAGCGCCCTGGAAGCTCGAGAGAGCCTTTGCTGCATCGTCGAGGTCGAAGCCGAGGACATCGGCCACGGCAAGCGATGCGGTGGCGTTCAGCATATTGTGCTTGCCCGGGTTCGCATGGATGACGATCTTCTCTGTCGTGCCCTTGGGCGTCTTCACCGTGAAGTGGCTCTCGAGCTGATGGTGCGTATCCTCTGGCTCGCACACATAGTCGTTCTCCGGCTTGAAGCCATAGGTCACGACAGAGCGTCCGGTCGACTTGGCAAGCTCCACATAGTGCGGGTTGTCGCCCATGATCACGATGGTGCCGGAATCGCCCACGAGGCTCATGAACTTGCAGAACGTCTTCTCGATGTTCTCGAGGGTGCCGTAGTGGTCGAGGTGATCCTCCTCGATGTTCGTGATGACGGCGATGTTCGGGTTGAGGTAGAGGAAGGAGCCATCGGACTCGTCTGCCTCGCAGACGAAGTAGCCGCCGTTGCCGTTCCTGCCGTTCGTGTCATAGCCCTCGACGATGCCGCCGATGAGGAAGGAAGGATCATTGCCCATGCGGTCGAGCATCGTGGCAATCATGGACGAGGTCGTCGTCTTGCCGTGGGTTCCGGCAACAGCGACCGTGCAGGCGCCATCAGAGAGTGCCGACAGCATGCGGGCGCGCGGCCACACGGGGATGCCAAGCTCGCGGGCACGCACAAGCTCCGGATTCGTCTCCGGGATGGCTGTGGAGATCACGACGACGTCAGGTGCGACCTCGTCGATCGTGCTTGCCTCATGTCCCACATAGACCTTCACGCCGGCGTTCTCGAGCTCGCGCACATAGCGCGATGCCTTGAGGTCGGATCCGGTCACTTTGCAGCCGCGCTCATGCAGCACGAGCGCAATGCCACTCATGCCTGCACCGCCGATGCCGATGAAATGCGCGCTCTTGAATGCGGAAGTTCCTTCAGCCATGTCTGGTCTCTCCTTCAAGACGTCCAAACTCTTCTATGCTCTAGGCTTTTGCCTGAGCAGCACGTTCCACTTCGTCTGCCAGGGCCGCAGCAGCATGTGCCTGCCCGAGCCCTTCCGCTGCCTTCCTCATCGCTCCGCGCTCCTCCGCGTTGTCGACAAGCGACAGGACCTCTTCGCGGAAGCGCTCGGTCTCGACCTCGGCATCCGGAAGCAGGTGTGCAGCGCCTGCATCTACAAGATAGTGCGCATTCGTCGTCTGATGGTCGGCAGTGGCCTTCGGATACGGAATGAGCAGGCTTGGCACCGCAAGGGCGGCAATCTCTGCAATCGAGGAGGCGCCAGCACGGGAAATCACGCAGTCTGCTGCCGCAAGCGCCTCGCCCATGTTCGAGATGTAGGGCTTCACCTGATAGCGCTTCTTCTCCTCTGGCGTGAGGGCAAGCGTCTTCTCGACGAACTCTGCGTCATCCTTGCCCGTCGAGTGCACGACATAGAGATCTTTCCTCGAGAGGAGCTCATCCTTCATCTCGCAGAGCGCCTCGTTCAGATGATGGGCACCAAGAGAGCCTCCAAAGACGAGGAGCATCCGTGCATCTTCCGGCACGCCGAAGGCACGCCTGCCATCGGTACGCGTCGCAGAGATGACGGAGCGCCTTACCGGGTTGCCCGTGACGACGACCTTCGTATCCTTGCCGAGCCTGCCTTCGAATGCAGGCATGGCCTCAGGAAGCGAGAGGCAGAGGGTGCGTGCGAATCCAGAGCACATCTTGTTCGCAAGGCCCGGCACCGAGTTCTGCTCATGGACGACGACCGGCACATCGTGCCTCGAGCACCAGCGCAGAAGCGGCATCTCGACATAGGCGCCGAATCCCACGGCGACATCGGGCACGCCCGTCTCTTGAAAATGGCTGCCGATTGCACGCTCTGCCTTTGTCATCCTCACGAATGCGGAGATGAGCGTCCAGGGGCGCTCACGGTCAAAGCCCGAGATCCTCGTCGGGAAAAAGTCAAAACCTGCCTCAGGCACAAGCGTTGCCTCGAGACGGTTCGGCTGCCCATAGAAGCTCACCTCGTGGCCACGGCGTTTGAGCTCCTCTGCAAGCGCAAGGGCTGGATTGATGTGTCCTGCAGTGCCACCTGCAGCAAGTGCGACCTTGAGTGCCATGCTATCTTCCTCTCCTCGGACGTCTGCGTCCGGTGCTTTCCTGATTGAGATGGGGCGACTGCGTGCGCGTTCTGACCTGCGGCCCGGTATCGGGACGCCTGAGCCGAGAGGCCGGATCCATAAGATCGCGGGAGCTCCGGCTCTCAGAGGCACGCCGCGCTGCCCTTGCCTCTGCGTGGGCACGGACTTCGGCATGTACCGAAGCACCGCCCTCGACGACCCTGAACGTCGGAGCAGACGCCTGTGCCCTGCTCTCCGACCTTGTCATGACCTCGCCGACACCCGTACCGCCACGTGCTGCCGTGCCATCTGCGACACGGAGCTGGGAGCGCGCACGGTCATGCTCGGTCTCAGGCAGGATCGAGGACCTGGATACCGAGAGGATGAGGCCGACAAGGATGCAGCAGCTCATGATCGACGAGCCGCCATACGACAGGAACGGAACCGGCTTGCCTGAAAGGGGCATGAGGCCGAGCACGCCGCCGATGTTCACGAAGAGCTGCACGACGAGGATCGTCGAGCATCCGCAGGCAATGAGACGCCCCAGAAGGTCCGGCGCATAGTTTGCAATCTTGTAGCTCGCGAAGAGCAGAAGGAGGAAGATGCAGACGATGCCGATGGTACCGACAAGGCCACACTCCTCGCCCACGATCGCGAAGATGAAGTCGTTGTATGCCATGGGCAGATAGGCGTACTTCTGGTGCGAGAAGCCGATGCCGACACCGAAGAGGCCACCCGATCCGAAGGCATACCAGCCCTGGATGAGCTGATAGCCGGAGCCGTAGGGGTCTTCCCACGGGTTCATCATCGTGATGATTCGCTGCCTCGAATAGCCATCCAGATAGGAATAGACGCCGAAGATGATGGCACCCGCCACGAACGCGCCGGCGACGACCTTCCACGAGAAGCCGGCAATGAGGGCCATGACGATGAGGGTGGCGCCGATGATGATGGTCGTGCCCTTGTCAGGCTGCAAGAGGATGAGGAGAAGCGGCACTATGATGCCCGCGCCAATCTGCAGGACAAGCTCCTGGCGGTCGATCGAATGCTCCTCATAGTACCGGGCAAGAGCGCCTGCACCGGCGAGGATCACGACAGGCTTTGCGAACTCGGAGGGCTGGAGCGTGCCGAAGCCAGGGACGGCAATCCAGCGCGTTGCACCATAGGCATCCTGACCGGCAAACGGCGTCTCGACGAGGAGGAGCAGAAGGACGACGAGCATGACGAGCGCAAGGAACACCGGCCCGCGTGCCCAGAAGTGGTAGTCGCGCGTTGCTATGACGACAGCCATCGCAGTGCCGATAGCGAGGTTGATGGCCTGATGCGTGAGGAAGTATGTCGGATCGTTGCCGAAGGACGCAGAATTGAGCGCCGTGATCGACGACGACGAATAGATCATGAGGAGGCCGAAGAGGGCAAGGAAGACCGAGCAGGCAATGACGATCAGCCTTGGTGCCATGAACCGTGCCGGCACGCCCCTGATGGCGCGCATATGCTTGCCGGCAAACGTTTCCCGGCTCTGTTTCCTTGTCGCTTGGGCACTTGGCATCAGCTTCGGACTCCTGCACAATACTCGGCTGCGAGTTTCTTGAATAGCTCGCCACGTTCCTCCATGTTGTGGAACTCATCGAACGAGGAGCAGGCGGGTGACAACAGTACCACGTCTTCGGGGATGGCCACAGAAACGGCACGTGCGAAGGCTTCGCGCATATGCGGCTCTTCGAGGACCTCGGCTGTGCCTCCTGCCGCACGTATGGCTCCGGCGATCCTCGGACCAGCAGCGCCGTAGCAGACGGCAACGCGGCAGCGCGCTGCAACCTTCTTCGCAAGCGAGGTGAGGTCGGTCCCCTTGTCGTGGCCGCCCAGCAGGATCACGATATGGCCCGGACGGAAGGCTTCGAGCGCCTTCTCGACCGCATCGGTGTTCGTTCCCTTCGAGTCGTTCACGAAGCGGATGCCTCCCGCCTCGCCGCACGGCTCGATCCTGTGCTCGAGGGCATGGAAGGAGCGGAGGCCCTGTCTGACCGTCTCGACCGGCACGCCGACATGGAGCGCCAGCGCCGATGCAGCAAGTGCATTCTCGGCGTTGTGGATGCCTTCAAGCACCATGTCCTGGCGGCTCAGAAGATCGTGCTCGGCACCGCCCAGGCGCACGATGAGCTCGTCTCCCCTGAGGAAGGCGGCATCGGGGCCTTCCGGCTCCGCCTGTACGCTGAGCAAGCAGACACGGACGCCACGGGCACGGACACGCCCTGCGATGGCGCGGCACCATTCGTCGTCCTCAGAGATGACCGCAAGGTCCCCTTCTCCGAGGTTCTGGAAGATCTTCTCCTTCGCGGCAGCATAGTTCTCGAGCGTCTTGTGCCACTCGATGTGGTCAGGCGTGACATTCAGGAGCACTGCCACCTTCGGGTGGAGCTTTTTCGTCGTCGCAAGCTGGAAGCTCGAGAGCTCAGCCACGAACCAGGAGCCCTCCTGTCTCTCGTCGAGCCTGCTCGTTATGATCGTGCCGATGTTGCCGACGGTCTCTGCCTGCATGCCAGCCTCCTCAAGGAACCTGCAGGAGAGCGTCGTCGTGGTCGTCTTGCCGTTCGTGCCGGTGATGGCGACCCAGTTCTCGGGGCTCTCGCGATAGGCGAACTCGGGCTCCCCTATGAGCTCGGAAGCATGCTCCTTCGCCGTCTGGAAGAAGGAGGAGAACTCGGAGATGCCAGGCGAGGCGACAGCAAGGTCGTATGCACCCTCGATATCTTCGGTCCTAAGCTGGACCGTGCATCCGAGCGAGCGGAGCTCTTCTGCGAGCGGCCCCTCGTGGCTTGCCTTGCCGCCTACGATGGTGACAGACTCCACCCTGCCGCCGAGACGCTTCGCGCAGTAGCGCGCCACTGCCGCACCGGTTCCGCCAAGACCGAGGATGAGGACACGTCCGAGCTTTTCCGTATTTTTCGCCATCGCCAAAGCCTCCTAGCCGAGCTGGAAATAGAGCGCGAAGCCCAGTACCGCAAATGCCGCCGACACGATCCAGAAGCGGATGACAACCTTCGTCTCGCTCCAGCCCTTCTTCTCGAAATGATGGTGCAGAGGAGCCATGAGGAAGACACGCTTGCCACGCGTCTTGAAGCTCACGACCTGGATGATCACGGAGAGCGCCTCGACGATGAAGAGGCCACCCATGACAAGAGAGCAGATCTCGGTCTTCGTGAGGATGGCAAGGGACGCGAAGGCGCCACCCAGGGCAAGGGAGCCCGTGTCGCCCATGAAGATCGAGGCAGGATAGCAGTTGTGCCAGAGGAATCCGACGCAGGCGCCTGCGATGGATGCTGCAAAGACCGCAAGGCCGAGCTCGTCCTCGTTGAAGGCAACCATGGCCATGACGACCATGACGACAAGCACCGTGCCGCCTGCCAGGCCATCAAGGCCGTCCGTGAGGTTCACGGCGTTCGAGAAGCCGGCAAGGAGCAGGAACACGAAGATGAGATAGAGCCAGGGGATGTGCACGCCGTTGATCGTGGTCGTGAGGACGCCGAGGTCGATGGTGGCTCCACCCGGGAACTCGATCGTGGGGGCGATGCCGCAGACGTTCACGGCGACAATGCCGAAGATGGCGCAGATGATCGTGAGGCCAATCATCTTCTGGGACGGCGTGAGGCCGAGCGAGCGCTTGTGGGCAACCGACTCGATATCGTCGAGGAGGCCAAGAGCGCCTGTGGCGATCATGCCGAAGATGGCAAGAGCGAGCTTCGGGGAGCCCGGTGCCATGAGAATCGTCGTGATGATGATGCCTGCCAGGATGATGATGCCGCCCATGGTCGGGGTGCCCTGCTTAATGAGATGGCGCTTCGGGCCATCTGCACGCACCTGCTGTCCCAGCCCTTCATGCTTCATGAGGCGGATGAAGGGCGGCATGAGGATGCCCGTGAGGAGCGCAGCCACGCCGGAGGCCAGGAATACCTGATAGCTTGGATAGGCAGCAGAACCGATGAGAATCATTATGCAAGCACCTCTCTGACAAATGCGTCAAGTCCCTCGGCACGCGATGCCTTCACGAGGACGAGATCTTTCGGCTCAAGAACCGGCACGATAGCCTTGGCGGCGTCTCCGACTGTGGCAAACGATGCGATGGCATCCTCGGAGAGGCCCATAGTGCGGGCACCTTCGACCATGGCGGCCGCAAGGTCGTGGCCTATGGTCACGAAGAGGTCGGGGCGCACGGCTGCCACGTAGGCGCCGACATAGCCATGCAGGCGCTCAGCTTCGGCACCGAGCTCCCCCATCTCGCCGAGGACGCAGATGCGCCTGCCCTCGCACTTCATGGAGCGCAGGACGTCGAGTGCCTCTGCCATGGATGCAGGGCTTGCGTTGTAGGTGTCGTCGATGACGCGGACGCCGTTTGCAGCGACCTTCACGTCGAGGCGCATGCGATAGGCTTCGAGGCCCTCGATCGCAGCTGCCGCCTTCTCGCGGTCCACATGCAGGCGGTCTGCGATTGCCATGGCATAGCAGAAGTCCGTCACAGCATGCCTGCCCGGGATGCGGAGCCTGACCGGGCGCGTATAGCCGCCCTCCATATGGAGCGTGAACGAGGCGCGCCCCTCTTCGTCGAGCTCGACATCGGTCGCGGTGCAGGAGCTCTCCCTGCCGGCAACCTTCACGGCCTCAAGGCCGGCAGGACGGGCAAAGCCCTTCTCGATGAACGGCGTGAAGTCATCTGTCGCATTGAGGACAAGGCAGGGCGAGATGCCGGCAAAGGTCTCAGCCGATGGCCTCATGCCGGAGACGATCTCTGCCTTCGCACGGGCGATGTTCTCGCGCGAGCCAAGATTGCCGATATGGCTCGTGCCGACATTCGTGATGACAGCGACGGTAGGCCTCACTGCTGCAGCCAGGCGGCGAATCTCGCCAGCATGGTTCATGCCCATCTCGACGACGAGCGCCTGGGCATCGTCAGGAGCGGCAAAGAGCGTGAGGGGCACGCCGATCAGGTTGTTGAAGTTGCCTTCGGTCTTGTGGACACGCCAGCGGGCAGAGAGCGCCGCGGCGCACATGTCCTTCGTCGTGGTCTTTCCGACCGAGCCTGTGACACCGCAGACGATCCAGTCAGGATGCTTCTGGCGCCAGGCGGTGGCAAGGCGGAGCATGAACTCCTCCGGGTCGTCATGTGCCGCACGGACGATAGCGCAGCCTCCCTTGCGGGCATATGCGAGCGCGTCCTCCTTCGGCTCCTCCGTGACCACGGCACAGGCAGCTCCCGCCTCGAGAGCCTTGGCCACATAGAGGTTGCCGTCCACCTTCTCGCCCTTGAAGGCCACGAAGAGCGAGCCTTCCTGTGCCTTGCGCGAATCGATCACGCAGCCCTCGAACGTGTGCTTGGGGCTGCCGGCCACGAGCTCTGCTCCCGTTGCGTGGATCAGCTCGTCAATCGTCATTTTCAGCATGCTGTTTCAGTATCTCCTCTAGGACACGGGCTTGATTCCCATATCTTTAAGCGCCTCACTCATGATACTCGAGAACATGTAGGCTGATGAGCTTTCTGCAAGATAAGGCGTGCCGTTCAAACCAACATAGACAAGCACCTGAGGATCGTCGGCATTCGCATAGCCGATAAGGGAGCTTACGTACTTGCCTTCGGCGTAGCCTTCCTCGTCTTCCGTCATCTGTGCCGTGCCGGTCTTTGCGGCGACCTTGTAGCCTTCCACGGCTGCATGCTTTGCCGTGCCGTTCTCGATGACAGACTCGAGGACGTTCGATGCCTGGTCGGTCACATCCTGCGTGCAGACCGTTCCCTTCGAGTCCCACTGCATGGTCTCGCCGGCCTTCTCTATCAGAAAGTGTGGCGTCATGAGCGATCCGCCGTTCGCGATGGCACCGACAGCCTGGACCATCTGCACCTGAGGAATGGCCAGGCCCTGGCCGAATGCCATGTCCGACATCGTCGTCGACGTGTAGTTGTCGTAGTCCGTGACCATGCCCGTCGCCTCGCCGGGATAGTCAATGCCGGTCCTGTGGCCAATGCCCAGGCTCGACACTGTGGAGGAGAAGCCTTCTGCGCCGACAGCACGGGCCATAAGGATGGAACCGACATTCGAGGATTCCTCGAGGATGTGCGAGACCGTCATGTCTTCGGTCGAGTAGCGCGTGATGGCATCCGTGACATAGTCGTCGCCGACCTGGATCTGGACCGGCACGCTGAAGATCGTATCGGTGCTGAACGTCCCGTGCACCAGCCCGGATGCCATCGTCAGTATCTTGAAGATGGAGCCCGGCTCATAGAGGTCCGATACCATGCGCAGGTTCAGCGCCTCGTTCGTGAGCTCGGAGGTATCCGAGAGGTCGGCCAGAGGGGTCGATGCGGTTGCCAGGATCTCTCCCGTATTCGGGTCTGTCACCATGGCGGACGACGAGTCTGCCTTGTCCTTCTCCGTGCCTTCAGTCAGGACCTCTTCGAGCTTTTCCTGGATGTTCACATCGATCGAGATCACGATATCGGAGCCTGCGGTCGCCTTCGTGACTTCAGCGACGCCGCCTGCAATAGGCGTGCCGTCAGCGCCTGTCTCCATGATCATGGAGCCATCCTGGCCGGAGAGCACATCGTTGTAGTAGAGCTCGAGGCCTGTGAGGCCCTGGCCATCCGAGCCGACCATGCCGAGGACCTGTCCCGCGACAGAGCCATAAGGGTAGATGCGCTTCGTGTCATCGAGGAAATAGACGCCTTCGATATCGGCTTCGTCGAGCTTGTCGTCAAGCGTCGAGGCGGTCGTCGTGTCGACCTTCTTCTTGATATAGGCAAACGTCGTATCCTCATCGACGATCTCGAGATAGTCGTCCTTCGAGCCGCCAAGCGTCTCTGCCATGATCTCAGCTGCCTGGTCCTTGTCCTTGATAAGCGAAGGATTGCAGTAGATGGTCTTCACATCGACGCTCATGGCGAGGACATTGCCGTTTCGGTCGTAGATCGTGCCACGCTTTGCCGTGAGCGTGATCTCGTTCGTGCGACTGTCTGCTGCCATCTGCGTGAGCTCAGGGCCCTGGAGGATCTGGAGATAGAAGAGGCGTCCGCACACGACGAGTGCAAGCGCAGCAAGGATGCAGAAAACCGCGACAAGGCGGCCATCCATGCCCTTCACATGGGAGAGGATGCCGCCGCCGTCTGTGTGTCCATGCCGCCGGGACTGCCTGTCCTCGCGCTGTGCGCGCTCCTCGCGCCTGCGGGCACGCGCCTCGCGGTTCTGGACCACTTCGTCGTACGACGAGCGGCCCCTCTCGGGGCCGTTCGCTCTGCTGTGTCTGTCTTGTCTGTCCATGTGGATGAGCTTACGCCAGAAGGAGCGCGCCCCTACTCCACATTCGAAGAATTCGCAGTCTCTGCGTCAGTCTGAGAAAGGGATGCTGTGCCATCGGTCGAAGAGGCAGCAGCGCTATCAGAGGAGGATGCCGTCGAAGAGATGACCTCGGGGTCCTCGAGGACCATACCGTAGTTCTGTGTCGCGATGCGCTCGATGCGCGACACGCTCGACAGCGCCGACTTCGACGCCTTGAGGTCGTTGTAGAGGGCCGTGGCATCGCCGACCTGGCTCTCGAGGGACTCATTTGCCTGGAGGGCTGAGACGGTCGCCGTCGAGATCGCAACACGGGCAAAGCCGAGCGCGCAGATGGCTGCCGCGACAAGCGCGACGCGGACCAGCTTCACGAGGAACTGGTGCGTGACGCCCTGGCGGACGCGGGCATCGAGCCCGCCGCCTTCGTATACATCGAAAGAGGGGCTGGCCGAGGCCTCGCGCATGTTCGAGCGCATATCATATCCGTCGAGGCGGACTGCCTCAGAGGACTCATACCTCATACCGAAATACCCCTCATCTGTTGTCTGCATTGGTAGTGCGTTGTGGTTCGTTTATGGTGCGGTGGTGCTGCGTCCTTGGTGCGTTGGGTGCTATGCAGACGGTCCGGAGGGGCCGTGAGCATCAGGTCTGCGCCTGAGCCTGTGTGACATCGAGCTTGACTGCCACGCGCATCAGAGCGCTGCGCGCCCGTGGGTTCGAGCGCACTTCCTCTTCGGTCGCGGCCAGGGGCTTTCTGGTCTTGACCTCGATTATCGGCACATGTCCGCACACGCAGACCGGAAGGTCCGGCGGGCAGATGCACCCCTGAGAGAGCTCGGAGAACACATGCTTCGTAAGCCGGTCCTCGAGCGAGTGGTACGAGATCACGCAGATCCTGCCGCCTGTATTGGCCCAGCGGATGGCAGCGCGCAGTCCCCTCTCCAGCACATCCAGCTCGTGGTTCACCTCGATGCGCAGGGCCTGGAAGGTCTTGCGTGCCGGGTGTCCCCCATGGCGGCGGTCGCGGGCAGGAATGGCTGCCTTCACGATCTCCACGAGCTCGAGCGTCGTCTCGATGGGCGCCTTCTCGCGGGCGCGCACGATGTGGCGCGCGATGGATGCTGCATGCTTCTCGTCTCCATAGCTGCGGAGAATCCGGGTGAGGTCTGCTTCGTTGTAGGTGTTCACGACCTCTTGTGCGGTTAGAGTGTTGTTCCTCGGATCCATCCGCATATCCAGAGGAGCGTCCTCGTGGTACGAGAAGCCCCTGTCGGGTATGTCGAGCTGAGGCGACGAGACCCCGAGGTCGAAGAGGAAGCAGTCTACGCCGGGCACCTCGGCTTCGACCAGAAGCTGGTCGAGGTCGCCGAAGTTGCCTTTGAGGAACCGATGACGGGCGCTGGGCACCTCGCGGCCGAAGCGTTCCGCTGCGGCGGCAAGAGCCATATCGTCCTGGTCGATTCCGATCGAGAGGCCGGTAGGAGCAATGCGCTCGGCCAGAGCGACCGAGTGCCCCGCTCCTCCGAGCGTGCAGTCGCAGACAACCTCTCCAGGCTGGGGGTCCAGGGCCTCCAGCACCTCGGAGAGCATGACGGGATTATGCCGATATTCGACTTTCAACGGGAGCTGCTCCTTTCCGGCTAGTCGAACATGAGGTCGTCCAGGTCGTCATCGTCCTCGGCGTTGAGCTCCTCGAAGTGCTGGTAATCCCAGACCTCGAAGTGGTCGCGGTTGCCGATGACCATGACGTCACGGGAGATGCCGAGCTTCGCAAGCTTCTCTTCGGGAACCTTGCTGAGCGCGACACGGCCGGCGGCATCGATGTCCACCGTCACGGTCCTCCTCATGAGCGTTCGCTGAAGCTTGTCCTGCTCCCTGTCCCTCGGATTGAAGCCATCCGGGAAATAGGAGGCGGTCCAGGCCTCGTGGCCTTCTGGAGTGAAGCCCCAGATTGCGTCCTTGAGAGGAACGAGGCAGACGCGGTCGCCGAACTGACGGCGGAAGTCGGCCGGCAGGGTAAGACGCAGCTTGGCATCGAGCTTGAGCTGTTTCTCGCCCGTCAGGTACATCTGCCACCTCCCGACGACTCGGCCTGTCCCCTCTCAAAGCGTGTATCCAACTATAACGTCTCGATGCCCCCTTTTCCAACCCTTTGTCCCACTTTCTCCCACCAAACTGCATTTCCGCAGATAAAAAGGGGTGCAGGCACACGCGCCTGCACCCCCACAACATCTAGCGGTCTCTTTCTTTTGCCCCCACAAACCCGAAGCTCGAAGGCGTGGTATGGCACCGCCCGGCTCGGCGGTCATTTGTCGGAATTGTGTGGCTGCTCCCGCTCCCTGCGCGCCCGGGGGTGCGCCGAGAGGTATGCCATCCGAAGATGGCTCCTGTCGAGATGGGTATAGAGCTGCGTCGTCTGGATCGACGAGTGTCCCAGAAGCTCCTGCACGATGCGGATGTCTGCTCCTCCCTGGAGCATGTGCGTCGCAAAGCTGTGGCGGAGGGTATGCGGATGGAGGCCGTCTATGCCGACGACGCGTCCTGCCCGCTCGACGATTGCAAAGACGGACTGCCGCGAGATCCTGCCGCCGCGGACATTCAGGAAGACCGCAGCGCCGCTTCTCGAAGAGACGAGCTCTCCCCTCCAGTCGGAGAGGTATTCCGCAAGCGCCTCGTGGGCGCTTCCCATGAGCGGGACGAGCCGCTCCTTGCTTCCCTTGCCGATGACACGCACGACCTCGTCCTCGAGCGATACCGCCCCGACATCGAGGCCCGTGAGCTCCGAGACGCGAAGGCCGCACCCATAGAGCACTTCTATGATGGCACGGTCGCGCTGTCCTGCCGCCGTCTTCGGGAAGGGCTGGTCGAGAAGCGCGAGCGCCTGCCTGACGCTCAGGACATCGGGCAAGCGCTCTGCCTTCTTCGGAAGCGGCAGTGCTGCTGCAGGAGAGACAGAAGACATCTCTTCCTGGAGCATGAAGCGGTGGAAGCTCTTGATGGCAGAGAGCGCCCGCTCAACTGAAGACGGGGCATAGCCCTCCTCGGCAAGGTGCTCGAGATGCTCCTCTATGAGAGGGCGGGTCACGTCGTCGGGCTCGGTCACGCCCTTCTCTTCGAGCGCCTTCACATAGCGCTCGAGGTCCCTTCCATAGGCTTCCACGGTATGAGAAGAGCTACCTCGTTCGAAAGCGAGGTAGCCCATGAATTCCTTCCGTGCAGATGCAAGATCCAAGTGCGCCCTACTCCGGCTGGACGCTCTGGCGTGCGCAGCCCTCGTGGTGGGCAATGGAAGCGCGGACAAACTCGCGGAAGAGCGGTGCCGGCTTCGTTGGGCGGCTCTTGAACTCAGGGTGTGCCTGGCTGGCAACGAACCAGGGGTGCACATCCTCGGGAAGCTCGACCATCTCGACGAGGCGCTCGTCAGGAGAGAGACCGCAGATTACAAGGCCGGCCTGCGTCAGCTTGTCGCGGAATGCGTTGTTCACCTCATAGCGGTGGCGGTGGCGCTCATAGACGAGCGGCTCGCCGTAGGCCTCCATGGCAAGCGTGTTCGGCTTGACCTTGCAGGGGTAGGCACCAAGGCGCATCGTGCCGCCCTTCTCGGTGACATCCTCCTGGTCAGGCATGATATCGATGACCGGATACTCGCAGTCCGGCGAGAACTCGGTGGAGTTGGCGCCCGGCATGCCAGCGACATTGCGGGCGAACTCGGAGACAGCGACCTGGAGTCCGAGGCAGATGCCGAGATACGGCTTCTTCTCCGTGCGGGCAAGGTGGGCAGAGAGGATCTTGCCCTCGACGCCGCGCTGGCCGAAGCCGCCCGGCACGAGGATGCCGTCAGCATCGCCGAGCACGTCCTCGACGTTGTCCTCGGTGAGCTCCTCGCCGTCGACGAGCTCGACGTCGAGGTTGCGGCCGAAGTAGACGCCTGCATGTCCGCAGGCCTCGATGACGGAAAGGTAGGCATCCGGCAGCTGCGTATACTTGCCGACGATGCGAATCTTCGTCTTGTCCGGCTTCTGCTTCGCTGCATGCATGGCAGACGTGAAGCTGTACCAGGAGCTCATATCGCTCTCGCGCGGGTCGAGGCCGAGCTTCTCGCAGACCTTGAGATCGAAGCCCTGCTCGGCGAGGTGCGCTGGCACATCGTAGATCGACGGGCAGTCGGAGTTCTCGAACACGCAATCCTCATCGACGTCGCAGAAGTGGGCAATCTTTGCGCGAATCGGTGCCTCGACCTCATGGTCGGAACGGCAGACGATGAAGTCAGGCTGGATGCCCATGGAGCGCAGCTCCTTCACGGAGTGCTGCGTCGGCTTCGTCTTCACCTCATGGGCAGCGGCAATATAGGGCACGAGGCTCACGTGGATCACGAGGGTGTTGCCTGGGCCGTCTTCCTTGCGGAACTGGCGGATTGCCTCGACGAACGACGAGCTCTCGATATCGCCGATCGTGCCGCCGAGCTCGGTGATAACGACATCGGCTCCCGACTGCTCCTCGATGCGGCGGAAGCGCTCCTTGATGGCATTCGTGACGTGCGGGATGACCTGCACGGTGCCGCCGAGGAAATCGCCCCTGCGCTCGCGCTTGATGAGCGAGGAGTAGATTGCGCCGGTCGTGAAATTCGAATTGCGGGTCAGGTTCTCATCGATGAAGCGCTCGTAGTGGCCGAGGTCCAGATCGGACTCATACCCGTCCTCGGTCACGAAGACCTCGCCGTGCTGGAACGGCGACATCGTGCCAGGATCAACGTTGAGGTAGGGATCGGCCTTCTGCATCATCACCTTGTAACCACGGGATTTGAGGAGCCGGCCAAGGGAAGCTGCCGTGATGCCCTTTCCAAGGGAAGAAACGACGCCGCCCGTAACAAAGATGTGCTTGGTCATGAGGACCCTTCCATACGCGTTGCTTTGCTCTTCGTACGGACCTATATAATACCGCGGTTCATTCCGCACGTGAGGCAAGAACCTGTCCGAGAAACGGTTCCTGCATCAATTCCACGAGGCGTGCACGCGCTCGAGCATCTCGCGGGCGTGGCTGAGCGAAGCTTCCGACTCGTCGCCCGAAAGCATGCGTGCGATCTCATGCACGCGCGCATCTCCCTCGACCTCGGAGAGCTTCGTCTCGGGCACGCTTCCTTCCGTCTTCGTGACGACGTAGTGCTTGTCTGCCATGACGGCAACCTGTGCCAGATGCGTGACGACGATGACCTGATGCGTGCGCGAGAGCTTCTTGAGCACCTCGGCCAACGCATTCGCCGTGGCGCCGCCGACACCGGCATCGACCTCGTCGAAGACGAGCGTATCCGTCTCGTCGGCATCCCCGAGCACGACCTTTGCCGCCAGCATGACACGGCTGACCTCGCCGCCCGAGGCGATGCGGCGAAGGGGGCGCGATGAGAGCCCGGCACCGGGACGATACATGAGCTCTGCATGGTCAGGGCCCTCGAGCGTCCATTGCGAGCGTGGAAGCGGCTCGAGCGAGACCTCGAGCGAGGCTGTGCCCATCTCGAGCTGCCCCATCTCCTTGGTTATTGCAGCTGCAAGCTCAGGCGCTGCCTTCGCACGTACGGAAGAGAGCTGCCTTGCAGCTTCTGCAAGCTCGGCCTCGGCAGCGGAGAGCGCCTTCTTCGCCTTGCGTACGCGCTCTCCCCCATCCTGCGCCGCAGAGACGGTCTCTTCTGCCTCCGCCCTCCGTGCCAGCACATGGGCAAGGTCCGGGCCATAGGCACGGATGAGCCTCTGATAGGCAGCCTCGCGCTCCTGCAGATGCTCGAGCTCTTCGGGATCGAGCTCGACCGAGTCGGCATAGTCCCTGAGCTCCGATGCAGCATCCTCAGCCTCGATGAGGGCACTCTCGAGGGCATCAGCCAGCTTTCCGAGCTTCTCGTCGAAGCGCGCTGCCTCCCTCAGCTCGGCGACTGCCGCAGAAAGCACATCGGAGACGCCATCGTCTCCTGCTACCGCCTCATGTGCCCCTTCGGCAGCACGCATGAGTGCCTCGGCATGCTCTGCCTTCGGCAGCGCCTCTTCGAGCTCTGCATAGTCTTCCTCGGAAGGTCCGACCTCATCGATGCGCGAGAGCACGAATGCCGCCTCGTCGAGCTTCTCCTCGGAGGCACGGCTCGCCTCCTCGACACGCCTGAGCTCCCGATGGGCTGCGTCAGATTTCCTGAGTACTTCCTGGTAGGCTTCACGTGCCTCAGCTGCAGGCTCTCCGGCAAAGGCATCGAGAAGCTGCACATGCGTCGTGACATCGAGAAGCTTCTGGTGCTCATGCTGGCCACAGAGATCGACCGTGCGGCCGAGCGTCTGTGCGAGCTCCTTCACTGATGCCATATGCCCGTCGATATCGACCTTGCCGCGTCCATCAGCGGTGAGGCGCCTCCGTACGATATGGCCATCCTCTTCCCCATCATCCGTGAAGAAGCGGCCCTGCACTTCGAGGCCATCTGCGCCTTCCCTGACCGAAGAGGCATCTGCCCTGTCGCCGACAAGAAGCTTCAGGGACGAGAGCAGGGCAGACTTGCCCGAGCCAGTCTCGCCGGTAAGCACGGTGAGGCCTTCTGCTGGCTCTATCTCCGCTTCCTTGATGAGGGCAACATTTCTGACCTGAATCTCGTCAATCATCTATTTGGCCACTTTCCCGTAGAAGACGCGCGAAACGGACGAATAGAAGCTCTGCGCATTGTAGTCGAGGAGGATGATGTCGCCCTCCCCGCGCCTGACACGCATATGCATGGCCCGTCCTCCATGGCCCATGAGGCGGCCATCGGCGAGGACGCTGCGCTCTGCCGGGCGCTCCTCCGACATGTCGATCTCCACGACATCTGAAGGCGCTGTCAGGAAGGCGCGGGCCAGGATGGTATGGGGAGCGATCGGCACGCAGACCATGCCCGTGAACTCCGGCGTCACAATAGGGCCTCCTGCTGCCAGCGCATAGCCGGTCGAGCCCGTCGCCGTAGAGACGATGAAGCCGTCGCCGCGGATCCTGTCGATGTGGTTTCCCGAGACCCCGACATCGAAGGAGATGACATCGCCGAGACCGCCCCGGGTCACAGCCATATCGTTCAGGGCAAAGCTCTTCTCGGTATAGGTGCTTCCGTCCGGCAGCACATATTCTGCCTCGATGGCAAGGGTCGCCCGGTGCGAGGAATGGAGCTCGCCTGCAAGCGCCGCCGCGACGGTCGTGCGCATGTCCTTCGGACCGCCGCAGGTAAGGAAGCCGAGATGCCCATAGGAGAATCCCATGAGCGGAATCTCCCGGTAGCCGACGATACGGGCAGCACGCAGGAGCGTGCCGTCGCCGCCAAGCGAGATCACGAGGTCCATGCCATCAGCAAGGCCGGGACGCTCTTCCTCGTGGCGCTTCTTGTCGGGGGCAAGCACGGCTTCATGCCCCTCGGCTTCGAGCCAGCCGGAAAGATTGTGCGCGCCCTGAAGCGCATCGCTGCGTCCATAGTTCGGTACGAGAAGCACCTTCACCGTCAGTTCACCTTCGTTCCATCGATTCCGTACGCCCAGTGTAGCATCAAGCGCCATCTTACAGCACAGACGTACAGATGTTCTATGAAGCGATGAAGGTCTCGCCCTCCCTGACAACCTGAGAGAGGTCTGGCACCAGCCCAGCCTCTCCCCTTCTGCCATACAGCAGGTATTCGTGGTTGCCCTTGGCACCCGTGATCGGGCTTTCGCAGGCACCCTTGATGGCAAGGCCTGCATCCACAAAGGCACCGGCCACCTTCATGAGAGCTTCAAGCCTCACTTCAGGATCGTGCACGATGCCGCCTTCGTCCACCTCATCGCGCGCTGCCTCGAACTGCGGCTTCACGAGCGTCAGGAACGCCCCGTCATCTTTCAGGAGCTCCATGACAGATGGCAGGATGGAGACGACCGAGGTGAACGACACATCGCAGACAGCAAGATCGATCGTGCCCATGCGCTCAGGCGTCGGCACATCGACGATATTCGTGCGCTCGAGGAGCTCGACGCTGGGATTGTTCCGGAGCGACCAGTCGAACTGTGCATAGCCCACATCGACCGAAAGGACGCTTCTTGCCCCGTGGGAGAGAAGGCAGTCCGTAAAGCCTCCCGACGAGCAGCCCACATCGAGGCAGGCAAGGCCTTCTGGCTTCACATCGAAGGCGTTGAGACCCCGCTCGAGCTTGAGTCCTCCCCTGCTCACGAACGGGATGTGCCCTCTCACATGGAGCTCGATGCCGGGCTTTACCTGCTCGCCGGCAGATTCCATGCGGCGGTCTGTCGTCGAGACATCTCCTGCCATGACAGAACGCAGGGCCTCGTCCCTTGTTGGGAAGAAGCCCTGCGCTACAAGTTCCTCATCGAGCCTTCTGCGCCGTGCCACAGGCCCTAGCCCTCCTTGGTCTGGGTGCCCGCGTGCTCTGCATCCTGGGCGTCGACCATATCGACTGCCTTGGAGCCAAGAGCGATGGCCTCGTCGAAGAGGTCGAGCGAACGCTCGAGCGACGTATCCTTCTGGCGCACCTGCCCGGCAATCTCATCGAGCCTGCCCGCAATCTCGTCGAAGGTCTTGTAGGCAGACGTATCGATCTTGGCCATTACGCGTCCTCGCCCGGCTCTGCAGCCTCATCGGCGTCTTCTGGATCCTCGCCCGGCTGCCAGGTGCCCTCCTCGGCACCTTCAGCCTCTTCCTCGGCACGGATCTCGGCACCATAGGCAGGCCACTCGCGCTCTTCTTCGGGGGCTTCTGCTTCGGGGGCTGCAGCGGCAAGCGCCTCTGCCTCCTCGGTCCCCTCTTCAGCTTCGCGCTTGAGGTCGCGTCCTGCCTCGAGCTCGCGTGCAATCTTTCCGAGCACGCCGTTCACGAAGCGGCTCGACTCGTCCGTGCCATAGGCCTTGGCAAGCTCGACGCATTCGTCGATCGTGACAGGCAACTCGACCTCGTCGACCTCGAGGATCTCATAGAGGGCAAGCCTCAGGAGATTGCGGTCGACTGCCGGCATGCGGAAGAGCGACCAGTTCGTAGCGACGGAGTCGATGATGCGGTCAAGGCCGGGACGCAGCGACCAGGTGCCACGTGCCAGACGCTCGCCGAAGGGATCGAGCGGGCCCTCGGAGAGGGCATAGTCCCCATCGAGCACCTCATCCACGGCACGGCCCGTTGCCTCTGCCTGGAAGATGATCTGCAGGGCCTGGCTGCGTGCAAGGGTGCGTCCCTTGAACTGCTTTGACGATTGCTTTGACAAGGCTTCTACTCCTTGGGGAATACGAGGCTGTCGATGCAGACATCGACTGCCGATACTTCAACGCCGATCTGTTCGGACACGGCATCTGCGACTGCCTGGCGCACGTTCTGCGCAAGCTCGCAGAACGGGTAGCCATAGAAGACCGACAGATGGACCGTGATATGCAGGCGGCCGTCCTCTTCTTCGGACTCGACTGCCTGTGCGACATCGAGGCTCTTGGCCGTGAAGACCCTGATGAGGCTCGAGGTAAGCGTATCATTGCCGCCGACAGAGGCGACTCCTTCGACCTTTTCTGCTGCCAGCGCAACGACGGTCGCGATGACGCGGCGGGAGATGCCAATGCCAGAGATGGAGAGCTCGTCCATAGAACGTCCTTCCGCATCCGCCAGAAAGCCAGCTTTCCGGCTTGCTTATGGTCATACCCAGTATACGCAAATAGCCCAGAGGCAGGGCCGCATCTTGGAAGCGCGCTGGCAGCTGCTCCCAAGGTTTCCACATTGCAGGGCCTGTCTGCATAGAAAAATGCCGCACCCCACCGCCAGATGGGACGCGGCATCCCTCATTGTGCGAGAGGCTAGACGCGCTGGACGAACTTGCCGTCGCGCGTATCGACCTTGATCTTCTCGCCCTGGTTCAGGTACATCGGCACCTGGATCGTAGCGCCCGTGGAGATCGTGGCCGGCTTCGTGCCGCCCTGGACCGTGTCGCCCTTGAAGCCCGGGTCGGTCTGCGTGATCTCGACCTCGATGAACATGGCAGGCGTCACGCCGAGGAGCTCATCGTCAGCGTAGAGCAGAGAGGCGTTGTCGTTCTCGACGAGCCACTGGGCGTTGTCGCCGATGAAGTCGGCAGGAACAGCGACCTGCTCATACGTATCGTTGTCCATGAAGTAGTAGTCGACGCCGTCGTTGTAGAGATACTGCATCTCCTTGGTGATGAGCTGCACGCTGTCGAACTTCGTGCCTGCATTGCAGGTCTGGTCGATCGTGCGGCCATCGCGCAGGTCCTTGATCTTGTAGCGCACGAATGCGCCGCCCTTGCCCGGCTTGACATGCTGGAACTCGACGATCGTGTAGTACTTGTTGCCGATCTTGAGGCCCATGCCGTTCTTGAAATCAGCGGTGCTGATGGTCTGCGTTGCCACGGTTGATCTCTTTCCTATCCGTAAAACTCCGAAACGTTATCAGTATACGACGTCGCTCCAGCTCATGCAGGCAAGCCGGAGCGACTACACAAAGTGTGAAGATGTGGGTCCTAGCAGGGAATCTCGACGAGGTCGTGGGCGGATGCCGTGAAGACGTCGTAGCCGTCCTCGGTCACCTGTCCGAAGTCCTCGAGGCGGATGCCGAAGCGTCCCGGGAGGTAGATGCCCGGCTCGACCGTGATCACAGATCCTGCAGGGATGACGCCGTGCTCGGCAGGAGCGCCGGAGCGGCTGAAGTACGGTGCTTCGTGAATCTGGAGGCCGACACCGTGGCCGAGACCATGCTTGAAGTAGTCTCCGTAGCCGGCATCGGAGATGACCTTGACGGCGAGGTTATGGATATCGACGCCGATGACACCGGCATGGATCGCTGCCTCGCAGGTCTCGTTCGCCTTGCGGACGACGGCGTAGACCTTCTTCTGCTCATCTGTCGCCTTGCCGACGCACACAGTCCTTGTCATGTCCGAATGGTAGTCATGGTAGCCGGCACCATAGTCCATGACGATGAGGTCGCCCTCCTCGACGCGGCGCTCCCCCGGCTGGGCATGCGGGTTGGCACCGTTCGGACCGCTTGCGATGATCGTGTCGAACGAGAGCGCATCGGCACCGCGGTCGAACATCGCGCTCTCAAGCTCTGCCCTGATCTGGAGCTCGGTGAGTCCCGGCTTGATGTAGCCGCAGATGTGCTCGAAGGCAGCATCCGTGATGGTCTGGGCATGGCGCATGAGGGAGACCTCTTCGGCGTCCTTCACGACACGCAGCGCCGAGACCGTGCCATGCATGCGCGGCAGGAGGCATGCCGCCGACTGGCGACCAAGCTCTGCCTCGAGCGCATCGAAGAATGCAAGGTCTGCCGTGTCCTCGATTGCGACGACACGGGCATGGGTCTTCTTGATCAGGGAGGCTGTCCAGGCCGGATGGCTCACGGCATCCATATCGAGCTGCCAGTCCGTATCCTTGCCAAGGCGATCCTGGAATGTGCCGAAGTAGCGCGAATCCGTATGGAGCCACTGGCCCTCGCGGGTCACGAAGGCCGTATGTGCGACCTCGTCGTCGAACGTGCGCTCGGCTCCTGTGAGCCAGCGCAGATCCGGATTGTGGCGCAGCACGACTGCGTCATATCCATACTCCTGCATGAGGGCACGAAGGCGTGCAACACGCGCCTTTCCCATTTCCTGATCTGCCATAGCAAAAGATCCTTTCCGATTGAATGTACCAAGCAACTAGTCCGCCTGGTGCTGTGCGCACCAGGCCTCGAGATGCGCCTTGAGGCGGGCATCCTCGATCGTCGCGAGACGGACGCGTCCGAAAGCGCGCGGCACGGCGAGCATGAAGCGGTTCGAGCGCAGATGTGCGCAGGCGCGCATCTCGTGCAGGAGCGCATCGGGATCTACCGTGGCGCTGACCGTGCCCAGCCCCAGTACTGAGAGCAGCTCGTCCTGGGCAAGCATATCGTCGACCTTGAAGTCCTCCTCGGTCACAGCCACGCGTGCCGTGAAGCGCAGGCCTTCGGCCAGAAGTGTCGAGGCAGGAACGCCTTCCACAAGATGGCTCAGCGCCTCTGCAAACGTGACGCCGTAGGAAAGCGACTGGCGCACGGCAACAGAGGTCGAGGAGGCAATGCGGCCGCGGCTCCTGAGCGTCTCGTTCACCTGCTCGCGCAGTGCCACCTCGTCAGCTTCGGCGAGGGCATCGCGCCTGTTATAGAGCGCTTCGAATGCCTTTTCCGTATCGGAGACCGCAGTCGCGACCATCGTCGCATAGGCGTGGAGACGCTTCTCGGAAGGTCCGAGGTCGATGCGGGCAAAGTCGGCAAAGACGTTCTTCAGGCTGTTATGGCCAGACACCATATCCCTGTGCGTGCCGACCGAGATTCCTTCAGGCGTGACGGTTGCGCAGACAAGTGCCTCGAGATCGAGCGGCAGGGCGCAGACCGGCGTACGGCCACACCAGGCGCCGGCAGCATATAAGACAAGCGAGAGCTCAGGGGCAGCACCGACACAGACAATCAGGTCATCCGACGTGATATGCAGCCTGTCAAGCTCGCCGAAGAGTTCATCTGCCGCAGAAAGCGTGAGCTCTCCCGGCACAGAGCCCCTGAGCGCCTGGAAGCCGGCATCGTTCAGCTGCCAGAGGAGCTCCTGGACGAAGTCCGGATCCGCCTTGTCAGACACGAGGAGCGCAGCCTTCGCAGGCTTTCCGACAGAGCTCTTGAGGTCGTGGCCGAAGTTCTCGAGGTTGCCCGAGCCTATGCGGACATTGCAGGAGCTGCCCGGAAGCGACACCCACTGGCGGGTCGTCTCAGCCAGAGGAGACTTCGGCGCTTCCTCTTCCTGAAGGACTTCGGCAGCCTCAGCCACATCGGCAGGAGCCTGTGCAGCATCCCCGTTGTCCTGAGGGACGCTCGTCCCAAGCTCTTCTTCGCTCATAGCAGCCCTTCCTCCCATAGAAGCTTCGACGCATCGCAAGCGACTTCTTCGAAGCTCTTGTTCCTGATATCGATCGTATAGTCTGCTGCCGCCTCATAGAGGGGACGCCGGCGATTATAGCAGGCGCTCGTCTCCTTGAGACAGCCGCCCAGATCGGGCCGTGTCTCCTTGTGCTGGATCTGCCTCAGCGAATCGGAGAGATCTCCATCCAAGAATACGATCTTGCCCATGCTGTGCATGAGGTCGACATTCTCGGAGCGCTCCACGATGCCGCCGCCGCAGCTCACGAGCAGCGACTTCTTCTCGCTGAGGCTTCTGAGCACCTCGGTCTCCGTATCGCGGAACGACTCTTCCCCATCCTCGCGGAAGATATCGCAGACGCTCTTGCCGCGGATCCTTTCGACCATGCGGTCGGTATCCACATAGGGCCGGCAGAAGAGGCATCCGATATTTCTTGCCACCGTGGACTTGCCGGCTCCGAGAAAGCCGACGAAGAAGATATGATCGCACCCTTCATGTACGACATATCCATTGCATGGTCTGTCCACCAAAACCTCCGAAAAACACAGTCTGATCTCCTTGATTCTATCATCGAGATCGAAGCTGTCATGTCAGAGGAGAGCACACGTACATCCTGCATCAAAACAGGGCATCAGAGGATGTCTGAGGACAGGAGCACAAGCATGCAGGAGAATGCGACCGAAAGATAGGGTCCAAAGGCAAAGCGCTTCTTCTTCTGAACGAGCGTGACCAAGGCGCCCACAAGCGCTGCCGCAGCAAGCGGCACGAAGATGCCAGGTCCCAGAAGCGTTGCCCAGGCAGCAATGTATTTTATATCGCCGAGCCCCATGCCGCAGGCTCCATGGATCCTGCGCCATGCAAGCTCGAGCGCTGCACCGCAAAGGAGCACAAGGAGCGCAGCTGCCAGAACGGCCTGGGGGGCAGAAGTCTCATCCGCAAGATGGAAGGCAAGCACGCCTGAGAGCTCAGGCGCCCAGATGCGCACCGCCTGGAAGGCAAGGCCCAGGGCTGCCATAGCAAGGCAGAAGCTGTTCCGGATACGGCAGCTGCGTGCATCCTCCACGGCTACCGCCAAGGCGAGCGCCAGGGCGGCACAGACAATCATCGGTCGCCTTCGAAAGTGTGGCCGGAAAGAAGCGGACGCTCGATGAGGCGCAGGATCTGCGTATACCAGAGGTCTGTCGTCGAGAGCGGATGCACAAGGATGGTCGGGATATGCGCCAGGTTTCCTGCCACGACATCCGTGAAGACCTGGTCTCCCACAAGCACGGTCTCTGCTGCAGAGAACCCTTCGCGGGCCAGCGCATGCGCAAGCGCAAACGGTGCTGGCTTCATCGCATGGTGGACGACGGCAGAGCCAAGCTCTTCTGCCGTCCTCTCGACATCTGTCCCATGGAAGTTGTTCGAGACGAGGCAGGTCGCAAAGCCGATCTCATGCGCCTTTGCGAACCAGGCAGCGACCGGAGGTTCGACGCGCATCGTTGAGCGAGCCATGCAGGTGTTGTCGCGGTCTATGAGAAGGAAGCGCACGCCCTCCTGCCAGAGCGCACCGAGATCGATGAGCTCGATGCGTGCGACATAGCGGCTTGCCTCGAAGAGAGACACGCTCTCCTACTCCCCGGTCTCTGCATTGCTGCTTGCAGCAATGCTTGCGAGATGTTCGTCATACGTCTCGGAGAAGCTCGAGGTCGTCTGGCCATTCTCCTGCACGATATAGAAATAGAGATAGTTCGTGTCGGCAGGAGCAAGCGCAGCCTGGATGGAGGCAAGGCTCGGTGCGCAGATAGGTGTTGGCGGCAGGCCTTCGTTGAGATACGTATTGTAGGGCGATTCCTGCTTGAGGTCGTCTGCCGTCACTTCGCCGCCTGTCACATAGCCCATCGTCGCATCGCTCTGGAGCGGCATGGCAGCCTGGAGACGGTTGTAGAAGACAGAGGAGATGCTTGCGCGCTGATCGTCCGTCACAGCCTCGCGCTCGATAATCGACGCCATGGTCAGCACATCATAGTCAGACATCGTGATGCCGTACTTTGCCTTGATCTGCGCTTCGCCCGTGGCAAAGTCAATGGATGCCATCTCCGTCTTGTACTGGTCGAGCATGGCACGAATCACCGTGTCGGCATCCACATCCGCATTGAACGTGTAGGTCTTCGGGAACAGGAATCCCTCGAGGGAATCGTTCTGGGCAGAGGCCAGGAACGGATAGTCTGCCACATAGTTCGATGCCTTTGCCTGCGCCGTGAAATCGTCGGCCGTGATGGAAGGGATGGCTTCTGCGACAGCCGCAGCGGTCTTTGCGACCGTATAGCCTTCAGGCACTGTCAGCTTGTAGGCATAGCTCGAGCTGGGCCCTGCAATGAGGCCGTTCACGATGTCTTCGACGGACGCTCCTGCCGTGAAAGTGTAGGTGCCCGCCTGCATCTGTGCGTCGTCCCCATGGCTCTTGTAGGCAGTGAGGAAATCGCTCGACTGGCTGTTGTCGAGAAGGCCTGCTTCGACAAGTGTCTTGAAGATGGTCTGGCCGGAAGCGCCCTTCGGCACCGTGACCGTGACCTGGGTGCCCTCCTCGACCGTCGTCTTGGAGCCCGCACCGTCGATCCTGCTCAGCACGCCCGGGAGGACGCGGATTGCAAGGAAGGCGACGACTGCGACTGCGATGATCGTGCCCAGGATGTAGGGTGCCGGTCCGTGGGACGACTTGCGCTTGACCTCGCGTACATGCCCCGCCCGGCTCTTCTCGCGCGTCCTCTGCGTCACCTGGGCCGTGCGCGACGAAAGATGGGTCGCCGGCACCGTCCCCACAGCATGGCCTGCCGTACGGCGGCGTGGTTGGTGCGATTCGTGGCGGGGAGTCGAGCTCATGGGCAGTCCTTAGCTTCTTTGCAGCTACCCTTAAGGCTACAGGGCAGACTGACAGATTTCTTGAGTGTGCCTGAGCATACGCCGAAAGTGTGACTGTGTTCGCAGCAGATACCCATCTACAGAGGAAATGCGCAGACTTGATGCCTCCAAGCTGCGAAAACACCCGCAGTCTGCATAAATCGAGGCAGAAGCTTACTCTTCGTCAGCCGTGTCCTTCTTGGGATGGAAGACGCCTGCGATCTTTCTGCCAGCAGCCTTGACGCCGGCACGCAGGACATCGAAGAAGTCGGGAGAGCGCAGCATCCTGCTCGGGTCGACATGCTCGCGGATTGCCCTGAGCGCTTCCCTGTTGTTCTTTGCAGAGAACGTGAAGTGACCATTCTCCTTCGTGAAGACGGCCCAGCGGGCAATGTGGCGCTTGCCGTAGACCGAAGCCGAGATGTAGTCGATCTCATCCCAGGGAATCTGGATGTAGTCCTGGGTATTGCGCTCGTTGTAGTACTCGAGGGCATTGTTGCCGACCATAAGGTCACCGGTTGAGGTGAGGCCCTGGAGAGAGCTCACCTTGCAGGTGTATTCCACCGAGCTGTTCTGCGACTGGACCATTGCCATTGATGTGACTCCTTAATCGAAAAGGCCGTGCTCCCTTGCGGAAGCACGGCCCATGATAGCGCCTTGGCAATCCTACAGGAAGCCGAGGAGACGGCCGACGATACCAAGTGCGAAGAGGCACAGGATGATGACGATCGGCGAGACCTTCTTCTTGAGGAGCCAGCAGCAGAACAGCGTCAGGCCCACTGCAGCAAGGCCAGGGATGAGCTGGTCGAGGTTGGACTGCAGGGTGACGGTCTTGACAGGATCGAGAGCCGTGGCACCGATGGAGCTGTACATCGTGAGCGCCTGCTTGATGCCATCAGCGCCAGCCGGAAGGCTCTCCCAGTCGATGTAGGCACCAGCCTGCTGCGGGATCCGGGCGACGACCGGAGTGAAGTTGATGGAGACCCAGCGCTCGACCAGGGCACCGATGATGAACATGCCGAGGATGGAAGCGCCTTCGGTCAGCCTGCCGAGCAGGCCGCCGGAGAGGTCCTTCGTGATGGAGGTGCCCAGATTGTAGCCGGCCTCCTGCGTGTACCACAGGAAGGCGATACGGATGATGTTCCAGGCAATGAAGAACAGGAGCGGACCGACGATGCTGCCGGACAGGGCCAGCGAGGCACCGAGAGCGCCGAGAATCGGGCGTACCGTGTACCAGAAGACCGGGTCGCCGACACCGGCGAGCGGACCCATCATGCCGACCTTGACGCCCTGGATTGCAACGTCGTCGATCGGGGCGCCGTTGGCGCGCTCCTCCTCCATTGCGAGGACGACGCCGATGACCGGAGCGGAGACGTACGGATGCGTGTTGTAGAACTCGAGGTGGCGCTTGAGTGCCGCCTTCTGGTCTTCAGGATCCTTGTAGAGGGCCTTGATGGCCGGGATCATCGAGAAGCACCAGCCGCCATTCTGCATGCGTTCGTAGTTCCAGGAGCCCTGAAGGTACTGGTGGCGCCACATGACCTGCTTGCGGACTGCCTTCGAGAGGACGATCTTGCCGTCTGCGTTCTTCTCAATAGTTGCTTCTGCCATGGTTTCACACTCCTTCTGCTATTCGTAGTCGTCCAGAATGTCGCCCAGCGGGTCGCCGGAGCCGGCAGCTGCACCAGAGCCGCTCTTTGCCATGTCCTTGAGGCCAAGGTAGATGATGGCAAGGGAGAGGCCGATGACGCCGAGGGCGATGAGCGTGAGCTCCTTGATGGCTGCGAGGACGAAGCCGAGCGCGAAGAACGGCCAGACCTCCTTGGAAGCCATCATGTTGATGACCATGCAGTAGCCGACTGCAGCGACCATGCCGCCGCCGACTGCCATGCCGCCGGTGAGCCATGCGGGCATAGCATTAAGAGCTGCCGTGACGGCCTCGGACGGAATGAAGCAGAGGCAGGCTGCCGGGATGGCGATACGAAGGCCCTGCATAGCGATGGCGATGAACTGCCAGCGGTCGATGCCAGCCATATCGTCCTTATCGGCGCAGGCATCCATTGCGTGGACGATGGCCGTAGCGATCGTACGGCAGATCATCGTGAGGAAGAGGCCTGCGACGGACAGCGGGATTGCCACTGCCATGGACGTCGTGATGGCGTCCTGCTGGTTGCCGCCGCCATTGAGCGCCAGCACCATGATGATGGCGGAAGCGACGGAAGCGAGAGCTGCATCAGGAGCGACAGCAGCGCCGATGTTTGCCCAGCCGAGGGCAATCATCTGCAGCTGGCCGCCGAGGATGATGCCTGCATCGAGATGGCCCGTGACAAGGCCGATGAGCGTGCAGGCAACGAGCGGCTGATGGAATTCCCACTCATCGAGGATGCCTTCCATGCCTGCCAAGAAGGCCACGATAATGACCAGAAGTACCGTAATAGGTGACATACATTCCCTCCTTCTCTAGGCCATGTTCTTTTCGGCAAGAAGCTTCCAGATGTCTTCGACGCGGTCCGACGGGACCTTCTGCACGTAGAACTCCGTGCCATTGTCACGGCATTCCTTGAGCGTCTTGACATCGTCCTCATCGCAGGCGATTGCCTGGTTGATGACAGTCTTGCCGGCGGAATGTGCCATAGAGCCGATGCACACCTTCGGGAACTTGACGCCACCCTTCTCGGCCTCGAGCAGATCCTGCGGAGTCTCGAAGAGCACCATGGCCTTCGTCGCACCGAAGCGCGGATCCTTATCGACCTGAATCAGCTTGCTGATCGGGATGACATGGACATGGACTCCTGGAGGCGCAGCCTGCACGATCATGGTCTTGCGCAGCTCGTCGTGGGCGACACCGTCGGAGACAACCAGGATGCGATCCGGGTTGACCTGCTTCGTCCAAGCCGTTGCGACCTGGCCGTGGAGCAGACGGGTGTCGATGCGGACGTACGCGTAGTTGATGTGACCCGTGCCAAGCACCGTTCCCTCGGGAATGGCGCCCTGCGGGGCCGCAGCTGCAGCAGGAGCGGGTGCCGCGGTCTGAGACTTCGGCTCGAGCTCCTCAGGCTTCACCTTGATGCCATCCTTGGACTCGGAGAAGATCTCCTTCATGACGTCGACAGCAGTGTCGGCACCCATACGGGAGCCGTACGCGCTGACGAGCATCGGAAGGTTGAGGCCGGTGATTGCGACCCAGTCCTCGTGCTTCTCCTCGTCGATGATGCGTGAAACCTGGTTGAACGGTGTGCCACCCCAGAGGTCGACCAAGAACAGGACATGCTCCTGATCGCTGAAAGTGGCGATGGCGTCAAGCAGCTTCTTGTGCATGTCGTCAGGACCCATGTCGGGGGTCAGGACAACAGCGGCGACGTCCTCCTGAGGACCAAAGATCATGCTTCCGGATTCCTTGATGCCTTCGGCGAACTTGCCATGGCTTGCCAGGACGATTCCTACCATCCAACTTCCTCCTTACTTCTCTCACGCTGCCTACAGAACATGTGGACTCTCGTTCGTGAACATATGTGCTTATGTGTCCACCATGTTTTCCACACTGTGTCATTATATTTCGACAACAATTCTTGTGCACCAGGAACTGCTCACCGAATTAAAGATTTTTCGTATATAGCGGTTCCGGTAACGTTTTTATCTGGTCTTAATTCGTAACTATTTTTCGAATTCATATCAAAACAGTCAGAATTTGGCATACCGTCTGCGTAATAGTTCTTGTATTTTTGTAATTTCTAGTAATTTGCAAATCTCTTAATGCTTCACTATGGCATCACTATTGGCCACCAGCATCCATTCTGTTGGAATCTCCGATTTTCCTTGACAGCTCAAGCTTTGCGGTCGGACTCGTCTGATACCAGTTGCTGAAATTCCGGCATGAAAAAGCCCTTCTCCGCATGTACGGAAAAGGGCTTCGAAGCTCTTGTGCCTGGAGGCAATCAGGCGTCTCGATCCTGCGCGCGCTTCGCGTCGAGCCAGGTCTGGAGGAAGAGCGAGGCTGCGACAGAGTCGATCTTGCCGCGCATCTGCTTCTCCGTGAGTCCCTGTGCACGGAGAATCCGCTTTGCCTCGCTCGAGGAGAGGCGCTCGTCCTCGAACTCGACAGGAAGGCCAATCCTCTCAGCAATGGCCTTGCCCTCAGACATGATCTTCTCTGCCTGGGGCCCATCCTCCCCTGCCATCGTCTGCGGACGGCCGCAGACCAGGATCTCCGGCTCGTGGTCCTCGATGACACGGCGGAAGTTCCGGGAGAGCGAAAGAACCTCCTGAGCCGGAAGGACGCAGACAGGGACCGCAAGCATGCCAGAAGCATCGCTTGCGGCAATCCCTATGCGCGCATCCCCGATATCGAGCGCAAGCGCCCTCACCTGACGAGACCCTTTGCTGCCTCGAGCGCAGCATCGATGCCGGAAGCATCGGAGCCGCCTGCCTGGGCCATCTGTGGCCTGCCGCCGCCACGGCCGCCGACGAGTCCGGAGATCTCCTTGATAACCTTGCCGGCATTGAAGCCCTTGGCAACAGCGGTCTCGGTTGCCGCGGCAAGCAGGGCCACCTTGCCGTCTGCCGTCGAAGAGGCGATGACGGCAGCGCAGGGCTCGCCGCCCATGTCGTCTCTCACGGCATCCCAGACATTGCGGAGCTCCTTGCCGGAGAGGCCTGCGAGCTTCGCGAAGACGCACTTGTAGCCATCAAGCTGCTCTGCTGCCTTCACAGCCTGCGCAACCTGGTCGGAGGAGCTGCCGTACATGAGGTCCTCTGCCTTGCGCTCGGCTGCGCGCAGCTCCTGCTGGAGCGCCTCGATGCGGGAGAGCACGTCCTTCGGCTGGCACTTGAGCTCGGATGCCACGTCATTCAGGATGGAGAGCCTCTCGTCGACGTACTCCACGGCGCCTGCAGACGTCACAGCCTCGATACGGCGTGCGTTGGAGCCGACGGAGCTCTCGGACACGATCTTGAAGAAGCCAAGCTCTGCCGTGTTCCTCGCATGCGTGCCGCCGCAGAGCTCGCGGGAGAACGGATGGTCGCTCTCGCCTGTCGAGACGACCCTGACGGTGTCGCCGTACTTCTCGCCGAAGAGGGCCACGGCACCGGATGCCTTGGCCTCCTCGAGGCCCATGACCTTCGTGACAATCGGCTCGGCAGCGAAAATCTCGGCATTCACGAGACCCTCGACGCGCTCGAGCTCGTCTTCCGTGAGTGCCTCGAAGTGCGTGAAGTCGAAGCGCAGGCGGTCAGGCTCGACGAGCGAGCCTGCCTGGTTCACATGGTCGCCGAGGACCTGCTTCAAGGCTGCATCGAGCAGGTGCGTCGCCGTATGGTTGCGGCGGATGAGCTCACGCCTGCCATGATCGACCGCGCAGTCGAGCGTATCCCCGACATGGAGCTCGCCTTCCTCGACGGTTGCCACATGGGCGCTCATGCCGCTCTTGCCCTTCGTGTCCGTGACTGCAAGACGTGCAGCAACGCCGGAAAGCGTGCCGGTATCGCCGACCTGGCCGCCCATCTCGGCGTAGAACGGCGTCCTGTCGAGCACGACCTCGACCTCGTCTCCTGCCTCGGCGCTCTTGACCTCTTCGCCGTCTGCGACGATAGCAAGGACCTTGGCGCCCTCGAGCTCATCGGAATCATAGCCCGTGAACTCCGTCTTCGGGAGACGGTCGGAAAGCGCCGTCCAGACGTTGTTGGCCTGGCCCCAGGCATCGCGGTTCGCGCTCTTGCGTGCGCGCTCCTTCTGGGCATCCATGGCAGCCTGGAAGGCGTCCATATCGACAGCATGGCCTGCGGTCTCGGAGATCTCGCGGGTGAGGTCGATCGGGAAGCCATACGTGTCGTGGAGCCTGAAGGCCACGTCTCCGGAAAGCTGCTCGCCCTCGCCGAGCTTTTCCATCTCGGAGGCAAGCATCGTCTCGCCTGCATCGAGCGTGCCACGGAAGCGCTCCTCCTCGGCAGCGATGATGCCGTCGATGAGGGCCTGGTTCTCGACGAGCTCAGGATAGACATCGCCCAGGATCTTCGTCACTTCATGCGCATACGTCGTGAGGAACGGGCCCTCGATGCCGAGCAGGCGTCCGTGATAGACAGCACGGCGCAGGAGCCTCCTCAGGACATAGCCACGGCCCTCGTTCGAAGGCAGGATGCCGTCGCCGATCATGAACGTGACAGCACGGGAGTGGTCTGCCAGGATGCGCAGGCTCTTGTCGGAGGCAAGGTGCGAGCTGCCTTTGTACTCGACGCCGGCAAGCTTCTCGCCGAGCGCGATGAGGGAGCGCATGACATCGCCCTCATAGTTCGAGCCCTTGTGCTGCATGATGGCAGCGATGCGCTCGAGGCCCATGCCGGTATCGATGTTGCGGTGCGGAAGGTCCGGCATCGAGCCGTCCTCCTGGCGGTCATACTGCGTGAAGACAAGGTTCCAGAACTCGAGATAGCGGTCGCCGTCGTCGCCCGGGCGCTCGCCCTCGAAGGAAGGGCCCTGGTCGAAGTAGATTTCGGAGCAGGGGCCGCAGGGGCCGGTCGGTCCTGCCGCCCAGAAGTTGTCCTCGGCACCGAGACGGGAGATGTGGTCATAGGGCACACCCTGGGCATGCCAGAGCTCGATGGCCTCGTCGTCGTCCTTGAAGACCGTCATGTAGAGACGGTCGGCAGGAAGGCCGAGGTGGTCTTCGCCCGTGATGAACTCATAGGCCCACTCGATGGCATCTGCCTTCGTATAGCCGCCGAAGCTGAAGTTGCCGAGCATCTCGAAGAACGACAGGTGGCGTGCGTCGCCGATGTTGTCGATATCGTTCGTGCGCAGGCACTTCTGGCAGGAGCAGGCACCAATCTCCTTCATGGTCTTCGTGCCCTGGTAGTACTCCTTGAACTGGTTCATGCCGGCGTTTGCAAGGAGCAGCGAGGGATCGTCCGGGATGAGCGAGGAGGAGGGATAGAGCCTGCAGCCCTTGCTCTCGAAGAAGCGCAGGAAATCCTCGCGGATCTCCGCTGTTGTCATCGTCTTGTACTCAGCAGTACTCATGTGTCTCCAAACCTTTACCTGTTGTCGTTCCCGGCGGAATCTCCGGGGTTGTGTGCAGATGCGCTGCCGCCCGCATTGGAGCCTGCAGCGTTTGACGTGTTCTTCCCTTCGTGCGGAAGCTCCTGGACAAGCCTGGAGCTCTCGAAGAACCTGTCATCGTCCAGGGCGTCGAAGGATGGAACGATATTTCCTGCATCGTCCACGTACGGCCTGCCCTTGAAGATAGCCCCATCATAGGTGACAAGCTGGCGTCCGGTGCGCGACTCGAAGTAGTACACAAAGACACCCTTGATGGCAGCCGTGAGCGGCACGGCCAGAATCATGCCGAGGACGCCGCCTAAGGCCGAACCCATGATGATGCAGATGAGCGAGAGCACCGGATGCACCTGCACGGCAGACTGCATGACCAGAGGCGACAGGAGGTTGTCCGTCACGTTCTGGGCGATGACCATGACAATCAAGGTCTCAAGGGCAAGCAGCGGGCTCTGGAAGAGTCCGAGCACGACGGCAAATGCCGCCGAGACGAAGGGCCCCACGACCGGGATGAAATGCGCGACGCCCGTGATGACGCCGACAAGGCCCGCATAGGGGTAGCCGAAAAGAGCGAGGCCGGCGGTCGCGAGGACGCCATTTGCCAGCGAGGTAATGACCATGGAGCGCATATAGCCGCCCATGGAGCGCGACATGACCGCAAGCATGAGCGTGACGGAATGCTCGTGGCGCTCGCCGGCAATCGTTGCGAGCTCCCTCACCATGACCGGATAGTCCTTCGCGAACCAGTAGGCAAGCACGAGCCCCAGGAAGAATGTCACGATATTGTTCACGGTCGTCACGGCGTTCGTGATGACGCCGTTCGAGATCTTGTTCATGAGATCCTGCGAGACCGTGGAGCCAAGCGACGAGAGCGCAGAGACGCCCTGCGAGAGCATGTACTGGGCACCGGCGTTGTCGGTCGTCGTATAGCGGCTCATGAAATCGGTGATCTGGGCCTGGAGCTCCTGGATATAGGTCGGAATCGTCTGCAGCAGGTGCATGAGCTGCTGGATGAAGGGCGGCACCACGATGACGGCCAGGCCCACGAGTGCCGCTATCACGACAACGAGGGCGATGAAGGCAGCAAGGGCACGTCCTATCCCGTGGTCTTCGAGCCAGTTCGTGATGGGGCTGCAGATGAAGCCGAGGACGACGCCCACAAGCAGAAGCTCGAGGGCAGGGCCGATGAGGCCAAGCAGCCGCACGACAAGAACAAGCGCCACGCAGCACCCGATGATGGCAGCGCTTACGACAGCGACCTTGCGTGCGGTCGCATATGAGTTGTCCTTCGGAGCCACGGCCCTCCCCTGGTCGATTCGCCAGCTCATTGATGATAGCAGGTTAGGGGCACTCTAGCGCATGACGCCGTCCGGATCGATCTTCTCCTGGATTTTCTTGAGTGTGCGGCGAAGGAGCCTCGAGACCTGTACCTGGGAGATGCCGAGCTTGTCTGCAATCTCGACCTGTGTGAGGCCATCGATGAAGCGCATGCGGATGACTTCCTGCTCGCGCGGAGAGAAGCCACGAATCGCATCCTCGATCACCATGCGGTCATCAGAGAACGCGAGGTTCTCGTCTTCGGAGGCATAGTGGTCGAGCACCGATGGCGCATCCTCATCGCCGTTCGAGCCGCCGGCCTCGAGAGGCACGGCGCTGTAGGCGCTCGAGGACTCCATGGCTTCGAGGACCTCGTCGACGGAGGTGCCCAGGCGCTCAGCAATCTCTTCGACGGAAGGCGAGCGCTGAAGCTCCTTCGTGAGCTCGTCGGTGGCCTGGTTCACCTTGGCAGAAAGCTCCTGCAGGCGCCTCGGCACGCGGACCGACCAGCCCTTGTCGCGGAAGTGGCGCTTGATCTCGCCCATGATCGTCGGCGTCGCATACGTCGTGAATTCGAGGCCTCGATTGGGATCGAAGCGATCGATAGCCTTGATGAGGCCGATCGTGCCGACCTGGATGAGGTCGTCGAGCGGTTCTCCCCTGTTCTTGAACTTCGAAGCGAGGAAGCGGACAAGGTTCAGATGGCTCACAATCAGCTGCTCGCGCGCCTCGGTGTCCCCTTCTTCCTTGTAGCGGCGGAAGAGCTCCCGGGTCCGGTCCTTGTCCCAGGCAAGCTTTCCGCGTGGTGTCCTCGAAGATACGCGGCGGCGTACCTTGGGGGCTGGATTATCTGTCGGCATTCTCTACCGTCCCAACGTGCTTCATGAGATAGAGCTCGTGCTTGTCGGCGTCGATCTCGTAATCGTCGCAGAGCGCAGCGAGCAGGAGGTCTGCATAGGCAATGGTCTCATCTTCCGATGCATCTGCATCGCCCAGGCTGTAGGTGATCTCGACCGTGCCATCGGAAAGGTCGAACGTGACAGCACAGCTCTCCGGCTTCGTCGCGCAGGCATACACGAAGCCTTCCTCGGCAGCCATGCGCAGATCTTCCACATCGTCCACGGAGAACGAGCAGACGACGCCGAGGTTGGCGGCGAGCATGCGCACCGACCTTGCAAAGCCCGCCTCAGGCGGGATATTCAGGGTTACATGCCTTTTCTGCATGGGAGTAGGTACCTACCTTCCTGTTTCCTTGTCAGCATCCTGGCTCTCCTGCACAGAAGGATACGTGACATAGCCCTTGTCGGAGGAAGCCTCCTTCGCATCTTCAGGCTCTGCTGCAGGAGCGCCCTCTTCGAGAGCATGCTCGCCTCTCGGCTTTGCGCCCAGAGCGGATGCAATGCGGGCACCAGCAGTTGCAGCTCCTGCTGCGACCTTTGCAACGCCCGCCGAAACCACATTCGTCGCATCTGCTGCCGTGCCGGACACCTCGGAGACATCGTCCAGGATGCCATTGATCTTGGCCAGGCTCTCGTTTGCGGAGTCGACCGCATCGCGTGCGCTCTCGAGGATTGGCTCGACCTGCTTTGCAGATGGCTGCAGGTCGTCCACCATGCCATCGGCCTTCGCGATGATGGGCTCGATCTCGTCGATTGCGTGGTTCGCCGAAGCCGTCACCTCGTCGATGGACTTGCGGGCCTTCCTGATGGTGATGGCAAGCTCCGCCACTGCCCAGATGCCTGCTGCCACAAGCACGGCCAGAAGCACGTCGGTAAGACTCATGCTGGCTCCCTTCCTCTCAGCGCACATACTCAAAGATTCGGCCTCCCCCTGGAGGCATGCTCTTCTGGATTCTATCCGTTTTTGCCGGCCTTATGCGAAGCTGCATCCTGGCGATCGCGTCCTGTCTGCTCGATGCGCCATGATTCCCATCCCCTGCCGCTCGGCTGGAAGAAGCAGCCACGCTCGAGGCCATCCGGCAGATACTGCTGCTCGACCCAGCCAGAAGGATAGTCATGCGGATAGAGATAGGCCCCATAGGACTCGGACCCCGGACGGTGACGGTCGCGCAGATAGGACGGCACGGCACGTGCAGGGCCTTCCCGCACTTCCTTGAGCGCAGCATCGATTGCCGCCTCTGCTGCGTTGGACTTAGGGGCGAGCGCATTGTAGAGCGCGGCCTGGCAGAGGTTGATCCGGCATTCCGGATAGCCGATGACCTCAGCCGAGCGGAATGCTGCCTCCGCCACGCATATTGCCATCGGATCTGCATTGCCGATATCTTCCGAGGCGCAGATCAGGATGCGGCGCGCGATGAACTTCGGATCCTCCCCTGCATCGATCATGCGGGCTAGCCAAAAGACCGTGGCATCAGGGTCGGATCCCCTCATCGACTTGATGAAGGCGGAGATGATGTCGTAATGCTCGTCTCCCGACTTGTCGTAGCTCTGCCCATGGCGAGGATTGGCCTCCTCGACGAGTGCCCGTGTGATCTTCCAAGGGCCTTCGTCTGCCTTGCCTTCGCTTTCTTTGCCAGGCACAGGCGCTGCAAGCTGCGCTGCAAGCTCGAGCGACGTGAGGGCAGACCGCGCATCTCCGCCAGCAAGCGTCACAATCTCCGCTTCTGCATCCTCATCGAGCACATACTTCCCATCGAGACCCTGAGGCGCCGCAACCGCACGCTCGACGATCTGCTTGATATCGTCGTCGGACAGAAGAGAGAGCTCGACGACACGCGAGCGCGAAAGCAGGGCCGAGTTCACCTCGAAGTAGGGATTTTCTGTCGTTGCGCCGACAAGAACGACCGTGCGGTCCTCGACAGCATGGAGCAGCGCATCCTGCTGGCTCCTGCTGAAGCGGTGGATCTCGTCGACGAAGAGGATTGTGCGCTTCCCCTGCGCAAGCCAGCGGTGCTCGGCATCTGAAATCTCGCGCCTCAGGTCCTTCACGGTTCCCGTGACAGCCGAGACCTCGACGAACTCCGCGTGCGTCGTATGCGCGATGATGCGGGCAAGGGTGGTCTTTCCGGTCCCTGCTGGCCCATAGAGGATGACAGAGGTCAGCATATCGTGCTCGATTGCCGCGCGGAGCCACGAGCCAGGGCCTACCGCCTCCGTCTGGCCGACATAGTCCTCGAGCGTCTCAGGACGCATGCGCACTGCAAGCGGTGCATGCTTCATGCGCGCCTCGCGTTCATAGGCACTGAACAGATTGTCCACGCCGCTATCCCTCCCATTCCCTGACAGGAAGCTTGTAGTCGAAGTAGCTGCGCTTCGGGAAGAGCCTTCTCGCTTCAGGGAAGAGCCGCTCGCAGGTTGCTATGAAGTAGTCGTCGGTCATCGCGCTGATGAAGTCTGCCACGGTCTGGTCAGGCGAGCTCTTCCAGTCATAGGTCCTGCCATAGTGCGCCAGATGCGCCTCGAGCGGGATGATGTGATGATGGAAGATCGCGCGGCTCTCGTCTCCCGAAGCGAGGCTTTCGAGCTCATGGTCATAGAGCGCTGAGAAGAGCTCCTGGATGTCCTCCGAGAAGTCGCCTGCCACCTCGTGCGTGCGGTAGATCTTCTCGTAGTTCTCCTCCTTCGCACGCGCGAGCTCCCGGAAGCCTTCCTCGCTCATCGAAATCTCAGGCTTTTCGAAGCTCTCGTTCACGATATCGGCGACGAAGGCCGAGAGCGCCCAGGCATTGTAGCCACCGCCAAGGCCATCCCTGAAGGCGTCCTCGCCGACAAGGCCGGCACGCACCGCATCCTGGCGGTCCTTGCCGACATAGGCAATGATGTCAGAGAGGCGCACGACGCACCCTTCCTTTGTCATTGGCCGCAGCGTCTTCACGAATGCTGGCCCTTCTGCCCAGCAGCGCTCGATCCTCCTGTCGAATTCTCCGAAATCCGCAAGACCGCTTGTCTTCAGATGCTGGTTCACGAACTCGCCGTTGTGGCAGAGGGCGCCGTCGAGCGTCTGGAGCGCGATGTTCCTGCCGTAGAGCACATCGAGGACGCGCACGCTCTGGACGTTGTGCATGAACCAGAGGCCGCTCCTCTCGTGGAAAACATCGTTCAGGAAGTGCTCGCCTGCATGCCCGAAGGGCGTATGCCCAAGATCGTGGCCCAAGGCCATGGCCTCGATCAGGTCGAGATTGAGTCCCAGGGCACGGCCGATATCACGGGCGACCCGGGCCACAAGCTGCACGTGGAGCCCGCGCCTCGTGAGATCGTCATTTGCTGCGAACGAGAACACCTGGGTCTTGCCGGACAGCCTGTTGTAGGCAGGCATATGGATGATCTTTTCCGTATCGCGCAGGAATGCCGGGCGCATGACGGACTCTTCGTCGGCAGCACGCGCGTCGCGCCTGAGCGCTGCCTCGTCGGGAGTTGCACCGTCTGCATGCGCACCCGATGCAAGCAGAGCCTTCACGCCTGCTTCCACATCGGGCGAAAGCGTTCCTGCAAGGTGCGGAGCCAAAGGATTCAGGAGCCTGGCCATACGGTCCTCCTTCTGCTGTCTCGTCTCTTGTCAGGAATCAGTATAGATCAGCCAGCGATCAGACGTTCCCTCTCAGAAGAAGGTACTGCTCATCTGCAGGGCTCACCTCGAAGCCGAGCTCTGAATGGAGACGGAGCGACGGCTTGCTTTCGGGCGCTATGAGTGCCCAGGGCACCCTGCCTTCCGCAAGAAGACGGTTCACAAGCCTGCCTTCGAGGGCAGACGCCCAGCCGCGTCTGCGCCATTCCGGCTTCACTTCGAGAGGGCCGATCGAGCCATCCGCACGAAGCCCCACGACGCCGACCAGCTCGTCTCCATCGAAGCCGCCGAGAAGCGTGCCGCCTGAAAGGCTTTCGAGAATCTCCGCATCGGCACGTTCGCTCTTCCCATGGAGGAAGGCTGATACCTCATCTGCAGCATCCTTGCTGAGCGTCTCGATATGGTAGCGCTTGGCCACCTTGCAGCGGCGCCTTCCCTTGTAGACCGCGAGGTGGAGCGGCATCTTCTTCGTGAGTCCGAGCTCTTCTGCTGCAAAGGATGCAAGTTCTGGCTCGAGGAGCAGGAGGCGGTCTGCATGGCTCTGGAGTGCAAGCGCATCTTTCCCCTCTTCTGCATCAGGCGCAAAGAGGATCTCGGTCCCCTGGGCATTCCGCGCAAGGATCGAACCTTCCGAGACATGGAGAAAGGCAAGGCTGCCCCTTTTTGCCTGCTCCATGAGGGGGAAGGCACGGCGCGGCGCATGGGCAAGGATCTTCCCTGCTGCCGCGGCAAGCTCTTCCTCAGAACGCGTGTCAGGATGCGTCAGATACGCGAAGCGCCGACAGATCGTAGATTGGCTCTTCTCTCCTGGATGGTCGCATCCGTCGGCGAAGGCCCGAGGAGCCCTATCGGAGAGATGCGAGCCATCCACAAGCTTCATGTATGGGTGGCGGGCACACTCCTCTTCGAGCACGGGGGCAACCTTTGCCATGCAGCTTCTCGGATGCGTCTGGTAGCGCTCCTCCCTATAGGGGAACGGCGTCAGGACATACGTCTCGGCATCCGGATAGCGCGCTGCGAGCGCTGAAAGGCTCGTGCGCACATCGAAGCGGAGCCTGCTTTCCGGGTACGCCTCATAGCGGTAGTTTGCACCGAGCTCGACAATGACCTGAGCGACGTCGAGGCCCTCGGGCAGCGTCTCGAAGAACTGCGGCTCGAAGACCTGGCCGCCGACGGACAGGTTCAGAAGGTCGAGGTTCTGAGAATCTGCCCACTGGGCCACCCAGGCATGCCGCGGATCTTCCGTGACGAAGCCCTGGGCTATCGAGTCGCCAATCACAAGGCACAAGGGGCGTGCCTCAATGGGCTCGAGCGTCGTGCCGTCGCCCCAGATCCTGCCCAGGCGCACGCCGCGAAGGCAGGGCAGCCATATCTCCACCTCATGCTCTGGCCCGAAACCCGGAAGGCGCTGCAGGTGCCAGGAAGGATGGAGCGTATCCTCATCGAGATACCAGCTGACGACCTCTCTGCCCTCTCCTGCCTCATGGAATGCAAGCTTCCGTCCATCGCAGGTGCAGGACACCCCGTCATGTGCTTTCCAGGCAGCAGGGTCTTTTCCGTCCACATCCTTGAGCACCGCCCGGGTGCCGGAAGGCTCCTCATCCCACACAAGCTCGAGCGCAATCTCGAGCGAGTTCGTGCGGAGACGCAGCACCATGCCTGCAGAGGTCTTTCCCATCTGCTTGTAGAGCCCTGGATGCCATGCCACGCAGCTGCCGAGCGCGCGCATGCCCGCCTCGCTCATGCGCCAGGGACGGGTGAGGCCCGCTGCCTCCTCTTCCGTGCGGAGCGCTCCATGGAGGAAGCGCGCTGCCGGCGCCTCGATGAGGAGCCGGCGCGTATCCTCTGATGTGAGCATGTCTTTGAGACCCATGGAGCTGACCCCTCGTGCCGCGATATGGCGCAAATCTTACTATTGCTCCATCTTAGCGGGCTTTTCCGCCATCTGCAGCTTCGCGGACAGGACGGTAAGCCAAAAGCAGATCGGGGAGGCGCATCCGGGCATTTGCAGGGCTCGTCGAAGGCAGGGCATGGGCAGAGATGCCTGCTGCCTTCTCCACATAGCGCCGGTAGAGCGCATGCGCTCTCGTGCCCGTCGTGAAGACGCACCCGATCGAGGTGCCTGAAAGAAGCTTCGCTATATCGTTCGGCACGACGTCGGTGATGCTTGCATCAGAGGCACCCCGTATGCGGCAGCGATGGATCACGTCCCAGAGGGCGATATGGTGCACAGCACAGAAGGCAATGCGCTCCTCATTTGTGAGCGGCTCGTCCTCTTCCCAGAGCCCTGCCATGACAGGCCAGAAGCGGTTCTGCGGATTTGCATAGTACATGCCGGTTTCGCGGGACTTGGGGCTCGGAAGGCTCCCCAGGATGAGGACGCGGGCGTCTGCCGGCAGAATCGGTTCCAGAGGATGGACGATCGTCTCAGTCTCCATCAAGCACGTCCTCGTAGAACTCTTTCCGGTCATCGAGCCTCAGCATGCAGAGCCTGCCATGGTCAGGCACCGACCCCGCCCCGCAGTCGATAACAAGACGGTCGGCAACGCCGCCTGTCGCCTCCGTCGCGCCAAGCGAGAGCATCTGGCATCTGCCATCGTCGTTCAGGGCACTTCTGTCTGTCACATCGGCAAGCGTTTCTGCAAGCGCTGTCGGCGTATGTCCGCCGACGATGACGGGGCCTTCGCCCTTTGCATCGAGAAGGCCGGTCGGCCGGTCGAGATACCCTTCGCGGATCCAGACAAGGTCATCCGCATCCTGCGCCGCAAGCGCTGCGGAGATATGGTCCGCTGCATCGGCAGCGAGCTTCTCTGTCCGCAGGCCGGCATGCACGAGCACGTACGTCCTTCCGGCAACGGTCTTCACGATCCAGCGCGCCAGGCCTGCCGCCCAGTCGAGCAAATCGTGGCGTGCGTCCGCCTTCATCTTCATGAGCCCCCGGGCAGTTGGGACGCCGCCATTGATGGCCCAGTTCAGAAGCGCCTCCTGATCCTGCGGATTGTGGAAGAAGTCGAGCATGAGCTGCTCATGGTTGCCAAGAAGGACCGTCGCATTCGGCAGGTTCCGGCAGAGCTTCATGACCTCGACAGAGTCAGGTCCTCTGTCGACCATGTCGCCCAGGATGTAGATCTCGTCGTTTTCGGCAGGCGAGACCTTCTCGAGGAGGCGGTCGAGCGTCTTCAGTCTGCCATGTATGTCAGAGAGTGCATAGCATGCCATGTCCGCTCCTTCCACCGCGCGCCCGCGCCATCACTCTAGGGCTTCTGCGAGAGAAGTGGCAGCAATTCCAGGAACAAAGTCTGCCAATGGCTGAACAGGTGCGGCTAGCGCCTGAATGCACCCCATGAACGGCAGGGAATATCCGCATCTATGCAAGCTGCTTGTCGAGGTCGGCAAGCTCGTCCGGTATGTTCGAGAGGTCCCAGCCGAATGCCACAGCAACGGCACGCGCCTGGGCAAGCCTCAACTCGGACGTCTTGTCATCTCCGCGCCTCTCATAGAGCGAGGCGAGCTTGTCCAGCACGTAGGCAGCATATCCTGCAACCGTATCGCCGATGCCGGAGAGATCCATCATCGTGACGAGCGATTCAGGCGTCAGCATGAGCGCCGTCTCGGGATCGAGCTGCAGGAGGTCACCCACCGCATGCTCTGCCTCGTGGATCGATTTCAGGTCCTGGTGCGCTGCTGCGTGGAGCAGCGGGTCCGTGACGGCGTCGACGAACTGGGTGATGAGCATCATGATATAGTCGCGTTGCAGCATGAGTCGCTCCTATGCGTCGGTAGGCGGAATGAGTCCGAGGTGCTCGAAGGCCGCACGGGTCGCTTTCCTTCCCTGCGGGGTCCGGATCACCAGACCACACTGTAGCAAATACGGCTCGTAGACGTCCTCGATCGTCGAAGGATCTTCGCTGACGGCACTCGCGATCGTCGTGAGGCCGACCGGACGTCCGCGGAACGTGCTGCAGAGCGCTGTCAGGATCTTCACGTCCATCCAGTCGAGGCCGAGCTCGTCGATCTCGAAGAACGAGAGCGCCTCGCGGGCAACCTTTTCCGTAATCGTGCCATCGCTCTTCACCTGAGCATAGTCGCGCACGCGCTTCAGGAGCCTGTTCGCAAGGCGCGGCGTGCCACGGCTCCTCGACGCAATCTCCTGCGCGCCCTCCTCGTCGATCCCGACACCCAGGATGCCGGCAGAGCGTACAACGATCTTCGTGAGCTCAGGAATCGTGTAGTAGTCGAGACGGTAGGAGATGCCGAAGCGGTCGCGGAGAGGCCCTGTCAGAAGGCCGGTCCTCGTCGTTGCGCCGACAAGCGTGAACTTCGGGATATCGAGACGGATCGAACGGGCGGCAGGGCCCTTGCCGATCACGATATCGAGGAAGAAGTCCTCCATTGCAGGATAGAGGACCTCCTCCACCTGATGGTTGAGGCGGTGGATCTCGTCGACGAAGAGCACATCGCCTGGCTCGAGGTTCGTAAGTATTGCAGCAAGGTCGCCTGTGCGCTCGATCGCAGGGCCGCTCGTCGTATGCATCTTGGCACCCATCTCGTTTGCCAGGACATTCGCGAGCGTCGTCTTGCCGAGGCCCGGAGGGCCCGAGAAGATCACGTGGTCGAGCGGCTCGCCACGGCGCTTCGCCGCCTCGATGAGGACACGGAGATTGTCGCGCACACGCTCCTGGCCGATATAGTCATCGAGCGTGCGGGGCCTGAGCGTGCGGTCGACCTCGATATCGTCTTCCGTGAGCTCTCCCGAGACCTGGCGGGCATGTCCTGGCCGCGCCATGTCCTCGAAGAGATCGTCCTGCTTGGCCTGCCACATCCTAGATGCCACCTCCCAGACGCTTCAGCGCATAGCTGAGCGCTGCCTCGACGGACACAGCTCCCGCCTCGTCTGCGCCCTTGAGCGCAAGCTCTGCCTCCTTCGGGGTGAATCCCATGGAGAGAAGCGCCTGCGTAACCTCTTCGGAAGGAGACTCCACAAGCGGCAGAGGCGCACTCTTGCCAGCGGGAACCTCGGTGGCAGCCTTGCCGGCAAGGCCCATGAGGACAGGATCCTTCGCAAAGACGCCCTGGAGCTCCAGGATGAGGCGGTGCGCCGTCTTCTTGCCGACACCCGGCACGCGCGACATGCCCGCTGCATCGTCTGCTGCGACCACGGCATAGAGCTCTGCCGGCGTGAATGTCGAGAGAACGGAGAGCGCAAGGCGAGGCCCCACGCCTGCGACCTGGACCAGCCGGTCGAAGAGCGCGCGCTCCTCCTTCGTCGCGAATCCATAGAGCCGAACTGCATCCTGGGAGACAATCATGCGGGTCAGAAGCGTCACGCCCGCCTCCCCTGCCTGGGGAAGCGACGCTGCCGTGTTTGCCGATATGCCGAGCTCATAGCCGACTCCGCCGACATCGAGCACAGCTGTCGTCGGCAGCACCTCCACGAGCGTTCCTGTCAGCTGCACGATCATCTTGAAGCCCTTTCCCGTGCCATCTTCTCGAGGCGGGCAGCCGTTGCTGCCGCCGTCTCCTCATGCTTCTCCCGGCGCCTCTGCTCCTTCTGGGCAATCTCCGCCTCGCGCACGAGCGCTGCCGTCCTCTGGTTGCCGTTCGCATAGCGGGAAATGTCCTGCGTGCGCCTCAGATTCCAGTGGCAGATGGCAGCAGCAAGCGCATCGGCGCAGTGGTCGGGGTGCGGGTCATGATCGAGCGCAAGCACCTGTCTCACCATGAATATCACCTGATGCTTGTCGGCGGCACCGGTGCCGACGACAGCCTGCTTGATCTGCATCGGCGTGTACTCGCCGACCTTGAGCCCCTTCTCTGCCGCAGCGACAAGTGCCGCTCCTCTTGCATGCGCTGTCGCTATGGCCGAGCGGCTGTTCTCTGCGAAGAAGATCTTCTCGATAGCAAGCTCGGTGGGCTCGAACTGGATGATTGCGTCGTTCACATCCTGGTAGATGCGGCCCAGCCTCTCGTGGAGCGGCTCATCTGCCCCCGTCTTGATGCAGCCATAGGCACGGGCACGGCAGACCGTGCCCCTTGTCTCAATGATGCCCCAGCCCGTATGCGCAAGGCCGGGATCGATGCCGATGATGACCATGGTAACCCCCGAACAACCGTTCTGACTCATACCATGGTAGCACAGACCGGCATGTTGCAGCACGCGGCACAGGAGCGCACAGAAGATATCAGTTCTCCGAGAACGGCTGTCCCCACGACGGGAAGCCGGGGCGGATCGTGAAGCCATCCTGCTCCGTGCCTTCCGGCATGCCCGGCACCTCCTTCGGACCCGGCGTGTTCGAGAGCTCGCGGATGAGCTCGAAAGCATCGGCGAGGGCATCTGAGTCCTGAGGCGGGACAGACCCTGCCTTCTGGCCCCGGAGCATGCGCTCGAGCTCGTGCACGATATCCTCGAGGTTCTCGGCTCCTCCCCCTTCGCGCTCATGGTCCACCCAGGCAACGCCGACGGGGGTCTCAAGCTCGGAAAGCGTGCAGTTCGAGACCTCGAAGCAGGGCGGAAGCATCTGGCGCGTGAGCGCAGCATCATGGAGGCGATGGAGCGCCGCCTTCACGAAAACAGCAGGATAGCCCTCATCGAGAAGTGCTGCTATATCATGCATATCCTCGATGCGTGCGGCAAGCATGCGGTCAAGCGCCTCGAGCCTGCCCTTGTCGGTCGCAGCGCTCTGGGAGATGCCGAAGATGTCAGGCACAGCGTATGCGCTGAGCATCTCGTCCGGAAATACCGGAGAGACACGCATCCTGTCCTCGGCCAGATCGAGGAGCTGGGATCTCCAGATGTCGCCGAAGGGTGCCCAGGCCTTGCCGGAGACGCCCATACGCTCCTCTCCGAGCGCCAGGCCTGTCTTGTCGTCTGGCACGAGCACAAGCGCATGCTCCTGGCGGGCAAGCTCCGCCAGGAAGGCTGCCTCGACACCCCTGAGGAGCAGAGGCGACTCCGTGGCCCAGGCACCCGGCTGCGGCACGGGCAGGCGGAAATCAGGCATCCTTGTCTCGATGTGGAGCCGGTCTGCAAGCTCTGCGGCAGCTGGGCTTCCGTCCACGACGAGGGCCTCGACCTTGCGGGGGCCCAAAGCATCGCAGGCAAGCGTAGCGAGAAGCCCCGAGGCAAGTCTTCCATCGAGCGCCAGCGCGACCTTGTCCTCCCCTTCTGCATGGACAAGATCGGCAAGTCCACGTACGAGAAGCTCCCAGAGCACATGGCTCTTCTCCCGGACGCCCGGATGAGGAAGCTCTGCCACAGGCGTCCCTTCAGCCTTGTCTTCCGTATCGAAGACAAGAAGGCTCTCCTCGAGAAGCGGTGCCTTCGCCTGGAGACGCCCCTCAGCATCGAGCACGAAGCTTCCGCCGGCAAAGAGCTGAGGCCCATAGCCGCCGACGGAGTCGGCGCAGGCAAGCCAGCAGCCGATCTCTTCTGCATCCTTTGCAAAGCGGTTCTCCGCAAGAGAGAGCGAAAGCGCCGAGTCGAGATCTCTGGCAACATAGCCATCCTGCGGAAGGTAGAGCAGGACATCGAGCGAGAAGTCGTAGTCGCGGTAGTCGTCGAGATCGTCGTAGGTGAAGGCGACGCCGATATGCGTGCCGTCGAGCTCGAACTCGGGAAGATCCGGTGCCGGCATGCTGCCTGCCTGGGGAAGCTGCCCCGAGCTGGCAAGCGCGCCCATCGATGCCGCCATGGCACCCATGCGCAGAGGCACAAGCTCCCCATCGTCTATCAGGAAGGCTTCGGCGGCAAGACCAGTGCCGGTTCCTGCCACGACCGGCACGATTGCAGCACAGGGAATATCGTCGGCCAGACGGCGCAGCGTCTCTGCCGCATCTCCCACATAGGCCTCGATATCGCTCTCCTCGACAGGAGAGGGGCCTGTCAGCACGGCATACGGAAAGACGACGAGGCGGGCACCTGTATCGGCTGCCTTCTCCGCGCTTTCGGCCATGCGCTTGGCCGTCACCTCGAAATCGCCCGCCACCGAAGACATCTGGGCTATGGCAATCTTCATGTACACCATCCAAAGAAAAAAGGCCCGGGCGCCTTGCGCCCGAGCCCATACTGCTCGAAACAAAGGTCTTGCCAGAATAGTAGCGCTTAGAGCTCGCACTTCCAAAGGCCGTGGAGGTTGCAGTACTCGTAGACCGTCGCCGGGCCCTCTGCCACGGAAGCGAAGACCGTCTGCGGCTTCTCGCCCGGATGCAGGTGATGGATCTCGACACGGTCGCCCTGGGCAAGAGCGATCCACTGGATCGAGTGCTCCTCGAGCATCGGGTGCTCGACAGAGCCGACGGTGACCTTCACATCTGCGCCCTCACGTACTGCGACCGGAACATGCTTCTCGGTGGCAGCATCGGTGGAGCCAGCAACGAGCTTCTCCATCGGCTGGCCGCAGCACTGGGGTGTGCAGGCACCCTCATTGACGACAGCGACCAGGTTGCCGCACTTGTTGCAGCGATAGAACGTGACTTCACTCATGATGTATCCCCTCTCTTGTGGGACGTGACTTAGTCTCTTTGTTCCCGCCCTTCCGGGCGTTTAAACAGGAGTATATCCTATTTGCTACTAAGCTACTATCACTTTTCCGTCATGTCCAAGAAAATCTGAGACTTCCGCGAGAAGCACCATGTTGTGTGCATCGACCTTGCAGGGAAGCTCGAAGCAGAGCATGTCGCCTGTCGCTGCCTCCACCCTGAGCTCCACATGGTCGAGGCCGGGATAGCGGACAAGCATCGAGTCGAGCGTCTCCATGTGGCCGCGCGAGAGCATCGAGTTCGGCAGGTTCACCTCGAGCACCTTCGGACGGTTCGTCGCATCGTTCAGGATGAGCGGCTCTACGCTCTGGGCAATGACCTGGTCGCCTCTATCGGAGCGCTCGAGCTTGCCGCGCACCTGGATGAAGACATCGCCGACGGTCTCGCCTGTCTCCTCGTCGACCTCTCCTCGCAGGGCCTCTGCACACTCCTCGAAGAGCTTCGGGAAGATGACGATGGTGGTCTCTGCCTCCATGTCGGCAAGCGTCACGATCGCCATGGACTTGCCGGTCTTCGTCGTCTTCTTCTGCGCGGCTGTCACCATGCCGGCAAGGCGGATTGACTTGCCTTCCTCGACGAGGTAGCGCGTCGAGGTGGCGCCGGTATAGCTGTTCGTGACCTCTTCGGAGACTTCGAGGTCGGAAATCTTGTAGTCGCGTGCCTTCGAGAGCGCGTACTCGTACGGGCGCAGCGGATGGTCGGAGACATAGATGCCGAGGACTTCGTATTCCTGGGCAAGCTTCGTGCGGCGGTCCCACTCGATGCCATCAGGCGCCGGCACCTCATCCTCGAAGCCAGAGCCCTCAACCTCCGAGAACATGTCGAAGAACGAGGACTGGCCAGCGGCGCGGTCCCTCTGGCGCTTTGCGGCAGAGTCGATGATGTTCAAGGGATTGTTCTTGTCCACGAAGTGCATGAGCTGGCGCCTCGTGTAGCCCGTCGAGTCGAAGGCACCGCTCTTGATCAGCGCCTCGACGACGCGGCGGTTTGCCTGCGAGGAGTCGACACGGTCCACGAAGTCATGGAGCGTCTTGAAGGGGCCGCCCTTCTCGCGCTCTGCCATGATGGCCTCGCCGACCGACTCGCCGACGCCGCGGATGCCGGCAAAGCCGAAGCGGATGCCCTCATGCGTGGCCGTGAAGTCGCGGCCGGACTCGTTGATGTCAGGCGGCAGGATCTTGATGCCCTCATGCCTGCAGGAGTTCACGTAGTGGACGATCTTGTCCGTCTTGCCCATGTAGGACGTGAGGACCGATGCCATGTACTCGCGCGGGAAATGGGCCTTGAGCCAGGCAGTCTGCATGACGAGGATGGCATAGCCGGCAGAGTGGCTCTTGTTGAAGGCGTAGGAAGCGAACTCGAGGACATCGTCCCAGATGCGCTGGGCCGTCTCCTTCTTGTAGCCATTCGCGACAGCGCCGTTCATCCAGTGGTCGTAGATCGTCTCATCCGCGCCATTGCCTTCCCAGTGGAAGATCTGGCTCGTGAGCATCTTGATCTTCTTCTTGGCCACAGGCTTGCGGATACGGGAGTCGGACTCGCCTGGCGTGAAGCCGCACATCTTCATCGAGATCTGCATGACCTGCTCCTGGTAGACCATCGTGCCGTAGGTCTCGTCCAGGATGTCGGAGAGGCGGTCATCGTAGAAGACGACCGGCTCCTTGCCGTTCATGCGGTTGATGTAGCTTGTGACCATGCCGGCGCCGAGCGGGCCCGGGCGGTAGAGGGCGATGAGAGCGACGATCTGCTTGTACTCGCGCGGCTGCATGTTCTTGATCGTTGCTGTCATGCCGGCAGACTCGACCTGGAAGACGCCAGCTGTGCGGCCGTCGCCCATGAGCTTGTAGATGGCAGGATCGGAGAAGTCGATCTTGTCCACATCGATATCGACGCACTCTGCCCCCGGCTTGATCGTCTTCCTGACGGTCTCGGGCATCTTCTCGATATCTTCCTTTGTGGGATAGCTCGCGCGGATGTTCGCGAGCGCCTTGTTGATGACCGTGAGGGTACGAAGTCCCAGGAAGTCCATCTTGAGAAGGCCCATGTCTGCGACCGAGTGGCCCTCGTACTGCGTGATCGTGACGTTGCCCTTCGTATCGAGCTTCGTCGGGACGTGGTCCGTGACGGGGGTCGGTGCGATCAGCGTAGCGCAGGCATGGACGCCCTCGCCGCGCATGTAGCCCTCGAGCGACATGGCAGCATCGATGATGGCCTTTGCATCCGGGTCCTTGTTGTAGACCTCCTCGAAGTCGGGAGAGTACTGGTCAGGCTTCGCATCGTTCTTGTGGAGGGCATTCTTGAGCGTGAGCTTCGGGTCGTTCGAAAGCATCTTCGAGAGCTTCTGGCCCATGTAGACCGGGAAGCCCAGAACGCGGTTCGCATCGTTGATGGCCTGCTTCGCCTTGATCTGCGAATAGGTGATGACCTTGCAGACGCGGTCCTCGCCGTAGACGTCACGCACATGCTGCAGGACGTCCTGGAGGTGCTCATCGTCGAAGTCCATATCGATATCGGGCATCTCGGTACGCTGCGGGGACAGGAACCTCTCGAACATGAGGCCGTTCTCGAGCGGATCGAAGTTCGTGATGTTCATTGCGTAGGCGACGATAGCGCCAGCAGCAGAGCCACGGCCCGGTCCTACGCCGATGCCGTTGTCCTTTGCCCACTGGACATAGTCCTGGACGATCAGGAAGTAGTTTGCGAAGCCCTTGCCGATGATGATGCCGGCCTCATGCTCGTAGCGGTCCTCGACGTTGATGCCGTTGATCGTCACGTTCTTCCAGTCCGGTCCATAGCGGCGGGCAAGGCCCTTCTCGCACTCGGCGCGGAAGCGCTCCTCTGCCGTCTCTCCCGGCTTGAGGCCTGGGAACTCCGGCAGGTACATCGAGCTCCAGTCGAGCTCGAAGTTGCACTTGTCGGCAATCTCGAGCGTCGTGTCGCATGCTTCAGGACACCAGGAGAAGAGCTCGCGCATCTCCTCCTCGGTCTTCATATAGAACTCCGTGCCCTCCATGCGCATGCGCGTCGTGTCGTTCACGGTCGTGTTCTTGCCGATGCAGGACAGGAGGTCCTGGGTCTTTGCATCCTCGCGGGTCAGGTAGTGGAAGTCGTTTGTGCAGACGACCTTGATGCCGAGCTCGTGGGCAATCTTCACGAGACGCTCGTCGAGCTTGCGGTCATCCCAGCCATTCCTGAACTTCAGGCCATGATCCTGGATCTCCATATAGAAGTCGTCGCCGAAGACGCGCTTGAATTCCTTGGCCCAATGCATTGCATCCTCGAACTCGCCGTCCAGGATCCTCTGCTGGATGATGCCCTGCACGCAGGCGCTCTGGCAGATGAGGCCCTCGTGGTACTCCTCGAGCATCCCGAGCGTCGTCCTCGGCTTGTAGTACATCATCTCGTGGCCTGCCGCCTTCGACATGCACTTGATGAGGTTGACATAGCCCGTCTCGTTCTTTGCGAGCAGGATCAGGTGGTAGCGGCGCTGCTTCGTGCCGCGCGGGATGCAGTCATCGGTGATGAAGTAGGCCTCGCAGCCGAAGATCGGCTTGATCTTGAGGCGCGGACGGTTCGCCTCGACCGCCTTCAGTTCATGGTCCGAGCTTTCCCAGACAGCGACATCGGAGGCCCACTGGGCGTGGACATCGTCGAAGTAGCCGACATCGGGAGAGGAGTTCTGGGGCTCGTCAAGCTCCCAGCCCTTCTTGAAGCATTCCATATCATGGCGCCACTGCTTCATGTTCTCCTGGGCGTCGTTGTAGGAGCGGCACTCGAGGTCGAGGTTCGGGATGCCGAACATGTAGCCATGGTCCGTGAGCGCCACAGCCGGCATATCGAGATCCACGGCCCTCTTCACCATGGCCGGTATGCGCGCCGCGCCGTCGAGAAGCGAGAAGTCCGAGTGGTTATGAAGATGTACGAACGCCATCTATCTCTCCTCATAGGAATTGCTGGAAGGCAGGAAGCCCTCCTTCCAGCATAGCAGAATGCTCTGGAACGTCTGTACTACCAAAGGGCCGGTGTGTGCTCTGCATCATAGTCGTACGCGACCACGAAAGGCTCACCAGGATGGCCTGCATCCTCGAGCTCCACACAGACGAAGCGGCAGGATACCTTCCCGAAGCCCTGATCCATGAGGACACGGGCATAGAGATCCGCCTGGAGGAAATGCCTCTGGAAGATCTCTTCGGACGTGAGCCCCACATCACCTGTCTTGTAGTCGACGAGGAACGCTTCGCTTCTGTCGTTCCAGGCCAGAAGGTCGAAGGCGCCTTCTGCATAGCGCCCAAGCTTCTCTTCATGTGCCTTCGAAAAGAACGGCACCTCCGCCTGGACATGGACATGGGAGAGCGCCTCATGCCTCACGGAAGAGCCGCTCCAGCGTGAAAGCGCCTCTTCGAGCCTCGAAGCCGCCCTGGGACTGAGACGCCAGACCTGCTCCTGCGCTGCAATCCTTTCTGTATCCGGGAAAGAGCCCGTCTCTGCCATGCTCTGGGCAAGGAGATGGAAGGCAGAGCCGAGGTTTGTCGCCTTGTCCGCATCGGCGACGACAGGCGCCCCTTCCTGCATCGCATCGCGCTCGGCGCGGGTCGGGAGCACATGCCCTCCCCGCTTCGGCCGCGCCTCTCCCTCGAAGTCCGGCATGTCGACCATCTCAGCCATCTTCTCATGGACAGACGAGTAGGAGAAGATGCCCTCGCGCGAGGTCTGCATGCGGGTCTCTTCCACCAGCACATCCCTGCTCTCCTCGAAGACCGCAAATGAGGTCTGCGGCTCCTCTTCGGGAGCGACAAGCAGGCGGGGGTCATCCGGAAGAGCGCCTTCGAGCTCGCCTAGCAATCCTCCGGCATCGAGCACCTTGACCTTCTGTCTTTCCACTTCCTGGGTTGCGAGCTTTGCCACATGCACGAGCGCAGGCTCCGTTCCGCCATACTCTATCCGGTGCTCGCCCGGCTCGGGCATCACATCGCCGAAGAGCGCTCCCATCACCTTGGCAGCAAGCTCGTTCTGGGGCCTTGTGGCCTTGGTCGGCGTGCTCTTGCTTGCGCTCCTGACGGGTGCAATGCCCAGGATCAGAGCTTCCTCGGCACGCGTGAGCGCAACGTAGAGAAGGCGGGTCAGCTCTGCAGCATCGGCGGAAGTGTTCTCATCCCTCAGGTGCTCATACCACTCGCCGAGCGTCTCGGGGTTTTCTGGCACCTCTTGGGGCGGCGTATAGGAGAAGCCTTCGGGCGGGACGATGACAGCACGGCCACGGCCCGGGACGGAGCCCGAGCAGAAGGACTCCGCCATCGGGTTTGCCCAGCACTCTGCCACGGCGACAATCTTGAACTCGGCTCCCTTCGAGGCATGCACGGTCATGATCCTCACGGCACCCTGTTTGCCTCCGGAAAGGGAAGCGGGCGGAATCTTCGAAACCTGGAGCCACCGGTCGTATTCCCAGGCTGCACGGGAGCTTCCAAGCCCCAGATCCTCGACGAGCCCGCGGATATAGCGAAGTCCGGCAAGCACATTGGCACAGACTGCCTCGCCCTGGGCGCCCTGGGAGGAAAGCCGTGTGAGCCAGCCCGATTCCCGCACGACATAGGTGCAGGCATCTGCGATATTGTGGCGCTTCGCAATCTGGCGGGCACGCGCGAGGATCTCGTGGGCACGCGCGAGACGCGCCGTCGGCTCGTAGCCTCCTCTGAACTGCATGGTCACGAAGCCGTTCTCGATCGAGCGCTTCGTCGGGAGATCTGCCTTCTTCTGCGTCGTCGTAGCAAGCTGCACGAAATCATCTGCTGGGATGCCGAAGACCGCAGACGACAGGAGCGGGAAGAGGCCGCTTTCCGTATCCCGGCTGTTCGCAAGGTAGTGCAGGAGCGCCTGCAGGATGGCAGCCTCTGCCGTCTTCGTGAAGCCGGAGCCGCCAGAGACGATGCAGGAGAGCCCTTCCCTGCGGATGGCATCGATGTAGTACGCTGCGTTCGTCATTCCCCTCAGAAGCAGCACCATGTCGCCCGGATTCGCACCGGCATCGGCCATCGCGCGGAACCGCTTCGCGATCATGGCCGCCTCGACGGCAGCCTGCGCCTTCGAAGGCCGCGAAGTATCCTCGCAGACCTCGATATCGATGCGGGGGATCTGAGGTGTATCGTAGGTGCCCGTATGCTCTTCTGCCGGGTCGAGATGCATGAAGTGGTCAAGGACTCCCTTCCTGCCTCCCTTGCCTCCGCAGACTGCATCCACAAACGAGAGGATGTCTCTGTGGCTGCGGTAGTTGATTGCAAGACGGATCTTCTCCTCGTCGGGAAGTCCCTTTCCCCTCCCATGGAAGACCGAGACATCGGCACCGCGAAAGCGGTAGATGGACTGCTGTGCGTCACCGACCGTAGCAAGATGGCGGGCACCTTCGCCCGAAAGCAGGCTGATCAAGCGAAGCTGCTTCTCATCTGTATCCTGGAACTCGTCGACCATCACAAGGCGGAAGCGGTTGGCATAGTCGCGCCGCACCTCCTCGTTCTCTTCGAGCGCCCGAAGCGCAAGCGTCACGAGGTCGTCATTGTCGAGCAGCGAATGTGCCTTCTTCTTTTCGAAGTAGCGCTCGTCCACCTTCTTCGCAAGAGCGATCAGGGTCTCGGTCGTGCTGCGGGACTGGGCAAGCAGGAGCTCCTCCTCGGCATGCTCCTTCGCATCCTTTGCGTCGTCGAGTATGGTCTTGTAGTTCTTGGACGATCCAGGCCACTGCACCTGGCCCAGAATCTCGAGAGTCTTCTCCGGTGTCCTTGCTCCTGGGGCCAGATTCTTGTATTCATCAAGCAGCTCCATTGTCGCTTTGACCTTATCGGAGCTCTTTGCCGAGAGCTTCACATCGCTGCTCAAGAGAGATCCGTAAGCAGAAATGAAGCGTTCCATCACCTCATTGGAATCTGCCGCTTCAGGCACGAAGAGGTCCTTGAAGCCGCCCGGCGCCGCAATGGCAGCCTGCCTCGCCGAGAGGACAAGGCCCATGATGCCGGTATAGCTGCCCGATTCATTCCGCGAGCCCAGCCTGTAGGCGGAGAGGAGTTCCTTCATGGCAGGATCTCCCGACTGCCGCTCCTCCCCCATGACTTCCTCGAGGGCCTCGTTCAGATATTGGTCTGTCTCATTGCCAGAAGCGACGCGGAACGCTGGGTCGATGCCGAGATCCAGGGCATGGCGGGTCAGGATCCTCTTGCACATGCCGTGAATCGTAGATATCCAGGCAGAGTCGACCTCGAGCGCATGGTCGTTCATGCCGGAGCTCCTGAGCTTTGCACGCACACGCTCCTTGATCTCGCGGGCAGCGACATTCGTGAACGTAATCACGAGCGCCTGCGAGAGATCGTCGAGGAAGGGCTTGCCGTCCTTGCCCGACCCTGGCGCCAGGGCCCAGGCAATGCGCTGCGTCAGCGTGAACGTCTTGCCGGAACCGGCACCAGCCTCGACGAAGAGCGGCTCGTCGAGCTTCTTGACGATATGCCTCTGGTCGGGATTCAGTTTCGAGATATCGACCTTCGCCGTCATCCAAGCCTCTTTTCGCATCCAAGCACCGGGCAATACATGCACGCTTCGGCGTCGCACGGAGCCGCCTCGATATTTCCTGCCATGAGCTCCGCAATCTTCTGTCTGACAAGCTCCTCTGTCGCATCGAGCACGGCATCTATGCCCCGTCCATCCGTGCCGAAGCTCTCCTGGTCGCTCACGGCCATCGTCTCGAGCGTGCGCTTCGCGGGAGCATGCTTCCAGAAGATCCGGTCTGCGAGGTTTGCCGAGACCGCGCCAGAGACCGCATGGGGGTCCTGTGTCGAGAGATAGACAGCAGCCACCACCTTGAGATCCGGATGCCGGCGCCGCACGACCTGCCCATAGATGAGCGACTGCACACGCCTCGGCAGCACGAAGCCTGCATCCGACGCAGGCGCCCCGTTCGGGAAGACCGCATACTCCTTTGCGAAGCCCGTTGCAGACTTCTGCTTGTAGTCGATCACGCAGGCCAGGCCATGTCCGTCGACATCCACGCGGTCGATCGTGCCTGTGATATAGGCGCCAGCATACTCGACTGCATTGTCCCTGCTGCCGAAGTCCCACTCGAAGTGGCGCGGCTCGAAGCCATCGAAGAGCCCTGCCTCATACCCGATGAAGGTCTCGATATCGTGCCTGATCCGACGAATCGTCCCCAGGTCCGCTTCGGTATGCGGTATGAGCGGCTGCCGCTCATGCTTCCTGACATACTGGCTTTCGAGCCTCTCGTCGAAGATCTTGTCCGCAAGCGCAAGGGCAAAGTCCATGCGCTCGGGGTTGCGCTCCACATCGACGCGTGAATCTGGAAGAGGAGTCCAAGACACAGCTTTGAGATCCTCTTCGCTCATGCCCGCGCGCTCCAGCGCATCGTCGAGCATCTTTTTGTGCAGGCTCTCGAGCACGCCGTGGACGAACGTGCCGATCTCCATGCCGCTGAATCCGGCATCCTGGTTCTCGAGCTTGAGCCTTCTCAGGCTGAACCACTTGAGCGGGCACTCGAGATAGGTCTCGATCTGGGTGGCAGAAAGGAGCGGCTTGCCATCCAGCAGGTCGATCCTGCCAGGAGGCGGCACGACGATGGCATGCTTCGATGCCTCGCTGATTGTGCCTGCAGGCACAATCTCTTCTGCGGCGGCCTGCCTGGGGGCCCTGCCTTCAGGCATGGTCTCTTCCACGATATGCTGCTCGTCTGCAGACGAGGCACCGACTCCTGCTTCACGGGCACGGTCTTCCCAGAGCTTCCCCGCCTTGGCCTTCTTGCCGTCGTCAAATCCATAGACAGAGAGCAGCTCTGTCAGCATGACCGAAGGGTAGCTCTCCTTTGCGTCTGCATCGTTTCTGACGCGCTCCATCACAAGGAGACGGCGGGGCACCGAGAGGGCCGAGACGAACCGGGCACGTGCATCCTGCATGGGGTCGGGTGCCGGCTCGATGCCGCAGCGCTCGACCAGAGCAGAGAGCACATCATCGCCGGTGCCGATGCTGCTTTCCTGCGATGTCTGTCCGCAGCAGATGAGGGCATCTGCCGAGCAGGGCTCCATGCCTGCCACCTCGGACTGAGACGCGATGCGCACCTGGGCAAGGGCGTCCTTCTCGCTCCGGGCAGGCCTCGTCACAAGCGCCTTCTCCCCCATGGCCTGCTTCATCAGGGCCACGACGAGCCTGAGCGATACCGGATGCTCTGCCTTCGGGTCGGCCGAGATGCCAAGCTCCTTCAAGGTCCCCGCAAGCGAGAGGATGCCTTCGAGCGTGCCTGCCTCGAAAGTGTCGGAAAGCGTGTCGGAGAGCCTCTCCGTGCGTATGCTGATGTCCCGGTCTTCATCCACGAAAAGATCGTCAGGCGTCTCGATACCTGCGATATAGGGCGTGAGCAGCCTCTGTGCTGCCGTGCCAATGCGGCCGCGCAGAAGCTCCTGAGTGGCACGGGCGCAGGAAGCGCCGACCTCGCGCTCGTTCTGGAGCGTCGTGAGCACGTCTTCCGGTACAAGGAGCCTGTCAGACCTCCACTTTGCGTCGAGCGTCTGTGCCTTCCCCGTCGTGATGTGGCTGATATCGGAGAGCAGGAAATCCGTGAGGCCTCGGGGCGGCCACCAGGACATGTCGCCGAGGCGAATGCGCTCCGTCCCATCCTCGAGCGTCTCAGGCTCGGGCCACGTCTCTGCAAGCTCGGCGAGCTCTGCTACCGTCTCCGCATAGGAGATGAAGGCATGTCCCGCCTCGGTCTTCGCAAGAGGGCGCTCAAGCCTGGCCGAGACGGCGATATGGCGGCAAGCCAGCTTCGGCGCAAGCTCACGCCAGGCACGCTCGGGATCGGGCGTGGAAACGACAATCTTCTTCTCGCCTGCATCAGCAAGACGGCAGATCGTTGCAGCCAGATGCTCTGCCTCGGCCAGGGGCCCTTCCGGCTCGGCCAGAAAGACAGCGCCGGTGCCATGCATCGTCTCTGCCTCCGTGAAGAGGGCGCGTCTGAGCTTCGAGAGCTCCTCGGCTCGTGCCATGGACTCCGGTGCTTCGGACTCCGGCTCCTCGCATGCGACATGATTGTCGCCCGCAAGGGCAAGAAGCTCTTCCTCGAGGCTCCTAAGCCCGCGGTCTGCCTCCGCATTGCGCTCGGTGCCAATGAACCAGACGTCGGATACACGTGCAGCTGCCGCCAGAAGCTCGCGCTGGCTGCGTCCCAGCTTCGAGATGCCGCTCACGACGAGCGTGGGCACCTGTGCCCCTGCACGCTCCATCGCAGGGACGATCTCGGCTGAAGCCTCTGCAGGCTCTATATAGCCAAGCGCATGGATCATGTCTGCGTAGGCGCCGACAAGCCCTATTGCAGAGGCTTCGGCAGCCGTAAGGCCATACTGCTTTGCCCGGAATTCATCGACCTTGCTGTTCGGCATGAGCGGAAGCCAGGGCAGCGCCTCTTCTGCCAAAGACGAGAGCAGGCGCAGCATGCCCGGAAGCGGCTCTGCCTGGCCAGCATCGAGGAGCACCTGCTCGATTGCGATCGTGCGGACCGGCTTCTCGACGAGATGTCTGCCGTCTCCCCACACATCCCAGCGCTCCTTGATCCACGCGGAGAGCGTCGTGACCGAGATGCCGAAAAGGACTGGGTCGGAAAGGACTGCAAGCTGCTTCTGCGCTGCAATCTGTGCCTCGAATGAGGGCACGACAAGGACAGCTGCGCCCTTGCTGCTGGCCTCGTGAAGCGCTGCCACGACATCTGCCGACACGACGCCCTCTGCGTGCGTATGCACGATATGCATTCCCATTGCTGCTCCTTGCTTCCGGTGTCTCCATCTATGGTAGCGCGCGGAGGCGACAGCAATGCCTGGCCTAGGCGAGCCCCTTGCCCTTGAGGCGTCCCAGCACGAGCCTATAGCCCCCTTCAGGGCCATTGAGGCATTTCGAGACCCTGCTCACGGTCGTCGACGAGGCGCCCGTCGCCTCAGACACGGCGGTATACGACGATCCGGAATCCAGAAGGCGCGCCATCTCGAGGCGCTGGGCAAGATCCTGGATCTCGAGCTTGCTCAGAAGGTCGAGAAGGAACGCATGCGCCTCGTCAGGAGTCTCGAGCAGGCAGAATGCCTCCATGAGACGCTCGGTCTCCCCTGCTCTTCCCATATCGGTGCCCATGTCTCTCCCTCCGGACGACGTCCGTCTACTTTAGCACACTAAAGTAGCAGCTGTGAAGAAAGGATGGGAAGAGCTCTGAGGAAGCGAAACAGGAAAGCGCTTCAGAAGACAGGCAGCCTTCTCGGGTAGACTCGAGGAAAGAGGAAAGGAGCGTCTCCCATGCGTTTTCTCAAGAGCTGGTTCGTCTGTGCCCTTGCCATCGCCCTTGCCATCTATCTCGTGCCCGGCATCGTGCCTCTGGGCGATACCGTGAAGAGCGCCATCTTCGCAGCGCTCGCGCTCGCCCTCGTGAACGCGACGATCAAGCCCATCATGAAGGTGCTGTCGCTGCCCCTGACGATACTCTCGCTCGGCGTGTTCTCGCTTGTCGTGAACGCCGTCGCGCTCGAGATTGCAAGCTGGCTCTCAGTCTCGGTCTTCGGCCTTGGCATCTATTGCACGAGCTTCGGCGCTGCCTTCTGGGGCGCCCTCGTGATCTCTGTCGTCTCTGCCATCCTGAATGCCGTCATCGCGTAGACGTCCCTGTGGCAGCTGCGAGGCAAGCTTTGCAGCGTTCAAGGCGGCTGTCTCCACAGCACGGCTTGCGGCGTGGCGGGCATAGGACATCGTGTTTGTGACCGTCGATGCCACAAGCTTCATGATGGCATCCTTCGTGGCAGGGCTCGATCCGGCCAGTGCCTGCACGACCTTCTGGATGCCATCAGGCGTCGCCGTCACTTCATCCAAAGTCTCAGCTCCTCCTGCAGCAAGCACGCGGAAGAGCTCCTCCGTGAAGGAGCGGCGCTGGTCTTTCGGGACCGAAGCGATCCAGTCCGCAAATATCTGGTTCGTGACCTTGCATTGGGGCAGAAGGTCTTCTGCTGCGACCATGCCTGAAGGCCCCATCTCCCAGGAGGTCGGATCGTGCTGGAGGGCGCCCTGCGCCGTGCTCTTCACATAGATGCGTGGCTCCTCGGGCCTGTCGAAGAGCTCGCCCACGATGGAGTAGGTCGGCTGAATCCGCAGGAACCGGTGTCCGAGCACATCCCAGGCGCTCTTCGGCGAGACCTCTGCATCCATGCCGGGGCCATCGTTGCTCCAGCAGAAGAGGACTTCAGGCGCAAGGTCGGATGGCAGCATCGATGCGGCATAGGAAGCCAGGTTCCCGCCCTTCGAGTGGCCGCCCACATAGAGGCGCCTGCCCTCCTTCTGGGCCCATCTCGCCATGCGCGCAAGATATTCTGCAGAGATCTCCTGCGCTTCCGTGACAGTGAAGCTCAGCATGAAGTCCTCCTGCCACCCCACAAGCGTCGAGTCCGTGCCGCGGAAGGACACATAGCTCTCGTGCGGCGTGACATCGATCGTGACCGCCGATGCCTGGACCAAGCGCTCCGGCACGAAGACATCGACCATATCGTGGAGGGCAAGAGGCCCGAAGCGGCGGGATTCTGCCAGAAGCTCGAGCGTCTCAGCCGTGATGTTTGCCATCGACCGCACATAGGGCGAGATGTCACCGCCCGACGCTGCAAGAAGGCCGCGGAGGGCATCATGCACAGAAGCAGAGCCAGCCTCCCCCTCCTTCGGCACGAACGAGGCAAGGTCGAGGTAGGAGATGCAGGAGCAGATGACATTGTCGCAGTCGTTGAAGGGACGCTCCGCAAAGGAGAGGTCTCCCCGCCACAGAAGATAGTCATCGATCGTCCCCATAGCTCCCCCATCCGCATCCGGTGCTTCAGAGCATCGTAGCAGAAGAAAGCGCCCCTCCGGAAATTCCGGAAGGGCGCACATGCAGCATTTCGGTTTCCGGCTGAATCCTTATGCCATGATCTTGCGGAACATGTCCTTGACCTGCTCCGGCGTGGCCTCGCGCGGGTTGCCCGGATAGCAGGCATCGGCGAGGGCATCCTTTGCGAGCTGGTCGAGGTCCTCCTCGACGAGGCCCTTGCACGTCTTCGGGATGCTGACATCCTCGGAGAGCTTGCGGACAGCGGCGATGGCGGCATCTGCTGCCTCGTCGTCCGTCATGCCCTTGGTGTCGACGCCCATAGCGACAGCGATCTCAGCGAGGCGCTTCGTGACGACCGGCTTGTTGAACTCCATCGCGATCGGGAGCAGCATTGCGCAGGCGACGCCGTGCGGCGTGTCATAGTGCGCAGAGAGCGTGTGTGCCATCGAGTGGTCGATGCCGAGTCCGACGTTGGAGAAGCCCATGCCGGCGATGTACTGGCCAAGCGCCATGCCCTCGCGGCCGGATGCGGGCTTGCCGCTCTTGGCCTCGGCGTAGGCATCGCGGAGGTTCTGGGAGATGAGCTGGATGGCCTTGTAGTGGAACATGTCGGAGAGCTCCCAGGCGCCCTTCGTCGTGTAGCCTTCGATAGCATGGGTGAGTGCGTCCATGCCCGTGGCAGCCGTGAGGCCTGCCGGCATCGAAGCCATCATCTCGGGGTCGACGACAGCGACCTCAGGGATATCGTTCGTGTCGACGCAGACGAACTTGCGGACCTTCTCCGGGTCGGTGATCACGTAGTTGATCGTGACCTCGGCCGCTGTGCCTGCCGTCGTCGGGACAGCGATCGTGAACACGGCATGCTTCTTCGTCGGAGCGACGCCCTCGAGGGAGCGTACATCGGCGAACTCAGGGTTCTCGACGATGACGCCGATGGCCTTGGCGGTATCCATGGAGGAGCCGCCGCCGATCGTGACGATCATGTCAGCGCCGGATGCCTTGTAGGCGGCAACGCCGTCCTGGACGTTCTGGATGGTCGGGTTCGGCTTGATCTCGGAATAGAGGCTCCAGGGGATCTTGGCCTCATCGAGCAGGTCGGTGACCTTGGAGGTCACGCCGAACTTCACGAGGTCGGGATCGGAGCAGACGAAGGCCTTCTTGTAGCCGCGACGGGAAATCTCGCCCGGAATCTCCTTGATAGCGCCAGCGCCGTGATAGGAGATGGTGTTGAGCACGAAACGATTGACCATGAAACAGTCCTTTCCAAGCTGCCGTGTACAGGGTCAGACCAATCGTGCCCCAAATCGCGTACATGAGAATTCGCAATATTGCGCATATTCTGTTCCCGCATTCTGAATGCAGATGCGGCTTTCTGGGCATTTCCTGTCCAGATGCTGCGATTCACGAGATTGGAAATCGCCGAAATATCGAAAATGCCGCCGCTCGCCCATCGGCGAACGGCGGCCCCAGCTGCTATCGGGAAATATGCTATGCGAACATGAGATCTTCGAAGGAATAGAAGCCAGGCTCCTTTGCAAGGAGCTTCTCCGCTGCGGCAAGCGCGCCCTCGGCGAAGATCTGGCGGCTCTGGGCACGATGCGTGAGCACGAGCTCTTCGTCCGTGCCGAAGAAGTGCACCTCGTGGGTACCGGCCACGGTGCCGCCACGAAGGCTATGGACACCGATCTCACGTTGAGGTCTCTCGCCCACGATGCCTTCGCGCCCATAGACAAGCGAGCACGCGCCTTCAGGATCTGCCGCTTCGATGAGCATCTTCGCCGTTCCGGACGGAGCATCGACCTTCTTCTTGTGGTGCGTCTCCTCTATCTCGATATCCCAGCCAGGAAGCGCACTCGCTGCCTCAGCGACAAGGCGGCGGAGCACGGCGACACCCAGAGAGTAGTTGCCTGAATGGACGACCGGGACAGACTTCCCGAGCTCCTCGAGAAGCGAGAGCTCCTGCTCCCCCAGCCCCGTCGTGCCCGAGACGACGGCACAGCCGCAGTTCCTGGCATAGGTGCAGAGATCGGCTGTGAGCGCCGGTGCAGAGAAGTCGATCGCGACATCGGCGAGAGGCAGGCTATCGGGCAGGTCTTCCCTGTTTTCGAAGCCGACCTTGCCCACGAGCTCGAATCCTTCACGCTCGGCAATGAGGCCTTCGAGCACGGTACCCATGCGCCCCGTGCCGATCAGTACTGCCTTAGCCAAGAAGACCCACTCCCTCCATCGCACGGCGAAGCCTTGCATGGTCTTCGTCTGTCATCGGCCAGAGCGGCAGGCGGTAGTTCGCCTGGAGCAGCCCCATGTCTGCCATGGCCTGCTTCACGGGAATCGGGTTCACTTCGCAGAACAGGGCATGGATGAGGTCGAGGCAGGCAAGCTGGGTCTTCCTGGCCTCCTCGATGTTGCCGGCAAGGTAGTTCTTGCACATCTCGTGCACTTCCTTGGGCATGACGTTGGCCCAGACGGAGATGACGCCGCGGGCACCGAGGCTCATGAGCGGCAGGACCATATCGTCGTTGCCGGAGAACATGCCGAAGTCAGGTCCCAGGCAGTGTGCGATCTCGGTCGCATAGCCGATGGAGCCCGACGCCTCCTTGATAGCAAGGGCACGCGGATGCTTCGAGAGGCGCTCGAGGTTCTTCACGCTGATGGAGCAGCCGGTACGGGAGGGCACATTGTAGAGGATGGCCGGCACATCGATTGCATCGAGCACGGTCTTGAAGTGCTGGTAGATGCCTTCCTCATTCGACTTGTTGTAGTACGGGGTGATGACGAGGAGGCCATCGACGCCGACCTTCTCGAGCTCGAGCGACTTGTTGTAGCTCTCGCGCGTGCAGTTCGATCCTGCGCCGCCGAAGATAGGCACCGCACCTCCGACATGCTCGACCGCGAACTTCGCGACGGCGATATCCTCTGCGTCTGTCATGGTCGCCGACTCGCCCGAGGTGCCGAGCACGAGGATGCCATCCGTCCCATTCGTGACCTGGAATTCGAGAATCTTGTCGAGCGAAGCGTAATCGATGGAGCCGTCCTCATTGAACGGCGTGACAAGAGCGACGATGGAGCCGGTGAGCTTCTGAAGATCCATGCGGTCTTCCTTTCCATAAATCCTGCCCAATACAGCAATCGCCAGCAAAGAGCACTTTGCTGGCGACCTCGGCCACATGACATAGCGCTCCTGCAGGCATTCCCGCAGACAGTCCCCGCCGTATTCCCGCGGGGCCCACCCCTTCGACATGCCTGCCGAGGAGGTTCGGCGGATTCCGCCTCCGCCCAAGGTCTTTGCCTGCCGGCTCGCCTGGGCATCATCTGTCCGCGCCTCTACCTTGAGCGCATGGTAGCACGGAGAATGGCGCTGAAAAAGGGATGCACCCTATCGGAAATAGGGATGAAACGTAGATGGTCCATGCACCTTGGGCACACCGAAAGCACGTTTGCCGAAACAAAGTGCCAAATAATGCACTCACTGCAAAAAACACGGTTTTCGTTCAATATCTCTGCCCTATTATGATACGGAGTTCCAAATGGCACTCTGCCCAGTTTCCGCTAAAGAGGTTTACATGAGATACAGCGGCACGTCTTCCATCGAATCGGTTGCTTCCAAGGTCCTGCATGCTGATGAACTGTCTGCAAAGGCAGAAGCACTGCGCGCAGACCAGTCAGAGAATGCGCCTTCCGAAGACAGCGGAGCCGAAGCGGCAAAGGCCTGCCTCGAGACATTCGAGAGCCTCTACCGCATCTCGATACCGCTGCTGCGCTGCCTTTCGCAGGGCAATGCGACCGTGCTCCTCTATCTCGACACCCATAAGCATGACACCTCTGCTGTCCGCATCGCAGAAGAGGTCGGCCTCACGCGCCCCCGCATCACGCAGATCATCGACGACCTCGAAGAGCAGGGGCTCGCAAAGCGTGTGAAGGATCCGCATGATGCCCGCAAGATCAGGGTCACGATCACGCGCAAGGGCAAGAAGCTCGTTGCCGGTACGCGCCAGAGCTTCCAGAAGATCATCGAGGACTATGGAGCGGTCATCGGCCAGGACCAGCTCGAAGAGCTCACCGGCATCCTGAACGAGACCTATGCGCTTTTGCAGGAGCTTGGACAGGTAGACGCCTAGGCTAACTGGCAGAAAAGCTTCCCTCTGCTACGATGGGGCCGACCAGTGGGAACCGGACCGGAAGGCAGATATGGACGCGAAGCTCACCGCCCTTGCAAAGGCATATGCACGCACTGTCTACGACGAGGAGATCATGCTGACAAGCGCCCTCGCCTCGCTTCCTGCCCCCTCCCACCATGAAGGCAGGCGTGCCCAGTTCGTCTGCAACTGGTTCCATGCAAACGGCGCGCCCCAGGCCTACATCGATTCCCAGAAAAACGTTATCGTGCCCATCGCCACCCGCCACAAGGATGGCTCGCCTCGTGACCTTGCGGTCTTTGCTGCGCACACCGATGTCGTGTTCCCTGACCGCGATTCCTTCCACCCCGAGGTGGATGGAAAGAAGATCATGGCGCCAGGCATCGGCGATGACACGGCCTGCCTTGCCGGGCTCCTTCTTGCGGCACGCTACCTCATCCGCCATCCCGAGATTGCAGAGCATCTCGACTGCGGCATCCTCGTCGTCGCGAATTCCTGCGAGGAGGGCCTCGGCAACCTCGATGGCACCCGCCAGGTTTTCGAGAAGCTCGGCCACCGCATCCACGAATACATCTCATTCGACCGCTACATGCCCCAGTGCTGCTCTGTCGCCGTGGGATCGCGCCGCTTCCGCATCAGCTGCCATACGCAGGGCGGACACTCCTGGGCAGATTTCGGAACGCCGAATGCGCTCGAGCGCCTCTGTGCGCTCACAGAGCGCCTCTATGCGCTCGAGCTTCCGAAGGATCCGCGCACGACGATGAACATCGGCAGGATGGAAGGCGGCACGACCGTGAATTCCATCGCCGAGGATGCGTCGCTTCTCTTCGAGTTCCGTTCGACCGACGAGAGCGTGCTCGCAGAGCTCGAGCAGAAGCTCCGCGAGATCGTCGCCTCATTTGCCGTGCCTGGCTGCACGATGGACATCTCCCCCATCGGCAGCCGCCCCGGCAACGGCGATATCCCGGAGGAGGATGAGGAAGAGCTCACGCACGCCTGCCTCGATGCGCTGAGAGAGATTGCAGGAGCTGCACCCGATACCTCCCCTGCCTCGACCGATGCGAACATCCCGCTCTCCATGGGAATCCCTGCTACCTCGGTCGGCACGATCGTCGGCGGCGGTGCCCATACGCGCGAGGAATGGATCGATGCGACGAGCCTGCCGAAGGGCTTGGCCGTCACGCTTGCCCTGATGCTCCGCCATGTCTCAACCGATGCGCTTGCAGCAGAGGAGAAGAAGGAAGCCTAGCGCTCCATCTCTTATATATGTCTTCAGACTTGACGGGGGCCCCGGACGAAATCACGGGACCCCCACTTTCCGGGCTCTTGGCAGAACCTCTGAGGTGCCGAGTACACCTCCTTGTCCTGTCTGCCCTTGCGCACTCATATGATGCCCGCATAAAGCGTTCCAAATCTTGCGCCCGCGTGAACGGCCACATTCGGCCGCAGACGGTCGATTTCCCGCTTCCATCTGTTTTGTTCGTGGCCGGCTCATGGACAAGCCGTGAACTCCATGAAAAGGGGCTGCCCCGAAGAGCAGCCCCTCGATGAGCTCCTGTCCTGAGAGCTAGCCGAGCTTTTCCCTCAGCATCTCGTTGAAGCGCTTCGGGTTGCCCTTGCCCTTCGATGCCTTCATGCACTGGCCGACAAGGTATCCCAGGACCTTCTTGTTGCCACCCTGATACTGTGCGACCTGGTCCGTGCAGCGCGAAAGCACCTCGTCGACGATGGGCTCAAGAGCGCCCGCATCGGAGACCTGGCGCATGCCGCGCCCGTCGACGACAGCTGCCGGATCCTTGTCCGTTCCATCGACCGCATCGAGCACTTCGCGTGCCTGTGCGAACGTGATTGCATCTTCTGCCAGAAGCTTGGAGAGGCTCTGGACCTGGGCAGGCTTCACGTCGGCATGCCCTGGCACGAGGTTCACCATCACATTCGCGACCGTGGGGACCGTCTTCTTGTCGGCGCCGTCAAGCGCCTCCTCGAAGAACTTCGAGACATCCGGGTCTCCTGCAAGCTGCGCGGCGTCAGCATGCTTGAGACCGTAGTCACGCTCGTAGCGTGCACACTTCTCATCCGGCAGCTCCGGGATGCGCGAGCGGCAGTCGTCGATGAAGCCGTCGGTAAGGTCGAAGGGTGCCAGGTCGGGGTCGGGCATGAGGCGATAGTCGTCTGCCGTCTCCTTGACGCGCATGACGACAGTACGGCGCTTGGAGGGCTCCCAGTGGCGGGTCTCCTGATAGATGATGCCGCCCTCCTCGAGCACCTCTGCCTGGCGGCGGATCTCGTACTCGAGTGCATCGTGGAGGCTCTTGAACGAGTTGATGTTCTTCATCTCGGTCTTCGTGCCGAGCTTCGTCTCTCCGCGGCGCCTGAGGGAGATGTTGCCGTCGCAGCGCATGGAGCCGGACTCGAGCGAGCAGTCGGAGATGCCGAGCGTGCGGAACGTCTGCTGGAGCTTCTCCATGAAGAGGCGGGCCTCTTCAGGGGTCCTGAGGTCGGGCTCCGTGACAAGCTCGATCAGGGGCGTGCCGCAGCGGTTGTAGTCGACGAATGACTCGGCAGCACCCGTGATGCGGCCTTCCTCGCCGCCCGAGTGCACCATCTTTGCAGCATCCTCTTCCATGTGGATACGCAAGATCCTGATCGGTGCCGTATAGGAGCCGTCCTCGGCGCGCTCGATCGGTGTGCCGTCAGCTGCCATATCCTCCCAGGCAGGGCGCTCCTTCGCGCCTGCTCCGTCGACGGTGAGGTCGAGATGTCCATGCATGCAGAAGGCAACCGGGCCCTGCGTCGTCTGGTAGTTCTTTGCCATGTCTGGATAGAAGTAGTGCTTGCGGTAGAACATCGAGTGCTTCATGATCTGGCAGTTCGTCGCAAGGCCGGCCATGACAATGGACTGGATGGCCTTCTTGTTCGGGACCGGCAGGGCGCCGGGCATGCCGAGGCAGACCGGGCACACATTCGTGTTGGGCGGATCGTTGTGCGAGAGGCGGCAGTTGCAGAACATCTTCGTATCGAGCGTCGTGAGCTCCGTGTGGACCTCGAGGCCGATCACGGCCTCCCAGTCCTTGAGCACCTCTTCGAGCGTCATCATCTGAGCTCGCCTCCCTTCCCGGCAAATGCAGGCGCGACGGTGCCTTCAGCCGTGAAGGCGCGCTCGATCGCGCGTGCAAACTGCAGGAGCCTTCTGTCGGAGAAGGCAGGTCCCTGGAGCTGTGCCGAGACCGGAAGCTTCGATTCTGCGCCGAGTCCGAGCGGCACGGAGATGCCGCCATTTCCGGCAATGTTGTTCGAAATCGTGAACATGTCGGAGGCATACATCTCGGTCGGATCGCTCATCTCGCCGAAGCGGAAGGCCGTGCGGGGTGCCGCCGGCATGAGTATCACGTTGCACTTCTTGTAGGCGTTGACATAGTCCTGGGTGATGAGCGTGCGTACCTGCTGCGCCGGATAGTAGTACTTGTCGTAGACGCCCGAAGCGAGGAGGTAGGCACCGAGCATCTGGCGCCTCTTCGCTTCCTCCCCGAAGCCATGGCTCCTGCTCTTGGCTGTCTGCTCGGCAAGCGTTGCACAGTTCGGCTCCTGGTAGCCATAGCGGACGCCGTCGAAGCGGGCAAGGTTCGAGAATGCCTCGCAGGGGGCGATCACGTAGTAGGCGGCAATGGCGGAGCGGATGTTCGGAAGATCGACCTCGACGACAGAGGCACCCTGGTCCTTGAGCGCTGCGATGGCACCGGCAAGCGCATCCTTCACTTCCTGCGTGAGGCCAGGAGCATCCATAAGCTCGGGGACGATGCCGACAACCTTGCCCTCGATCGGGTCCTCGAGATGCTCGAGGAAGTCGACCGGGCAGTTCTGGCTCGTCGAGTCATACGGGTCGCGTCCAGGACCGGTAAGCGCATTCATCGCAAGTGCGACATCGGCGACGCTCCTGCCGAAGGGGCCGACCTGGTCGAGCGAGGAGCCGAAGGCGACGACGCCGTAGCGGCTCACGGCACCGTAGGTCGGCTTCATGCCGACAACGCCGCAGAGGCTTGCCGGCTGGCGGATCGAGCCACCCGTATCGGAGCCGAGCGAGAGCGTGACCTCGCCTGCAGCGACCGCTGCAGCAGATCCGCCCGAGGAGCCGCCCGGCACCCTCGTCGTGTCCCACGGATTGTTCGTGCGGTGGAAGGCGGAAGACTCCGTCGAAGAGCCGAATGCGAACTCGTCCATGTTCGTCTTGCCGACAGGCGTCGCTCCTGCATCGAGCATGCGCTGGACGCAGGTTGCCGTGAACACGGACTCATAGTTCTCGAGCATCTTCGAGGCGCACGTCGTGTGCGTGCCGACAAGATGCATGTTGTCCTTGAAGGCGCAGGGGACGCCGGCAAGGATGCCGAGAGGCTCCCCCTTCGCGCGTGCCTTGTCTGTGCGCTCGGCAGCTGCAAGCGCGAGGTCTGCCGAGATCTCGAGGAAGGCCTGGATATCGCCTTCGCGCTTGTCCACTGCGTCGAGCGTCGCCTTCGCGACCTCGGTTGCGCTGAAGGAGCCATCCTTCACGCCCTGGGCAATCTGGGATGCCGAGAGCTCGTCGATGTCTGCCACTAGCGGTCTCCTTCCTCATCGCCCAGGATCGAGGGGACCCTGAAGTAGCGCTCGTGCACCGAGCCGGCATTCTGGAGCGCTGTATCGATATCGAGATGGCGGACGGAATCGTCGACGATATCCTCGCCCATCACATTCGAGAGGTCTCCAATGGGGTGGAAGGTCGGCTCCACCCCCTCGAGGTCGTATTGCCGGATAGGCGCAAGCATGTCCATTGCATCGTTCATGTACTGCGTCATCTCGTCGAGCTCGTCAGGGGTCAGATGGATGCGGGCATAGTCCGCAATCCCTGCCACATCTTCTCTCGAAAGAGCCATGCGGTATTCCTGCCTTTCGGTCTCGTGTGCGTTCTGATTGCTTCAACATTCTATAGCGGAAGGAGCGGACATCCGCACGCTGCAACCGCACTGCAACGTTTCGGGACCCATCCAGATGGCCGGATTTCCGTCAAAGCCCCTGCATTGTGCACATTCGGAGAATGTGTCCTCAATTGGTCGCAATTGGCCGGTATAGAAATGGAATGAGGCGGTAAAATACCCAAAGTACGGTAGGAATTATGAAAGACGCCCCGTACAAGGCGTGCAGGGACCATGATGCCAGCACTTTGCAGGCTTTGTTCGGAGCTTGTCTCCTAAATACCCCTACGAGTACTATGAATTGGTCAGAGGGGGCTGCACACCGCAGCCGGAAAGAGACCGGAAGGCCTCGCGAGCGTTTTGGAGAGAACTATGTCCCAGACTCTGCTCCAGGTGAGCAATCTTTCAGCGGGCACCGAAGACAAGCCCATCCTGCACAATATCTCGCTCGAGGTGGGTGCAGGCGAGACCCATGTCCTCATGGGCCCGAATGGCGCCGGCAAGTCCACGCTCGGCCATGTGATCATGGGCGACCCGCAGTATATCGTGAGCGAAGGCAAGATCGTCTTCGACGGCCAGGACGTGACCGAGCTTGCTGCTGACAAGCGCTCGCTTGCCGGCATCTTCCTCTCCTACCAGGCACCGGTCGAGGTCCCTGGCGTTCCTCTCTACACGTTCCTGCGCACAATCACGCAGATGCGCCCCGGGCTCAAGACGACAGCACGCAAGTTCCGCCAGCGCGTGAACGAGATTGCCGATGAGCTCGATATGGACGAGTCGTTCCTGACGCGCGAGCTCAACGTCGGCTTCTCCGGCGGCGAGAAGAAGAAGATCGAGATGCTGCAGCTCCTGCTCCTGAAGCCGAAGCTGGCCATCCTCGACGAGACCGATTCCGGCCTCGACGTCGACGCCCTGAAGATCGTCTCCAAGGGCATCGAAGCCTACCGCAGGGACTGCGACGGCGCGCTTCTCATGATCACGCACAATACGCGCATCCTCGACAAGCTCTCTGTCGACCGCACCCATGTGATGGTCCACGGCAACCTCGTGGAAGAGGGCCCCGCCGACCTCATCACCGAAATCGACACCCACGGCTTCGGCCGCTTCGAGCAGGCACTCGAGAACTCCGAGAAGTCCCAGGAGGCGTGAGGCTGTGAGCGAGAAGAAGACACAGGTAGCGGATATCAACCGCTCCCTCTATGATTTCGTGAAGCCGGAGGAGGGCTACGAGCGCTACGCGAACGGCCTGACGCCGGATATCGTGCGTGCCATCTCCGAGAAGAAGGACGAGCCCGAGTGGATGCTCAAGAAGCGCCTTGAAGCGCTTGAGCTCTTCCAGGACATGAAGATGCCGGCAAACTGGGGCCCCTCCATCGCCCGCCTCGATATGGACCACATCTCCACGTATGTGAACCCGAAGACAAAGCAGGCCAGGAACTGGGACGACGTGCCGAAGGACATCAAGGACACGTTCGAGCGCCTCGGCATCCCGCAGGCAGAGCGTGACAGCCTCGCCGGCGTCGGCGCCCAGTACGACTCCGAGATCGTCTACCACAACATGCGCGACGAGGTCGCGAAGTACGGCGTCGTCTACACGACGATCGAGGATGCCATCCACGATCCGAAGTGGGAGCCTGTCGTTAAGCAGTACTTCGGCACGCTGATTCCGCCCACCGACCACAAGTTCGCAGCGCTCCACTACGCAGTCTGGTCCGGCGGCTCATTCGTCTATGTGCCGGCAGGCGTCACGGTCGAGTACCCGCTCCAGAGCTACTTCCGCCTGAACGCTTCCGGTGCCGGCCAGTTCGAGCACACGCTCATCATCGTCGAGCCCGGCGCGAACCTCCACTTCATCGAAGGCTGCTCGGCACCCAAGTACTATGAGGCAAACCTCCACGCCGGTGCCGTCGAGCTCTTCGTGAAGGATGGCGCACGTCTGCGCTATTCGACGATCGAGAACTGGTCGAAGAACATGTACAACCTCAACACGAAGCGCGCGACGATCGGCAAGGACGCCACGATGGAGTGGGTCTCCGGCTCCTTCGGAAGCCATGTCTCCTACCTCTACCCGACGACGATCCTCGCAGGCGACCGCTCGCACTGCGAGTTCACGGGCATCACGTTCGCAGGCGCCACGCAGGACCTCGACACCGGCTGCAAGGTGATCTTGAACGGCCGCGACACGACCGCTTCCGTCGAGACGAAGTCCATCTCCAAGGACGGCGGCATCAACACGTTCAGGAGCTCGGTCGTCGTTGGCAGGCACGCAGAGCATGCAAGGGCTACGGTCTCCTGCCAGTCCCTCATGCTCGACGACATCTCCCGCTCCGACACGATTCCTGCCATGGACGTGCGCTGCAGCTCCGCTTCTGTAGGCCACGAGGCAACGATCGGCCGCATCTCGGACGATACGATCCTCTACCTGATGAGCCGCGGCTGCTCCGAGCAGGAGGCAAGGACCATGGTCGTGAACGGATTCGCGAACCCGGTCTCCAAGGAGCTCCCGCTCGAATACGCCGTCGAGATGAACAACCTGATCAAGCTCGAGATGGAAGGAGCGATCGGCTGATGGCAGACACGCAAGAAGCGCTCACCACGCTCTCCCATATCAATGTTCCGCCTGCGCAGACGTGGAACTACCTCAAGATCGATGAGACTTCGCTTACGGTCCCTGCCGCCAAGGCGACAGGCGATGTCTATGCACGCCTCCCCCGTCTCTTCGATGCCCTTGAGTGCGGCATCGGCGAAGAGGCCGTCTCCTGGATCGAGGACGCTGCCAAGGACGCCACCTATATCGAGGTGCCGGCACACCATAAGCGCGAAGAGCCCATCGTCTGCGTCGTCGACGGCGACAAAGGCGAGGTAGCCGATACCGGCATCATGGTCCGCCATCACGCCGAGGCGACGATCGTCATCGTCTCCCGTGGCGAAAAGGCAGATGCAGCTACCTCTGCGAACCTCGTGCGCGTCGTTGCAGAGCACGATGCCCAGGTCCATATCATCGAGATCATGGCGCTGCCTGAAGAGCACCAGCATCTCGAAGGCATCGGCATCCGTACCGCAAGGAACGCTGTCGTCGATGTGCGCCAGTATGCGCTCGGCGGCGCAAAGGTCGCTGCCGGCCTGGCCGCTGACCTTGCCGGGGACAACGCCCGTTTCGACCTTGTGAGCCGCTACCTCGTGCGCGGACATGAGGAGCTCGACCTCACCCACACGGTGCGCCAGCGCGGCTGCAGCACCCGCTGCGACATGAACGCCTCCGGCCTTCTGGCAGACGCTGCCAAGAAGACCCTGCGCGAGACGATCGACCTCGTGCATGGCGGCAAGGGCTCCAAGGGCAACGAGCTCGAGACCGTGCTTGTCGAGGGCGACGATATCGTCAACAAGACGCTTCCTGTCATCCTCTGCGACGAGGAGGATGTCCAGGGCAACCACGGCGCCTCGATCGGCTCGATCAGCCCCGAGCAGGAGATGTATCTCGCTGCCCGCGGCCTCGGCGAAGACGGCGTCTCGAAGCTCTTTGCCCAATCCATCTTCGACGATGCCCTCATCCATGCGCCGGAGACGGCATCGCGCGAGGCGCTTGGCACCCGCATGAAGGCTGTGCTCAGCGAGGACGCCCTGGCAGATGCCCTGGCTGGACTTGCACTCGATAAGGAGGACTGATCATGGATATCGCCGATATCGCATCGAACCCGTTCAGGCAGGACTTCCCGCTTCTCTCAGCACAGCCCGGCCTTGCCTTCCTCGACTCTGCGGCCACGGCACAGCGCCCTGCCTCCGTGCTCGACGCCCAGCGTCACTTCTATGAGACGATGAACGCCAATCCCCTGCGTGGCCTCTACAAGCTCTCTGTCAAGGCGACAGAAGAGATCGACAAGACCCGCGAGCACATTGCCCGTTTCATCGGCGCCGTGAACGAGAAGGGCGAGCCCCAGGGCTCCGAGATCGTCTTCACGCGCAATGCGACCGAGGCCCTGAACCTTGTCGCCTGGACGCTCGGCCGCACGGTCCTGCATGAGGGCGACGAGGTCGTCGTCTCCATCATGGAGCACCATTCCAACATCATCCCCTGGCAGCAGGTCTGCGCCGCTACAGGCGCCACGCTCAAGTACCTGCGCTTCGATGATGACTTCCGCTTCACGGAAGAGGAGCTCGAGAAGAAGATCGGCCCGAAGACGAAGATCGTGTCTGTGACGCAGGTCTCCAATGTCCTCGGCGTCGAGAACCCGATTGCCGACATCGCGAAGCATGCGCATGCGGTCGGTGCCTACATGGTCATCGACGGCGCCCAGTCCGTCCCGCATGTGAAGGTCGATGTGAAGGCGATGGATGCAGACCTTCTGGCCTTCTCCGGCCACAAGCTCGGCGGCCCCATGGGCATAGGCGTCCTCTGGGGCAAGGCAGACATCCTCGACAAGATGCCTCCGTTCCTCACAGGCGGCGAGATGATCGACTCCGTGACGGAGCAGGCCGCTGTCTGGGCGCCGGTACCGCAGAAGTTCGAGGCAGGCACGCAGGATGCTGCCGGCATCTATGCGACGGGTGCTGCGATCACCTACCTCGAAGACCATGACTTTGCAGCGCTCGAGACCCGCGAGCGCAAGCTTGCCCGCTACCTCACCGAGAAGCTCGAAGAGCTTCCCTTCATCGAGATGGTCGGTCCTGCCTCCCCTGACCGCCATGTCTCTGCCATCTCCTTCAATGTGAAGGGCATCCACCCGCATGATGTGGCATCGCTGCTCGATATGCGCAATGTCTGCATCCGCGCAGGCCATCACTGCGCGCAGCCGCTCCTGACCTCTATGGGCATCTCGAGCTGCTGCCGCGCCTCTGTTGCGTTCTACAATGAGAAGAAAGACATCGATCAGCTGATCGATGCACTCACATTCGTTTGGCAGGTGTTCCATGGAAGCAACTGATCTCTACAACGCCGAGTTCATCGACCATGTCGCCCATCCGGACTACAAGTACCAGATGAACGACCCGAGCATCGTGCATGAGGGCATCAACCCCTCCTGCGGCGACGATCTCACGCTGTCTGTGAAACTCGGAGATGACGGCAAGATCGAGGAGGCCGCCTATACGGGCCACGGCTGTGCCGTCTCCCAGGCTTCGGCCGACATGATGAGCGACCTTATGGTCGGCAAGACCCCCGAGGAAGCCATTCATCTCTGCGAGCTCTTCATGGGCATGGTTACCGGCAAGGTGACCGACGATGCGGAGCTCGACGAGCTCGACGAGGCAGCAAGCCTGAAGTCCGTCTCCCACATGCCGGCACGCGTCAAGTGCGCCGAGCTCTCCTGGAGGACGCTCGAGGAGATGCTCAAGGGGAACACTTCCCAGGCTTCCACGACGGAGGACAAGGACTGATCATGGCGGGGAACATGTTTTCCACCAAGGGCCGCTACGCCCTGCGTGCCATGGCAGACCTCGCCACACATGATGGCTGGGTCTCTCTCGGCGATGTCTCGAAGCGCCAGGGCATCTCGAGGAAGTACCTCGAGCAGGTCATTGCCCTCATGCACAAGGCAGGATACGTTGAGAGCCAGCGCGGCAAGGGAGGCGGCTACCGCCTCACGAGAAAGCCTGAGGACTACACGCTCGGCGAGATCCTGCGTGCAGCCGAAGGCTCGCTTGCCCCTGTCGCCTGCCTTGACTGCAGCACAGGAGATATCTGCTCGCACCTCAAGGACTGCCCCACGGTCATGATCTACCGCGATCTCGGCAAGGTCACCTCGGAGTACCTCGACTCGAAGACGCTGCGCGATATCACGCTCTCGGCAGGCTTCACGAAGCTCACGCCGGAAGAGCTTGCGCTGCGCGAAGCGGAGGAGAAGCTCGAGGAGCGTGACGCAAAGAAGGGCAAGGAGAAGTAGCCTTCCTTGAAGCAGCCTCATTGCATGCTGCAGGGCCCGGAGCAGCCGCTCCGGGCCCTTCTTCTATCAAAGAGGCAATCTCTCCCCATGCAGGCCGCATCGATGCTCTCGCATGCTCTCAGAGCCTCATGCTGCATACACCATGCATGATCCGAAGCTCGATGAGCAGGACTATCGGCACATAGGAAAAGGCACGGAGGAGCAGATGCCCCTTCCGTGCCTTTCTGCATGTCTCTTAGAAGAGATCCTAGCGGTAGGTGCCGACCATGATATAGCCGCCCCACACCCCTTCGGTCCTGACATAGACGCCAGGATACGGTGCATGGAGAATCGTGTTGTTGCCGACATAGATGCCCACGTGGCCGGAGTACCAGATGAGGTCGCCCGGCTGTGCCTGGGACAGCGGGATGGACGTGAAGTAGGCCATCTGTGCATCGGAGGAGTGCGGCAGCGAGATGCCAGCTGCTGCGTAGGCGACCATCGTGAGGCCGGAGCAGTCATAGCCGGAAGCAGAGGCGCCGCCCCACACGTACGGCGTGCCAAGCGCGCCATAGGCAACGCTCAGGATTGCAGAGCGCTGGGCGCTCGTGAGACCACTTGCAGACATATCGCTCGAGCTGCTGCTGTACGACGGTGTCGGAGGTGTAGACGGCGTGCTCGGCGTAGACGGCGTGGACGGAGTCGATGGGGTGGACGGCGTCGTATCCGTGTTCGTATTGGTGTTGGTATTGGTGCCGCCATCGGTGTTCGAGCTCGTGCCCGAAGCACCATTGTCAGATGTTCCGCCATTGCCCGTCGTAGCCGCATCGGACGAAGTGCTGTTCGAGGAGGAATCAAGTGCAGCCTGTGCGAGTTCGGAAGCATTGGCACCTGCATTGGCTGCGGTCTGCTGTGCGGCGGCAGCCTGTGCGTCGGCCTCTTCCTGTACAGCCGCCCTCACCTCATCGGAAAGGGATGCCACATAGGACTGCTGGTCGGAAATCTGGGACTGCAGGGACTCGGTCTGGGAAGACTTCTGTGCGACAAGCGACTCCTGCTGGCTCTTCTGTGCCTCGAGTTCGGACTGCTGGTCCTTGAGCTCGTTCTGGAGCGTCTTCACCTGGCTGATAGCATTGGCGTCGGACTCTGCGACCTTGTCTGCATAGTAGATGCGGGAGAACAGGTCCTCGAAGCTGTCAGAGTCGAGCACGAGGGAGACGAGATTGACGCCGCCCGTCTTGTAGTTCGCGGAGACTCGCTTGCCGAGCGTGGCCTGAGCCTGCGAAAGCTCTTCCTGCTTGGAAGCGATATCGGAGTTGAGCTGATCGATCTTCGACTGGGTGTCGTTCAGCTGGACGACGGTATTGTTGAGGTCCTCCTGTACAGCTGCCAGCTGGTAGCCCATCTGGGAGAGCTGAGAGTTCGCCTCATCGAGCTGCGTCTGCAGCGTCGCCGAGTCTTCGGCAAGGGCAGGAACAGAGATTGCCCCGAGGGTACCGCCGAACGTCAGCACGGAAGCGATTGCAAAAGCAACAGTCTTTCTGCGCGTCATGAAGCCCCTTTCGGTCATCATTCGTCCGAGAACATGATGTCCTCCGGCGTATACTAACGGTCTCAAGTCTAGCAGCATCGATTTTCAATGGAACCCTTTTGGGGCAATTCGAAGAATCCTGCGAACGTCTTCAACATACCTGAAATAGTATCTCGACATGAAAAAGGGGGCCGCACCGAAGTGCAGCCCCCTGCTCTGCGCCTGATTGGCACTGGGTTTGAAGCTTACTCCCAGCCCTTGCCCACGGAGCCGAACTCCTCCATGAGCTCCTTGGTGCGGTCGATGACGGCCTGCTTGCCAGGAGCGAGGAGCTTGCGCGGATCGTAGCCCTTGCCCTGCTGATCCTTGCCAGCCTCGATGTACTTGCGGGTAGCCTCAGCGAAGACGACCTGAAGGTCGGTGTTCACATTGACCTTGGAGACGCCGAGGGAGATTGCCTTCTTGACCTGGTCGACAGGAATGCCGGTGCCACCGTGAAGGACGAGCGGAAGATCGCCGACCTTCTCCTTGATGGCTGCGAGGGCGTCGAACTGCAGGCCCTTCCAGTTTGCCGGATAGAGGCCGTGGATGTTGCCGATGCCGCAGGCGAGGAAGTCGACGCCGAGGTCAGCGATGACCTTGCACTCCTCAGGATCTGCGATCTCGCCCATGCCGGTGACGCCGTCCTCGGTACCGCCGATGCCGCCGACCTCAGCCTCGATGGAGATGCCCTTCTGGTGGGCAAGCTTCACGAGCTCCGTGGTGTGCTCGACGTTGATGTCGAAGGTCTCCTCGTGGGAGCCATCGTACATGATGGACGTGAAGCCAGCGTCCATTGCCTGGAAGCAGGCCTCATAGGTGCCGTGGTCGAGGTGAAGGGCCACAGGAACCGTGATGTTCATATTCTTGACGAGGTGGTTGACGATAGCAGCAACGACGTCGTAGCCGCCCTGATACTTTGCTGCACCCATGGAGCACTGGATGATCAGCGGGGACTGCTCCTCCTCAGCTGCGGTCAGGATTGCCTGGGCCCACTCGAGGTTGTTGGTGTTGAAAGCACCAAGGCCGTAGTGGCCCTTCTCGGCGGACTGGAGCATGTGCGTTGCATTGACAAGCATTGTTACCTCCGTTTGACAGAGCTGCAAACACTGGACAATTCAGATTTTACCGCTTTGCAGCACCTTTCATGCGCTGCAGTCAATACTGCATAAGATTTCGCCAGAAGGCGGCACAGGCCGAGCCAGAAGTCCTTCCCGAGCATAGAATCGCTTTACTTATGCACTGCAAAGTTGCAGGTAGACTTCCGTTTTGTCAAGATTTGCTGACGCTTTCATAGAGCAGCTGTAGAGAGTGGGCACGCCCTCCGTTTCTGCCTACTTTTTTGTCACACGCCGCCGCTATACTGAACGCTCCGAAAGACAACGACCCCTTGTCCATGGAGCCCATCCCTTTCCAAGGAGGCAGTATCCGTGTCTTACGAAGACAATGATGGCAAGACCCAGGTCTACAATCCCCAGGCCTATGGTTCGAACGATAGAACACAGACATTTAGTGCAAGCGACGAGACCCAGCAGGCAACGGTAGTAGATGCTCCGGCACTCCATGAGCTCTTCCCGGAGCACAAAGACGCTGATGCGACCGTCGTGGCACCGGGTGCCCAGGCAGCACGCATCCGCACCGCACATGCGCAGCATTCCCCCTACGCCTCTCAGGCGACGCAGAACTACGCCGCCCAGAACCCCTACGGTGCGACGCAGAACTTCGCTTCCCAGAACCCCTACGGCGTCCAGGCAACGCAGAACATCTCCTCCCAGAGCCCATATGGCCAGGGCGGAGACGGAAACGATAGCGGCGATGGCAAGAAGGACAAGGGGATGTTCAGCGACATCTCGTTTGCCCAGGTGACCGCAACGGCGCTTGCCGCTGTCACCTCCACCCTCCTCTCCTCCCAGATCGGCATCGCCGGCTCCATCATCGGCGTCGGCCTCGGCGCTGCCGCCTCTGCGGTCGCGACCTCGATCTATAAGAACATCCTTTCCCGCTCTGCCGACAAGCTCAAGAGCCTCAAAGACAGCGGCGAAGAGCAGATCGAGGGTGTCATGGACTCCTCCGAGCTCGGAAGCTATGAGATCGGCCCCGACGGCCAGCGCATCGCTTCCGACTCCATGCTTGCGGCAGCCGACTCCCAGCGCAAGCGCCAGAAGCGCATCGCTATCGCTGTGACCTCCATTGCCGCTGTCGCCGCCGTCGCAATCGGCGCAGCTGTGATCAATGTCGCGACCGCAGGAAACGGCCTCGGCACGAAGACGACATTCGCCGCTCCTGCCCAGCAGAGCGAGAGCGCAGACGACACGAAGGCAGACGACCAGAAGACCGACGACAAGAAGACGGATACGACGTCTTCCGACAAGAACGCCACATCGTCTTCCAAGACATCGAACTCCGGCACGGGCACTACCTCGTCTACGAACTCCGGCACCTCGAGCACCGATGCGAATGATGAGAGCGCTTCTGGCACGAGCTCCTCGTCGAACAGCGGCACGTCAGGCACGGGCACGTCGAGCTCCACATCAAACAATTCAGGCTCCTCGAGCTCCAGCTCTTCGAGCTCGAATTCCGGCACGTCGAACTCTTCGAGCTCGAATTCCGGCACATCCTCTGATTCCTCGAGCTCGAACAGCTCCTCAAACTCAGGCACGAGCTCGGGTTCCAGCTCGACGGACAGCTCCAAGAGCTCGAGCAGCACGTCTGGCTCCGGCACACCGGGCACAGGCACGACCAGCTCCACGACGACCAGCTCCACGACGACAAGCTCCACGAACTCATAGCAAGCTGCCACAGCCTGGCATATCGAGGGCTGCATCTTTCGGGATGCGGCCCTTTTCTGTGCACAGCGCAACGCTCCTGGTTCCTGTGGCACAATGGATGCAGTTTTTATAAGCATCCATCAGCCGGAAAGAGGTTCCATGGAACGACCGAACGCATGGAAGGAATCGACGCAGGACGAGCGCCAGGAGGCGCTGCGTTTCTGCGAGGGATACAAGGCATTCATCAGCCAGAACAAGACCGAGCGCGAGTGCTGCGCGGCAGCAGCTGCGCTGGCAGAAGGGCAGGGCTACCGTGCACTCGATAGCCTCATCGCCGAGGGAGCAAAGCTCGTCTCCGGCGACAAGGTCTATGCCACGAACCACGGCAAGGCGCTCCTGCTCCTCGAGGTCGGCACGAAGCCTCTCGAGGAGGGACTCAACATCCTCGGCGCCCACATCGACTCGCCCCGGCTCGATGTGAAGCAGAACCCGCTCGAGGAGAAGTCGGGCCTTGCCTACCTTGACACGCACTACTACGGCGGCATCAAGAGCTATCAGTGGACTGCGCTGCCGCTCGCCCTTCACGGTGTCGTCTGCAAGAAGGACGGCACGAAGGTCCAGATCGCGCTCGGCGAAGACCCGTCCGACCCCGTCTTCTGCGTGACCGACCTTCTCCCCCATCTCGCGAAGGACCAGATGTCCAAGAAGGCAGCGGAAGCTGTCGAAGGCGAGATCCTGGACCTTCTTGTCGGCAATGAGCCGCTTGCCATCGAAGGAGACGCAGACGAGGCGAAGGACCCTGTCGCTGCACACGTCCTCTCGATCCTGAAAGAGCGCTACGCAATCGAGGAAGAGGACTTCCTCTCGGCCGAGCTCGAGATCGTGCCGGCAGGCGCTGCCAGAGACCTTGGCTTCGACCGCTCGATGATCCTGGCCTATGGCCAGGACGACCGCGTCTGCAGCTATCCGTCCCTTCTGGCCCAGCTCGAGAATCCGGTACCGGCACGCACGGCCGTCACGCTTCTCGTCGACAAGGAGGAGATTGGCTCTGTCGGCGCAACGGGCATGACGAGCAGCTTCTTCGAGGACACGATTGCAGAGGTGCTGGCACTTGCGGGCGAGACCTCGCCGCTTGCCTTGAGGCGCTGCCTCAGGCACTCCCGCATGCTCTCGAGCGATGTATCGGCCGGCTTCGATCCGAGCTTTGCCTCGGTCTTCGAGACGAAGAATTCCTGCTTCCTCGGGCGTGGCCTCACGTTCAACAAGTACACAGGCTCGCGCGGCAAGGCTGGCTCGAACGATGCTGACGCGGAGTACCTGGCCCAGGTCCGCGCTGCCATGGACGAGGCAGACGTCAAGTGGCAGACAGCCGAGCTTGGCCGCGTCGACGCCGGTGGCGGCGGCACGATTGCCTACATCCTTGCCAAGTACGATATGGATGTCGTGGACTGCGGCGTGCCCGTGCTCTCGATGCATGCACCTTGGGAGGCAACGTCCAAGATCGACATCTTCAATGCCTACAAGGGCTACAAGGCCTTCCTCAAGACCGAGTAGAGCCATCTATGCATAGATAGGAAGAAGCGCTCCTGGAGACCACCTCCGGGAGCGCTTCTCTTTCTATCTGCAGCAAGTATCTGAAAAACTAGAGCGTCCTCAGCGCATCGACGAGCGCCGTCTTGCCGGCCGTCTTTGCGTCCTTCATCTTGATGACCTTGGCGGGGCAGCCAGCAACGACCGCTCCTGCCGGGACATCCTCAATCACGACAGCGCCGGCAGCGACGACGGCACCCTCGCCGACATGGACGCCTTCGATCACGACGGCGTTGGCGCCGATCATGACATTGTCCTCGATGATGACAGGGGTGGCAGAGGCAGGCTCGACGACGCCTGCAAGCACGGTTCCGGCACCGATGTGGCAGTGTGCGCCGACGGTGGCGCGGCCACCCAGGACGGCACCCATATCGATCATCGTGCCCTCGCCCACGACGGCACCGATATTGATGATGGCACCCATCATGATGACGGCGTTGTCGCCGATCTCGACCTTCTCGCGGATGATGGCACCCGGCTCGATGCGGGCATTCACGCCTTTGAGGTCGAGAAGTGCCACGCCGGAGTTCCTGCGGTCGCACTCGATCTCGATGTCCTCGATCTCTTCTGCATGCTCCTCGACGACGGGGGCAAGCTCTGCCCAGTCGCCGAAGACAATGGCGGTCTGGCCAGCATCGAAGACCTTGCTGTCTCCCCAGTCGAGCCAGTCCATCTCTGCCTCAGGCGCAAGCTTTATATAGAGCTTCACGGGCGTCTTCTTCGGAGCCGTAGCGATGTAGTCGATGATTTCCTGTGCGTCCATGGACGCTCCTTCCTGTCAGATACGTCTATTCTTCGTTATCCAGCCTATGCTCGATGGCCTCGAGCCTCTTGAAGACCGGCAGCACATCGAGCGTCGCGAAGTAGTCGAGCGGCGTCTCGGCACGGCGGATGAGCTCGACCGAACCGTCCTCCTTGAGCAGGAGCTCTGCCGAACGGAGCCGGCCATTGTAGTTGTAGCCCATCGAGTGGCCATGCGCACCCACATCGTGGATGAAGAGGAGGTCGCCCACCTTGACAGGCGGCAGCGCCCTGTGCGTCGCAAAGCGGTCGGAGTTCTCGCAGAGCATGCCCGTCACGCTGTAGCGCTCCGTTGCTGGCACATCCTCTTTCCCCATGACCGTGATGTGATGGTAGGCCCCATAGAGCATGGGGCGCATGAGGTTTGCCGCACAGGCATCGACACCCACATAGTCATCGTAGATATGCTTCATATGGAGCACTCTCGTGACGAGTCCCGCGTAGGGACCCATCATGAAGCGGCCAAGCTCGGTCGCGACAGCGACATCCCCCATGCCTTCCGGTACGAGGATCTCGTTGTATGCCTCCTCTACGCGCCTGCCGATGAGCGCGATATCGTTCGGCTCCTCTTCGGGCTTGTAGGGAATGCCGACGCCGCCCGAGAGGTTCACGAGCGTGACCTTCACGCCGAATGCCTTCTTCAGCTTCACGGCGAGCGTGAAGAGCAGACGTGCGAGCGCCGGGTAGTAGTCGTTCGTGACCGTGTTGGAGGCAAGCAGGGCATGGAGGCCGAACTCCTTGACGCCAGCTTCGGAGAGCTCGCGCACGGCTTCGAAGATCTGCTCTTCGGTCATTCCGAACTTCGCATCCTCAGGAGAGCCGAAGATGCCATTTGCGAAGGCAAAGTCGCCGCCTGGATTGAACCTCAGGCTCACGAACTCAGGAAGCGGATTTGCCACCTTCTTCAGGAGCGCGATATGGGAGATATCGTCCAGATTCACGCCGGCACCGAGCTTGACGGCGTAGGCCATCTCCTCTTCCGGCGTATCGTTCGAGCTGAACATGATATCGCGGCCCGTGATGCCCAGAGCCTCTGCGAGCATGAGCTCTGCCTTGCTCGAGCAGTCGACGCCGAAGCCATACTCATGGAGCATGCTGATGAGGACAGGATTGGGCGTCGCCTTGATTGCGAAGAACTCCTTGTAGGCAGGATTCCACGAGAAGGCATCCTTGACGCGCTCGGCGCAGTCTCTGATCCCTTTCTCATCGTAGATATAGAACGGTGTCGGATAGCTCTTCGCTATCTCTTCGAGCTGCTCCTTCGTCGCGAAGGGATGTTTGGTCTGCACGCGGCGCCTCCCTGGATGCCTGATGTGGCTATCGATATGCACCTGCAATCGTATACGCATCCGATTATAGGGAGCGGGGCCAGAATGCTCCCGTCCCTGTAACAGAATGGATGCGCGGCGCCCACAGCGGCCCCACACGGCTGCATCACAATGGATGCAGCAACCTATCCATAGCACGGAAGGACCTTGCCTATGTCCAAAGAGCCGACTGCAGCAGACCTGCGCCAGTGGCGGCGCGACCTGCACCAGATACCAGAGACCGATTTCGACCTGCCTGAGACGCTTGCCTATATCGAGCACGAGCTCGAAGGCGTGAGGGATGCCCTCGTAGCCAGTGGGCAGAAAGCTGAGATCCTCCACCCCTGCCGCTCCACTGTCTGCCTCTTCCTCGACCGCGGAAGCGAGCACACGACAGCCCTCCGCTCCGATATGGATGCCTTGCCTGTCACAGAGACGACCGGCGTCCCCTTTGCCTCGACGCATCCGCACAAGATGCACGCCTGCGGACATGACGGACACATGGCAATGCTTCTGGGACTCGCACACCATATTGTCGCCTGTGCAGATGAGCTTCCCCGTTCGGTGCTCCTTGTCTTCCAGCCGGCAGAGGAGACGACGGGAGGTGCCCGGATTGTCTGCGAGTCGGGCATCTTCAGGAAGGTCCATGCGGACAGGATCTTCGGCTTCCATCTCTGGCCCGATCTTCCGAAAGGCACGCTTGCCTCGAAGCCAGGACCTCTTCTGGCAGGCTCGCATGAGACCGACGTCACGTTCCTGGGCAAGGCGTCCCATATCGCGAAAGCAGACCAGGGAGCAGATGCCCTCTCTGCTGCCTGTCGCTTCCAGCGTGCGGCTGCAGACCTCCTCGAGGAACGCAGGGCAGTGGAGCCCTGCATCCTGAAGTTCGGCCGCATGGAGGCGGGTTCTGTCAGAAACCAGATTGCCGATACGGCTAAGCTCGAAGGCTCCTTGCGCATCTTCTCCGACGCAATGGACACGCGCCTTCAGGACGAGGTCAAAGATCTCGCTGCCAGAGCCGCAGAGGACGAGCGCTGCACCTCCGAGGTCCACTTCTCCCAGGGCTATCCCCCGGTCACGAACGACCCAGGCCTCTTCCAGAAGGCGCTTGCCGCGCTTCCCGAGCTCGAGCTTCTGCCCGAGCCGCTCCTTATTGCCGAAGACTTTGCCTGGTACCAGCGCTACCTTCCCGGCGTCTTCCTGCTTCTCGGCACCGGCGAGAAGACGCCGCTCCATGCTGCAGACTTCAACTTCGACGAGTCGATCTTGACGGTGGGCCTTTCTGCCTACGAGCGCCTGATCCGCATGCCATAAGGGCGGACGGCAAGGACAGCAGAAAACACGAGAGGGCAGCCGGCTGGCTGCCCTCTCTTCATGTCCATCTGCTTTTCTGCTCCAGCTTGCGAACTCAGATCCTCTGCAGGCTTCCCACGAAGGACGCAAGACGGCGGAGACCCTCCTTGAGCGTCTCCTCGTCTGTCGCATATGAGATGCGTACATGGCCGGCACAGCCAAAGCAGGTGCCCGGCACGAGGGCAACCCCTGCCTCCTTGATGGCACGGGTGCAGAAGCGCTCCGCACCGATATGGCTCCCATCTGTATCTGCAAGCCCTGCGACCGATGGGAATGCATAGAAGGCGCCTTCTGGCACGACGCAGGGAAGGCCCATTTCCTGGAGCGCCGCAATCGTGCTGTCGCGCCGCCTCTCGTAGCTCTGCCTGAAGGGCTCCACATCGCTTGCCAGCGCCCTGGCAGCGGCATCCTGCGTGAATGCGACGACGCTCGAGATGGCATACATGTGGACCATCGAAAGGGCAGGCATGAGGGGCTCTGGCGCCGCAAGCCACCCCAGGCGCCAGCCAGTCATGGCATAGGGCTTCGAGAAGCTGTTCACGACGATTGTCCGGTCCGCAAGCTCCGGATAGCTCTCGGCAAAGCCCGTGAACTCGTCCGCATAGACAAGCCGCTCATACACATTGTCGCAGATCACATAGAAGTCATGCTCACGGGCCAGCTCAGCCACAGCAGCCAGGCTTTCCTTCGTGAGCACGGTGCCTGTCGGATTCAGGGGCGAGTTCAGGATGATGGCCTTGGTCTTGGGGCCCACAAGAGCAGCGAGCTTTTCCTTCTCTATCTGGAAGCTGTCCTCTGACGTATCGAGCGTTATGGGGTTCGCGCGGCAGATGCGCGCGATTGCATCGTAGAGGAGGAATGCCGGCGTGGGGATGATGAAGTCATCGCCCGGCTCCAGAATCGTCGTGAGGATCGTATAGATGGCCTCGGTCGCGCCCGAGGTGACGATGACCTGCTCCGGCGAAAACGCAAGGCCGCGCCCTGCCATGTAGGATGAGATGGCTTCCCTGAGCTCAGCTGTGCCATTGTTCGGCGGATAGTGGGTCTTGCCCTCTTCGAGCGAATGTGCAACCTCTGCACGGATGGGAGCAGGCGTCGTCTCCCCCGGCTCGCCGAGCGTGAGCGAGATGCACCCCGGCGTCTCATGCGCGAGACGTGCAAACTGGCGGATGCCCGAAGGCTTGAGCGTGGAGAGCGCCGAATTGAGCGTAAGCGGCATGAAAAAGTCCCTTCATCGGATATGGACATCCATTATCCTCCGAAGGGACCTTGCGCACATCAGATCGCTGACACTGCCATCAACTTGTAGCGTTGGCACCCAGAAGCTCGAGCACCTGCTTCTTGCAGGAGAGGAAGTCATCTGTGAGCGCGAAAGCAGAAGCGGAGAGATCTCCTCTTGGCACGGCAATCTCGCCGACAAGGTGGCTCGGCCTGCCTTCTGAGGGGTTGCCGCCGAGGACATAGATCCTTCTCGCCATGCTCACTGCCTCGTCGACATCGTGCGTGATCATGAGGGTCGCATATCCGAGCTCCTCTGCCATGCTGCAGTACCAGCTCCTCATGTCTGCTCTCGTCAAGGCGTCCAAAGCGCTGAACGGCTCGTCCAGAAGCATCACATCGTTGCCCATGAGGTAGGTGCGCAGGAACGCCGCACGCTGGCGCATGCCGCCCGAAAGCTCCGAGGGCCACTTCTTCTGCGTCCCCTCAAGGCCGAAGCGGCCAAAGAGCGGTGCCGCCTTCGCACGTGCCTCCTCTTTCTTCATGCCTCCGAGCACGAGCGGCAGGGAGACATTGTCCTCGATCGTCTTGTGTGGCAGCAGGAGATCCTTCTGGAGCATGTAGCTCACCTTGCCCGGATGCCCCGTGATGTCTGTCCCATGCAGGAGCACGCGGCCCGCATCGGGAACGGTGAGTCCTGAGAGAGCATGGAGGATCGTCGTCTTGCCGCAGCCGGAGCGTCCGACAAGGCAGACGACCTCTCCTGGCGCTACCGACATGCTCACATGAGAGACGACTGCATGGACCCCATCCCAGGAAAGGACGAGATCGTCGGCTTCGAGCGCTGGCGTGTTTGCGGATTCTGCCATGGCCTCAAGCCTCGAGGTAGTCCATCGTCCAGCCAGCATTGACATCGAGCTTGTTCGTGACAAGGTCGTTGTCGTTGAGCCACTGGAAGTAGGCTGCCCAGCGGTCGGCGTCGATGACGCCCCAGGAGGAGGCATCTGCCTGGTACTGGCCAGCAAGATAGGTCTGGCTCTTCTTCACGAGGGCAGAGTCGAGCTCCGGCACCTCTTCGAGCAGGATATCCGCCGCCTCGTCCGGATTCTCGATTGCGTACTCGTAGCCCTTCTTCGCCGCGCGCACGAAGGCAGCAACCGTATCCGGGTTCTCCTTGCAGAAGTCGTTGTTCGCAGCGAGGACCGGCGTATAGAAGTCGAAGACCGGATCCATCGAGATGAAGCTGAAGTAGTTCACCGGATAGTCCTGGACCGCAGCATTCTGCACAGCCCATCCCTCATAGACCCAGACGCAGTCGAACATGTTCGCCTTGAGGCCACTGACCTCGTCGTCCACGGAGTAGGCAACCATCTTGAGCTTCGAGAAGTCGCCGCCGTCTGCCTCCATGACCTGCTTGATCGTCGCCTGCTCGACCGGCATGTCCCACGTCGCATAGACATGGTCTTCCATCTTCTTTGCGGACGTGATGCCATCCTCCTGGCGGCTCATGATGCCAGAGGTGTTGTGCTGGATGATGGCAGCGACTGCCTGGATCGGAAGCGGATTGTCAGAGGCAAGGGCATTGGCAATGTAGTCCTGGTAGGAGACGCCCATCTGCGCCTGGCCCGAGCCGATCAGGGCCTCTGCCGTATCGTCTGCCGGCTGGATGATCGAGACATCGAGACCTTCATCGGCAAACCAGCCCTTCTTCTGGGCGACGTAGATGCCGGTGTGGTTCGTGTTCGGGGTGTAGTCGAGGCAGAAGTCGATATGCGTCGTTTCGGATGAATCCGAAGACGAGGAAGCAGACGAGCTCTGCGACTGGGACTGGGCACCGGAGTTGTCATAGGATCCGCAGGCGGCAAGAGCGCTCGTGCAGGCAAGGGCGCCTGCTCCCAAAAATGCGCGGCGGGAGAGATTCTTCATTTTCTGTTCTTCCTTTCTGCCTTGAGCCAAGGCATGGTGAGTTTCTGGAGTGCATCGACGCCCTTCATGAGGAGAAGGGAGAGGGCCGAGATCAGGATGATCACGGCAAACATGCGGTCATAGGAGAACGACTTCCTGACGCGTGTCATGTACACGCCGAGTCCGCTGAAGCCGCCGAGCCACTCGGCGATGACAGCACCGACGATTGCGTAGGTAGCTGAGATGCGAAGGCCGCTATAGAACTCATTCAGGGCTGCCGGCAGCTTCACCTGCCAGAAGATCTGCCAGCGGCTTGCGTTCATCGTGCGCATGAGGTCGAGGAGATCGGGGTCGACCGAGCGAAATCCCGAGACGAGCGAGACCGTCACGGGGAAGAAGGTGGAGATAACGACGAGGACGATCTTCGGGGCAAGGCCGTAGCCGAACCAGAGGACGAGAAGCGGCGCGATTGCGACGGTGGGAATCGTCTGGCTGATCGTGACGAGAGGATTGAGCGCCAGTGCCACGCCCTCGAAGCGGTCCATCAGCACTGCCACGACAAAGCCGACGGCGACGCCGATAACGAGGCCCAGGATGGACTCGACAAGCGTCGTCACGGAGTGCGAGGCAAGAAGCCCTGCATCGGTCACAAGCGCCGTGATGACCTGGGTCGGGCTCGGCAGAAGGAAGTTCGGGATGAGGCCGACCACGACGACAAGCTGCCAGATTGCAAGGATCGCCAGTATCGTCAATGCAGGAATCATGACGGCACGGCGGTGCGCACGCTTCCTGCGCTCGGCAAGCAGCTCCTCTGCCTTCTTCTCCGTCTCTTCGGAGACATCCTCGCTAGGCAACGTCTTCGCTCCTGTCCCGGAACTCGCTGTCCGTGGGATGGTACTTCCCCACCTTGTGCTCTGTGGTCATTACGTCGCCCTCGGAGCGGTAGTCGATCTTCACATAGGTCGCCACATGCTTGCAGCCGGCCTTGGCGCCGACGAGCTGGCACTGCTTCACGATCTCCATGCACTCGTCGTAGTCGCCCTCGATAGCGGTCTCGAAGGGCCCTACGAAGTAGTCGATGCCCGTGGAGTCGATGTAGGCGATGACCGCATCGACGATGCGGCACACCTCTTCATCGGTTGCCGCATCGAGCGGCAGATACTGGATTGCGACAGAGCAGTTCATGCATATCCTTTCCGGGCACCAAAAAGGCGCCCTACATCTCGTAAGGCGCCCGAACACGTTGCTCTGGTCCCTACGCCGGCATTATCCGGATCAGGTAATTGGGTCGTGGCAGGAGGTGCCACCTCTCAGCCGGGCCATAGCCCCAGCTCCCCCATGTCAAGGCCATTATAGCGCGCGCACAGTCCATCACAAACACCCAGGTAGATTGGGTCATATGACTGTTTGCGAGCTCAATTACAGACTTCATACGAACGGTTCCGGAAGTCAGCTGTACATGTACAGATGGACGGCGGAACCTGTGCGCGGCGGCCGGAGAGGCCGGCCAGACGACGTGCAGGAATAAGCTGACATCGCATGTCCGGAAGATCCAGGAAGAAAGGGAGGAAGCCCCCAGTCCAGGGCATATCTGAGTCTGACGAAGCCGGAGAGGAGGCTGGTCGAGGAAGGCCTCGACCGCGGCAACAGCTGCATCCGTTCGGCTAGCTGCAGGAATCCTGACCTGCCCCCCGGAGTGTACGGATGACAGGTGAAATCAACCCCGGCAAGCGCAGCGCCCATCGAAGCCGCCATCAGACGCAAGCTCCCCATGACATAAAAGCCGGAGCGGGAGAAGCCCTCCTGCTCCGGCTGGTTCAGACAGAATGCCTGCCGCTCTATGCAAGCCCGAAATCACGCAGGCAGAGATCGAGATCTTCCTCGAACGTCCCGAGCTCGATGCCAGCAGCTTGAATCTTGTCGGATGCCAGACGGAAATCGCGCGGAGCCTCTGCATACGTCTTCTCATCGGGCAGGATGATGCGCTCTGTGATTCTGGAATCACAGCCAAGACGTGCAGCAATCACCCGTGCTGCCTCATAGGTCGTATAGGGATTCTGGCTCGCAAGATGGTAGACGCCAGACGGCAGTGCCAGAATCTTCGGCAGCTGTCCAGCAAATCTCTGTGCGTACGTCATGTTTCTCCGCTCATGCACGCGGAAGCCTGTCGGCGTATCCGTTCGGAGCGCCCGCATCACGTTCGTGAGGATGTTGGGGGAAGGATGCACGCCCGGCAGCGCAAGGCCGAACATCCAGGAGAAGCGGAGGATCACATAGTCCTCGAGGTGCTCCTGGATCCAGAGATCGGCCTCTGCCTTCTGCTGGCCATAACGGCTGACCGTCCCCATCTCATCCGTTTCGCAGTATGGTGCCTGTCCCGGCGCGGCATTGAAGCACTGCTCGGTCGAGATGAAGACAAGCCTCTTGCCCCGCTCCTGGCAGACGCGAGCAATCTCGATAGCGGACTCCGTATTCACGCGATGTGTGCCTTCGGAGTCCTTCTCGCAGTGTGCCGTCGTGGCATCTGCTGCCATATGGAGGCAGATATCGAAGTCTGCCTTCCTGAAGCGCTCTGCTACCCGCTCGGGATCAGCGAAGTCCACGTCGCTATGCGATACCCGGATGAAGTCGTAGGTGCCTGCGTTGTAGAGCTGCGCCAGACTTGCAAGATATCCGTGCGCACCGGTAATCAAGACCCGCTCTCTTGCCATGTCTCCTCCTATTTGCCTTCATCTTCGAACTCGCAGGAGTGTGCTGCATAGCTCCTGAGCACGCGGCAGCATCCCTCAACGGTGTAGCTTCCGGCAGATGCCGGAACGATAAGGGAACGTGTGGGAGCAAGCGCTGCAGTTCCGTCCTCAGTCTCCACTTTTGCCGTGCCGGCTACGCAGGAGATGATGTGATAGCGGCTACAGGTATCCTGCGTCCAGCTGCCTCTGACATCAGCCACATCAGAGACGAAGATGCTGGTCGTGATGCCCCGGCGAACGCCCGCAGGAGCCTTTGGATCCAAGGCGCCAAGCCTTCTTGGCTCAGGCCTGCTCTCAGTCCTCAGCACATCGAATCCCTGCTTCACATGGAGCTCGCGGCCACGGCCCCAGTCGCAGATGCGGTAGGTCTTGAAGCCGAAGGATCCTACCTCCAGCGCAAAGACGCCTGCACCGAGTGCATGGAGCGTCCCTGCCGGCACAAGCACGAAGTCACCTTCCTCTACAGGGATGCGGCGCCCATAGCGCTCGCCAATCGTGTCATCTGCTGCAGCTACACGCAGAGCCCCGACATCGTCTGTCGTCGTTCCGAGTATGATGGTCGCACCCGGATCTGCCGCCAGGATGTACCAGGACTCCGTCTTCTCGTGGTCGTGCTCATGTGCCTGGGCATACGCCTCATCGGGATGTACCTGCACGGAGAGGTTCTGAGCAGCATCCATCGTGAGCACCTGCACGATGCCAGGATCGCCTGCACACTCCCCCATGATCTCTTCTCGATGCTCGTCGATGAGCCGGTCGAGCGACATCCCGTCGAAGGGGCCTCCCTCGACCATGTTCACGAGTCCCTCATGTACAGAGACGTCGAACGACTCGCCGTACCAGACATCCGCCTCGAGGCCTCTCGCCTCATTGATTCGAGGACCTGACCAGACGGGAGAGATGTAGTTTGGCCTCAAGAGTATCGGTCCCATAGAGGTCCTTACAGCTCGAAGATGTCCGTGCCGGACTCGGCTGCACGCTGCTTGAGCTCTTCCATGATGGGAACGCCGGCACTGCAGCCAATGCGCTCGGCGCCTGCCGCGACCATTGCAAGGAAGGCATCGGCCGTGCGGATGCCGCCTGCCGCCTTCACCTTCACGCGCGGATCGACATGCCCCCTCATGAGGCGGACATCCTCGACCGTAGCGCCGCCCGTCGAGAAGCCGGTAGAGGTCTTCACAAAGGTCGGCAGCACCTTCGAGGCCACCTCGCAGAGCTTCAGCTTCTCCTCATGCGTGAGCAGGCAGTTCTCGAAGATCACCTTGGAAGGCACACCTGCCTCGCGGCAGACACGCACGATCTGCGACATCTCCGATGCGATGTAGTCCCAGTTGCCCGCCTTCACTTCCGTGAGGTTCACGACATAGTCGATCTCGTTCGCGCCATTTGCAAGGGCATCCTTCGTCTCGAAGACCTTCGTGGCAATCGAGGTCTGGCCGAGCGGGAAGGAGATGGCAGCGCCCGTATGGACATTCGTGCCAGCAAGCAGGGTCGAGCAGAGCTTCGACTGCACCGAATTGACGGCAACCATATGGAAGCCATACGTCACTGCCTCATGGCAGAGCTTCTCCATGTCTTTGCGCGTCGCATCGGGATGCAGATTCGTATGGTCGACCATATACGCAAGCTCTGAGATCGTATAGCGCTTCATGCATGCTCCCTTTCCGGAAGGCAGGCACCATGTTCTGCCTCTGTCGGTCTTTATGTCTGACATAATAGCGCCTATAGCTGACCTCTATGCCGCAATTGCCTGACTTTCTTGCAGAAGATTCTTTCAAGCAGCAGGTACCTGGACCAGAATTTGCTGCTTTCCCAGACTTTTTATGTCATACCTTACTTCATGCCATTCCCAGTCACCTACAATGGGGGCATCCACACAGACGAAAGGCCAGACGTGGCAGAGACGCTCTACGACAGGATAAAGGACGACCTTCTCGCAAAGATCAAGGACGGGACCTATCCCGAGGGCACGACCATCCCCACGGAGATCGAGCTCGCACAGGCCTACGGCGTGAGCCGACCCACTGTTCGCCAGGCGCTCCAGATCCTTGCAAGCGAGGGCTTCCTGGAAAAGCGCCGCAAGCGTGGCACGATCGTTACGCATCCCAAAGTAAGCCAGCGCGGATTCACGATGGAGCTCGCAAGCTTCGAGGATGCGATGCGTCTGGCAGGACGCATGCCGAGCACGAAGGTGCTCACGTTCCGCCGCGAGCGTGCAGGCGAGGCGGTGCAGGAGGCGCTCGAGCTCTCCCCGGGAAACGAGGTCTACAAGCTTGTGCGCCTGCGCTATGCAGACGGAGAGCCCAATGTCTTCGTGGAAAGCTACATCCCCTATGCGCTCTATCCTGGGCTCGACCAGTACGACTTCGACACGAAAAGCCTCTATGCCGCCATGAGCGAATGCGGGAAGCAGGTCATGCGTGCACGGCGCCACCTCGAGGCCATCAAGGCAGAAGGTGCCACGGCAGCGCTTCTCGATGTGGAGCCAGGAGACCCCCTGATCGTCTTCCACTCCGTCGCGCGCGATGCGGACGGGACAGCGGTGGAGTACTCCGTTGCCACCTACCGCGGAGACAGCAACTCGTTCGATCTCGAGGTAAGCAGGAGTTCCTGAATCCCTCCCATAAAAGCAGGAAGCCCGTACAGGACGTTCATTTCCGTCCCATACGGGCTGCTCTTCCCTGCTTTTCTCCATGCAGGCAGTCCTAATGCTTGGCTGCAGCAAACGTGCCGACACGTCTGGAGCAGAGACCCTGCAAGGTCCCGAGGTCGACCTTCGGATTCCTGAACTTCCTGGCCCAGTTCGGGCACTCCCCAAGCAAGTCCTTCCAGCTGAAGGAGATGAGCATCCCCATCATCTTGCGGCTCGCCAGGTCGAACTCGTCGGTGCCGCACGCGACGCATACCTTCGCTATCGTCTTCTCGATCTCGGCATCCGTCACGAATGCCTCGATGATGGCAGGCTCCACCTGTTCATGAAAGGCAGGCTTCCTTCCCTGCCGCTTGAACTCGTCGAGCACGATCTTCCCGTATGCCATGCGGCCGAACTGGTTCTTCCAGCCAGGCACCTTGCAGACGACGCCCTCGCCGACCTTGCCGGTCCCCTCGATAAGGAAGTCGTTCCTCTTTGCAAGATCGAGAACATCTACCTCAGTCGGATGGTCAAGCACAGCCAGAAGCTTCACGAAATAGGGCTCGAGGCCCGCCTTGGCAAGCTCCTCCCTCCACGTGGGCTCGGGGAGATATCCTCCAGCCTCCTCGTCGAGCACGTCGTAGATGAACAGCGTGCCCAGAGCCCTCTTGTCGTAGCCCTTGAAGGAGCCGATGAGCTTGTCCTTGCCCATCCACTCGCCGTAGACGACCTGCGCTGGATGTGCCCTGCAGTATTCTCTCAGAAGCTTTGCCTCTTGAGCATCGCCTGTAGCCCACGCGAAGAAGCCGGCATTGTCCGACTCGGCAGAAAGCGTGCGCGTACGCGATCCTGCGCCGAGTGCGCCCGTCTCCTCATCCCAGAAGACGCAGGCATTCGTTCCATCTATCTTGGATGAGACATACACGCAATCATTGTCGAGAAGCCCCTCGCATTCCTCTGTGCCGAGCCGCTCGACATGCGTGTACTTTGCATACACTGCCATGTCCCTTTCCTCCTTCTGCTGAATCTCTCTATGGTTCATCTGCCTCTGCCGAAGCAGCAGGCAGCAGCATCGCAGCCTACGCCCGATGCCTTGATACGTTTTTTCATGCACTTGGTCGGGGCGGCGGGATTCGAACCCACACGGCCCTATGGCCACGGGCACCTGAAGCCCGCGCGTCTTCCGTTCCGCCACGCCCCGAAAAGGCTGCTTCGATGCACGGAGCACGATATGCAGCAGCAATGAGCTGTCCGGCAGGAGCTCTGCCTCATCTCGGCATGGCTCCATGGCGGGCTGTCATTCGGCAGCCTATTCTTGCTTTCCGGATGAGCTCTTATTCCTCGCTATGCCGCTCTTGAGGCATGCCTGTGCAGCCTGCGCAGGGCATGCTCCTGGCGCTGTCGTCGCGCCTGCCAGCCCCGCTGGAGAAGCATCCTCTCGCGCCTGACCTCTTCGAGCTCACGGCGGAGCCCGGCATTCTCGAGCTCGAGCCGGGCTATCTCGGAAGCGGCATCATCGCTTCCCGCAGCGCCAAGCTTCCCTTCGCGGGCGCGGCAGACAAGACGGCGAAGGTCTTCCCTGCGGTAGAGCGTGCTGCGCGATACAGCCGATCGCTCTGCGACAGAGTAGAAGGAGACGGGCTCATGCTGGACAAGCAGCTCCGCTACAGCCCTGCCCACTCTGATAGAGATGCTCTCGCTCATATCCTGCGGCACGCTGATGGTGCAAGCTGAATCATGCTCGTTCATGTTCCCTCCCCTTCCTCTGGGATGCTGGTCTTCTCTGGAAGGCTCTTCCTTCCGGCACCATATTCTTGCACCGAAAAGGCAGCTCAAAGGCGAGATTGCCGAAATGGGACGAATGAGACTATGGAAGGTTGCCTTCATGTCGAGTTGAGCCGCATTGGGAGCTTTCCCACCATAGCCTCCAACAGAAAGCGCCGCCCAGTTGCAGCTCTGGACGGCGCAGGTCAAGACATTGCGAATGCTCTGCTATTTTCTGATGAACTTCTGGTCGCTCTCAGGCATGCCCGCCTCGTCCGAGACATAGCGCTCGAACGTCATGTGCAGGTCGTACTTGTCGCGCAGCTCTGCAATCGTCTTCATCATCGGCGATGCATGGTGGGCATCGATTGCCGCCTGGTTCTCCCAGGAGTCGATCAGAAGGACGGTCTCCGGGTCGTCGAAGGAGACCCAGTACTCATAGCGGAGATTGCCCGCTTCAGCACGAATGGCATCGACCGTACCCGACGCTTCCATCTCCTCGGCGAACTTCTTTGAGGCTTCGGTAGTTTGTGTGACAAGGGGCTAGCCTAGGCAGCAACGCTCTTCGCTCCCTTCACGCCCTTCTTCCTCGCCTTCACCGGGCGACCCGGGAGCTGGGGCTGGCAGTCGCCGC
>NZ_JAZGJP010000006.1:0-136576 GCF_036408795.1 Olsenella kribbiana
TGCATGTCCCGCTCTCCGGCATCGCAGCCACGGCCACGGTCCAGCCGAAGCTTCCTGCGAGCTTGCCTAAGCCGTTTGCAGTTCAGGGAGCCTAACTATGCCGGAGGTACTCAGCCATTATTGATTATTGTATCAACCCCCTTTGTGACCCGCTAGGACCATGCTCCCGAAGAGACGTCGTCGAGGAGGATGGCTTGGAGTCGGTAATCGTGGCACTCAGATACGGCGGCGTGACGCTTGCCGGGGTCATCGCCAGCGACTCGAAGTCGCGCGCGGTGATGGAGCGGAAGATCGACGAGCTCACGCGCAGGGTAGAGAAGCAGAACTGCCTCGTGGAGCACGTACCTGCTCGCGCGCAACGTGGCGATCCTCAAGAACGACGTCGACGGCCTCGAGAGAAAGGCGGACAGGGATGGCTGAGTTCCTAGGAGGAAACGAGTGGTACTGGCGCCTCACGCGCACGGTGGTCCATGGCGTCCTGGGCGTCGTCGTGGCAAACCTGGACATGCTGGTGGGGGCGGCCACGCTACTGACGGAGTGGAGGGCGCTTGTGGTCGCCCTGGTGATGGCGGAGCTCGGCAAATGGCTCGAATCCGCTCATGCGCCCTCCTTATGCCGCCGGCGTCTTGAGGACGGCGATGGCCTTCGGGTCGATGACCGCCTAGGCAAGCATCATCTCTGTGCGGTAGGCCAACTGGTTGTGGGTCTTGCGGTCGGAACCGCTCTGGTCCGGGTCGCCGTACTCGATAATTTCGGCCATCATGTCGCGGACGATGCCCCACTTGATGGTGAAGAAGTCGCCGCAGAATGCGAGGACGTGCGTGTCGGCTTTTGCAAGCGCTCCGTTCACGGTGCCGGAGACGGAAGCCTTGATGCCGTCGAGGCTCCCTACCTGAAGGTTCATGGGCACCTCGGGATAGAGGCGTGCCATCGTGTTCGGGATGCGGACCTTGCGGATATCGGATGCGAACTTCCTCGCGAGCGCGATTCCGTTGATGTCGTAGACGGAGTTCACGGCATCGGCGAGGCTGTCGAGGTTCGTCGGCACAGCGCTCTTGGAGTCATAGGTGACCTGAGTCGCGGTATCGGAGAGCTTCGTGTAACCGGTGAGCGCGGCCTTGGTCTTCGGGTTGATCGCATGGTACACGACGTAGTCCAGGGCACGGCCGAGCGCCTCCGCCTGGTTGTCCTGGATGCGGGAGACGATCTGGAGCTTCGCATCGTCGTCTGCCCACTGGAGCTCGTTTGTGACGCGGGTCGTCACGACGAGCTTCACGCGCTTCGCCGTGACGGAGCCAAGCTCCTGCTCGTAGGAGCCCTTGACGGCGCCCTCGTCCACGACCTCTGCCTCGGCGACGCCATCGAAGGTGATGTACTCCTTGTCGAGGAAGAGCTGCGGCTCGGACGGGCTGAGCTGGGCGATGGTGGAGGTGCCCTTTGCCTTGCTGACGGTCGCGACTGCGACGCTCTTCGGCAGTGCGATCTTTGCTGCTGTAAGCGGCATTGTGTTTCCTTTCGTCTTCTATTTCTGTCCGAGGAGCTGGTTCACGAATTCGAGCTTCTCGTCTGTGCTGCCCTTGGAGGCAGGCTGCTTTCCGGTCTCGCCGAGCACCGGTGCCGTAGGCGCCCGGTATGCCTCGGCGATGGCCTTGGCCGATGCCATGAGGGATTCCTCGTCGGTCCCTCCGAGAATCGCCACGATCTCGGGAGAGACGCCGGTCTCCTTGGAGACCTTCTCGCGCACCTTCTGCAGCTCGTCTGCTGCAGTCCTCTTGGCCGCTGCATCCTCGAGCTCGCCGATCTTCTTCTCGGCTTCCTCGAGCTTTCCTGCCTTCTCCTTGAGGCTGTCATAGTCCGCATACTGCTCGCGGACCTTGGTGCGCTCTCGCTCCAGGCGTGCCTTGATGGCGCGGTCGAAGTCTTCCTGAGTCTCGATAGGCTCGAATTCCATTCGGTTCCCCTTCCATGTCCCGTCCGCTCGGACGTGATCGAGCCAGGATTGTCCGCCCCTGGCAGCGTGATGCCATGGTCACCGCCCATGGCGGCGTATATAGAAGCAGCCACCGAGAGGTGGCTGTCTTCGTCGTATTGATTTGTCATCTGTTCGGGCTACGAAAAACTTGCTAGAGGCTTTCGGTATATCTGTTCAAGCGCAGCGTTGCAGCGTCCTCGCAGAATCGAAATTCTTGGCATTTATTCCTTGAGGTTTGAGTAATCGCCAAGAGTCAGCGGCGTATCATCAGGAACCTCTTCGAACTGGTCGACTGGGAATAGGCCATCATCGTCGATATGAGGAGATGTGATGCGGTATGCCTTTCCACGAGGAGTGTCCTCGACGCCGTCGACCTGATAGACGCCATTCTTCGCCAGGACGACCTTGTAGTAGCTTCCGATATAACGCACTCTAGTCATTTCTCCTGCGCGCCCATCTCTTGAAGTAGAATTCCTGCCTGCCGATATCAGGATGTTCCATCCAATGCACTTCTGCTAGCGCAATTCTACCATTGTCGTCTGGATCGAATATCCATCCTTCGCCAGCAACATGAGACCACTCCTCAGGCTGACCTCCGTACTCGTCAGCAAGCCTCTGGGCAACTCTCAGCTCCTTGCTTGGACTGCTTCCACGTCCGGCAAATACCTTCTTTATCTCTATCTCGCTTCCGGGGAAGAACACGGTATCATGGCCGCTTGGCATGTGCACAACGTAGTCTGTTGCCGCTTTTGCTCCGACTGCCCTTCCTGCTATGAAGCTGAGATCAAGCCCAGAGGATACAAACGCCCTGAGCGCTCTCTTCTCTGCTGGTTCGACCTGCATTGCTTCTATCTTTTCAAAAGCCTTCCATTGCTTGAATAGTGAGTCAGGGTCATACCCCTCTACGCTCGTATCGAATCCGCGTGTCACATGCACGCCATTCTTCCAGTAGTCCCTTATCTCAGGCACTCCTGGCACGACCTTGCAGCGGCAGTCAGCATGCCAGTGTGCAAAGGCACCCGCAGTTTCCTCTGACCAGTAGATGAAGCCTCTCGAGGCAAGCATCGTGCAGAAGGCACACGTGTGGTTCCCCATCGGAACCCTTGCAAACCTGACTCCGCTCTTCCGGTCACGCTTGACGTTGTCCATCACCGTGTCGTTCGCCCTGCGTGCCACCTGGTTCTTGGCAAGCCTTCCAAGCTCCGACTTCATGCTGTCTTCTGCAGAGGGCTCCGGGAACTCATCGGATACGAGCTTCATGACCTCATCGGTCGCATACCGGATCCTCCGGTCATTGATGGCCTTGCCTGTTACAGTAAAGTACCTTCCATGGTTGTAGATCTCCAAGCCTTTGGCATGGTTGGCGCGGCCGATGGCGCCTGTCCTCTCGGGACTTGCTCCGCAGATGATATGGATGCCTGTACCTGATGGGCTGATCTCGGTGTAGCTGTCTATGCTATCAACAATGTCCTGCGCCCACTGCTCTATCTTTCCGTCGTGCACGCAGTCATCGAGATCGATTCCGACGAGCCCTCCATCGAGCTCGATGCCCAAGCCTGTATATCCGTTGCTGTCTGCAGCCTCGATTGCTTCGTCGAGGGTTCCCCAGGTGCTCCTGTCATTGGCCTTGGCGTTTCCGCCATGAGGAGACCTTGGTATCTTCCTGCCGTTGACGTTGTCCCAGCACACCCATTGCGCCAGGTCTCCGAGCGCCTTGAGAGCGTCTGGCAGGTCCGTCATATCGCGCTCCCATCGTCCTCGTCGGCGATGAGGCCGGCAATCCATCTGCATTTGCGGTCGATGGCATCCCTCGTCTCGTCGGTGACGTCCGGTATGGATGCCGGATCGAGGCTGGCTGACGAATTCTCGACGCACTGGTCATAGAACCTAGCACCGAGCTCGCACGCGGCATTGCCATATGAATCGAGCTCTGCCAGGACGATGGCCTTCATCTCTTCGCGGATCTCCGCGATTGATGCATGGAGGTTCTTGGCCCTCCATGCATCGAATGCAGCCTCTGCGCTCTTCTGCGCCTTCAGCTCAGCCTGCGAGAGGGCGCTGTCATATTCCTCAATCTCCTTGCGGCTGATGGTGCTCATAAGCCGATCGCCGTCTGTGCAATGAGCTGGCTGGCCTGCGACCTCTTGCGGTCGCTCCTGAGCCTCTGGATCTGCTCGTCCGTGAAGCCGAACTCCTCGAGGGCCACATCGGAATCGGCAAGCCAGGGAAGCGCCGATATCATCTTCGTCATCGCGTCTGCCTGGCTGACGATTGACGGCATGGCAGGATTGCGGAACTTCGGCTGGATCGTGAGCCCGCGTGCGAGCTCCGTCCTGAAGTCCGTCCCTTCATGGATTGCAAGCGCCATGAGCGCCACGTTCCTGAGCGCCTCCCCGTTGTCGGCATTGAGGTTCTGCGCCTCGATGACGAGCGGCTCCTTGGCTGCATAGATGGCCTCAGCGCTCGATGGGTTGTCCTGGACGATTCCGAGCTCGGAGACAGGGACATTCGTCTCTCCAGAGAACCTCGCCGCGAGGCTCCTCATGTAGTCGATGTGCGGCTGCATGCTGCCCTGCGCGAGCTGCCCGAACTGCGGCACGTCGCCGTCATCGTCCTTGCGCACTGCGAAGATGTTACCGATATAGGCATCCCACTTCGACTTGCCGTCGAGGCTGTCCTTGTCTGCTCCCAGCAGGTACTTCTGCGGGGAGGTGAAGAACTCATCAGAGATCTCCGAGCGCACGGAGGAGCGCATGGCATCGTCCGCGATGTTCATCACGCTTCTCGTGATGCGCGACCTGCCGAAGGGATGGTCGATCGTGGCGTCGAACGCCATGGGCTCGATGAGCGGGCGCCCATGCTGTGCGGGATGTACTGCGCCACCCATCCGGCCTGTCCGGGCGTCCTCACGATGCGGATCACGTTGGCATCGGTGAAGATGTCCACCCAGGTGGACTCGTGCTGGCTCCTCGGGCTCGGGTCGCGGTCAACGACCACCATGCCGGCCCTGATGCGCTTGGGCCTCCAGTCCCAGAGGGCGGAGGCGCTCGTCGCAGGATGTGCCGTCACGATGGCCTCGGGCTCTCCCCTGGAAGCGTCCCCTGCCGTGACCGAGAGGAACGCGCAGCACAGCTTCAGCTCCTCGCGGACGGCGCGGCGGTAGTACACCTTGAGCTGGTTCTGCGCCACCAGCCGCTGTAGGTACGCCGAAGCCTCCTCGTCGTCGCATACATAGCCGTCGAACTGGCTCCTGTCGGATAGGGCGGTGACCGCCTTCGCCGGCCATCCTATCACCTGCTCCAGGCGGGCGAGGTTGGGGGGACCGATATTCCGAGGTCGCGCGGCATCTGGTGCATGGAGTAGTAGCCATCCCGCAGCCAGTTCCTCGAAAGGTGCCGGTGCCATGTCAGCACGAGGTCGCGCGCGGTCTGCCGATCATCGTCGAGGAGGCCGTCCGCTGAGGCTATCTGGTCGATGTAGCGCGAGCTCACCATACGGTAGCCCTCCATCCAGGACGCCTCTTCGTTGTCATCGCTCTCGAGAGCGCAAGCGATGCGCTCTCGAGAGGCGCCGATATCGCGGCCGACCCATCTCCGAAGCCGAGGCCGCCGGCAGAGCCGATCTTCCTTCTGATTTATCTTTTCGCAGAGGCATCGAGCGCCTCGCTGGCCAGATGCCTTAGAACTCCCGAATGCACCGCGTCGGATAGCAGCGACGATGCCCTTGCCTCGCGTGCCCTGCGGTCGACAGATGATGTCGAGCGCCCGAGGTTCTGCGCCATCTGCCTGACAGACAGCTTCCCGCAGTTCTCGCGGATGTATGCCAGCTCGACGGCAGGCCATGGCCTCGGTGACCCTCTCGTATGGGACATTTCCAAGCCTCCTTTGTGTAAAAGCCTCAATGCGCACTTAGATTTCTAGCGGAGATGTTGTATGGAGAATCGCATCAGGGAGCTGAGGGAAGCACGGAACCTGACCAGGAGGCTGTTAGCCGATTGCGCCCATGTGGGCTATGACGCCCTTGCCAAGTGGGAAGAGGGCGAAAACGAAATTGCGCTGGATAAGGCAATCTCGATTGCAAAGACACTGTATTGCAAGCTGTCTAATCTCGTCTATACAGCACCCAAGCACGATTACCAGCTCGACCGGCTCTGCCGCAATTACCGCGACATGTCTGATGAGGGCAAGCAGGCACTTGCGGCCACCAACGACGCATTGCTTTCGGTCTTCGAAAATCGTGCGACAGGGGTCGCTCCATTGACCCATCCGATTAGGATACAATTTAGGATGATGTTTCTGATATTTGGACATCGTCCATAAATTTCGGCATTATTTACCGCTTTGCTGGATATACAGCCTGGAAAGTGTGCCGCCTTGCAGTAGTGAGCGGTAGTGTCCCCTTTCTTTGGGAGGCAATATGGATGCGTCGATCATAAAAACGGGCATGACGCTCGGATGGGGCATGCTGGATGATGATGCGCGTGCCTATCTCGAGCTGGAGAAGATATCCGCAACAGGGAACACGCGATTCCAATGGCCGCGGCCAGGAGGAAAGCTTGTCATAGAGCTTGAAGCCAGGGACGACCATCGGGACAGATTCTTTCTCGATATCGGAGAATGCAGGAGGACTGCCACCATCGCTGTCGGGCTCCTGCCCGAGAGGAAGTCAAAGATGCAGACGAGATCAGCCGACAGGCCGCTAATCCGCATTGACTATGCAAGCGATCCCGACATGCTCGTGCATACGAACCCGGACGGCAAAGTGATTGTAGGAAGCCATATGCACATCGATGTAGACAATCCGAATCGCATGTCCTGGGCATTTCCTCTGGACCACCAGACTATACTTAGCCCAGATACCGATATTGGCAGCGTCGCAGGAATCTTCTTCGCATTCATGGACGCATGCCATATAGACAAGTCCATTAGCGTGGAGCAGCTGCTGGGGGTGTGACATGGACGTCAGGGAAGCCAACGCAATCATCGACGATTATGCAAGCCGTCTGCGCAAGGGAATGTCTGTCGCGCAGCAGGGCGATGGCGTCTGCGTTGTCACACCCATGCTCAACCGCAACAATGACAACTTCACCATCTATATCGCCGACCACGCAGACCATGGCTATGTGATGACGGATCTTGGCGAGACGATGGAAGATCTCGAGTTCTCCGGATTCAAGTTCACCAACACCAGGATCGAGAAGGTCGATTCCATCCTGAGAAGCTTCGGAGTCGCTCGGAGCGAAAAGAACGAGTTATTTGTGACTGGCTCCAGGAGTACCATCCCCGCACGTATGAATATGCTCATGCAGGCAATGGCGTCTGTCGATGACCTGTATGTCACATCTCGCTCCCAGGTAAAAAGCATGTTTGCGGAAGATATCGAGGATTGGCTGATCGGCAATGATATCCAGGTCGTGCCATCTCCTTCCTTCACAGGCAGGTCCGGGATGGAATCCAAGTTCGACCTTGCCATCGGAAAGAGCAAGCGCAGCAATATGCGCCTCATCAAGGCTGTCAACAATCCGCAGAAGAGCGAGATCCAGAATGCGCTCTTCCTCTGGCAGGATGTGAGCGCATGCAGGACCGACTGCGACGGATATGTATTCATGAACTCGTTGAATACTTCGTCCGGATCCGTGTCCGATGAGGTCATAGAGGCCGTGAAGGCATACGATCTCGTCCCCGTGATCTGGGGTGTCGATGAAGACAGATACCTCGATGCCCTGGCTGCATAGGCTGCAGCAGTTCGTAGCAAGTACGCAGTAGTTCGCATTAATAACAAGCAATGCAAATGATGGAAGGCCCATGCATCCCGGGGGCCGGCGCAAGCATACCAAGGAGGGGCCATGAGCAGGCATGTGGGAGTACGCGAGCTGAGGCCGGGAGTCTGGGAGGTCTACGCGATTTGCGGATACACCCAGACAGGAAAGCGCGGGCGTATATCCAGGACCATGATGGCACCGAGGCGCAGGCGGTCGAGGCAAGGTCCAGGCTGCTGGCCGACATGGACAGGTACCCCACCCTGGGCGACCCGATGATAATGGACGAATACTACTGGAGCTATTTCAACCCCAACCGGCACGCCACGACGACGGCAGTCAACGCGAAGACCCACGATTCCATCTACCGCGTGCACATCTCGCCGCTCCTTGGCAGCATGGATATCGGATCCATCACCTACCTCGACGTGAAGCGCTGGATCTCCCAGCTCCCTCCCCAGTCGGCGCTGAATCATGTCCGAACCTTGAGGAGCGTGCTTGCACAGGCGTCATATGATGGCATCATCCCCGAGTCGCCAATGGAAGGCAGGCGATTCAGGATGCCCATGGGCCGGGATACCACGCCTAGGCCGGTCTGGGTAGCGCGCGAGGTGATGGATGCGCTGTCGCGTCCGGCATTCAGGCAGTCTCAGCTCTTCGGGCTCTGGTGCCTGATGTGCGGAGGCGGTCTCTCGAGGTCCGAGGCGCTACAGGTCCGTACCGATACCGTCCGCCTTCGCCGATTATCTCCATGAGAGAGCGGCCACAGGCCCTGTCTGCCAGAGCATGCGGCACACGATGGCAGGGCCTGTGCCGACAGGAAGACGGCTCACGCCCGACCGGGTGCCGGAGCGCTGGAAGTCCTACTTCACGGAAGGCGGATGCCTCCACGGGCTCCCGTTCGTCTGGATCAACAGGATGCGTGCGACCTATGCGACCCTGATGCAGGGAGCAGGGATAGACTCAATCCTCATCAATGCGCTCCAGGGAAGGTCGCAGAATTCGGAGGTCCTCGATGCGAACTATCTGAATCCCTACCATCAGTCCTTCCTGTATGCATCACAATCGCTCAACCGCAGGCTCGGCTCCGGATAGCGGAAACGGAACGTTCCGTGCAAGCTCGCGGCCGATTTTTCAGGATATTCCGGTCTGGTACGGTTTTCTTGTCAACAAAAAAGCAGGCCGCTCGGGGTAACACCCCTTGCGACCTGCGGTTCTTCTGGTCGGGTGGACTGGATTCGAACCAGCGACCCCTTGACCCCCAGTCAAGTGCGCTACCAAACTGCGCCACCACCCGTTTATGTGTTGTGCCACTCGCTCGCACAGCTCTGCTATAGTAGCATGAAATCTGGAAAGCGCAAAGGACTTTTTTGATTCCTTTCTATATGACTCCCGTGAAGCTGTCGAGACCGTAGGTTCCGAAGATGCGCATGCGCTTGAGCTGCATGGGATTGTCTCCTGGCTGTACCAGGCCATACTGTGTCGTGAAGGCAAGCTGGAAGCCGGCATCCTTCACTGCCTCAGGAGCGATGTCGGATACATCTCCGAAGGGATAGGCAAAGGCATCCTTTGTCTTCAGGATCTGGGCAGATCTGTCGAGGTCGGCCACGATATCTTCTTCGCTCATATCGAAGATTCTCCCGCCATGACCCTTCTGCGTATAGCCAGCGCGGTGCATGTCATATGAGTGCGACTGGAACACGACATAGGGGCTTGCATGCTGCGACAGCTTGTCCTGGACATCTGCATCTGAGCAGATGAGGAAGGACGTAGCCGGAATCTTGTGCTTTTCGAGCTCGGGTATCGCGAGATTCAAAAATCCCTGCGTTCCGTCATCGAATGTGAGCGCGCAGGACCTGTCAGGCAGGGAGTGCTTCCCCTCGATGTAGGCTGCAAGCTCTGCCCAGGACGGATAGTAATAGCTGTGGTCATTCAGCCACTGAAGCTGCTCGTCGAGGCCTGTCGTGGAGATCATGTTCTGGTTCGTCGTGGCACCTTCAGGAGGGTTCGCCGGATCGTAGACATCGTGGTACATGAAGACCGCTATGCCATCTGCATCCCATCCCCCATCGACTTCATCCATCACATGGACCGTGCGGGTCGCCGTCGCGACATATCCCGCTGAGTCTGAAACCGTGTAGGTGATGGTGTAGTCCCCTGCCTTCTGGGCATCCACCGTCCTTGACGCCGTCACCTTGTCCGTGATCTGTCCATCCGCAGCGTCATGCGCGTAGCAGCCGCCCTCGACATAGCTCTCGCCGCGCTTCACATAGGTATCGGCAGAGCCGGCAAGGGTCATGACGATACGGCCGTCATTGGGAAGGCCTGTCGAATCTTCAGAGGAATCTTCGGCCTCATCCGTCGTCTGCTCTTCGGCAGCTGTGGTGTTCTGCTCTTCCGGCTGCTTGCCTTCGTTCTTCATCAGCCCATGGCCGGCAGCCACGACACAGAGCGCTACCGCGACGGCAGCAATGATGAAGGCAGCTATATGCCTGCGCCTTCTGCTTTCCTGCTTGACCCTGCGCTCTGCATAGCCCCTGGCCTCCTCTGCACGCGAATGCCGGGGCTCATACGGCTTCTCATCCGGACCTGTCTGCCTCATATGGCTAGCTGCCATGCTGCGTCTCCCATCCTGAATGCACGCTGACAAGCTTCATGATAGCGGGCGCAGTTGGCCATATCTAGCCATGCCGCCAGGCTGGCACAGAGGGCAGGGCGCCTCCATTCAGAAGAGCAGGGAAGCCGCACATAGCATGCGGCTTCCCTGCTGAATTCATATGAATCCGCCTTCTCAGAAGAAGCTCCTGCCGTCGAGCATATCCTCGTCGAAGGGGATGCCGGCAAGCTTCATGGCAGTCGGTGCCTCGTCGATGAGACGCAGGCCCTGGTATCGGCCTGGCACGACACCGGGTCCCATCATGATGCAGCAGGGCTTCTCTGCGCGCTTGCGATTGCCTCGGACCATATCCTCAAGGCAATCCTCATCCGTCCCCATCCCGAGATGGCTCTGGCTGCCGCAGGCGACTGGAGCTTGCCCTCGGACCACACAACGCCCGTGGTCTGCGCTGCAGCGCTCATGGCACTCATCTGGCTCGGGAGGAGCCCCGATCATCCTGCAGCTAAGATCTCCCTCTGCCCTCTGTCGACCATCCTTGTTTCGCTTTCGCGCGTCTTCCTCGGCGTACACTATGTAACAGATGTCCTTGCTGCTGTGCCGCTCGGCTCCATCTGTGCCTGTGCAATCCGGATGGCAGCAAAGCATTTCAAGCCGCTTTCGCACCAGAGGATTTACGGTTCACCGCCACGCAAGCAGCAGTCTGTGAAAGGCACCCTATGCAGAAACCGACTACCATAAAGCAGCGTCTCCGCCTCTCCAACATCTTGTCGCTCATCGTGCCACTCGCGGTCTGCATCGTCGTTGCGCTGTCGTGTGCAGCAGTCTTTCTCTTCCAGCTCAGAGGCGGCCTCGATCTCGAAATATCGGATGCCGAGGACATGGTCGCGCTCGGCCGCATGGTATCGGAGGCTTCCGGTGCCGTGCTCGAGTCAGGCGTGGAGCAGGCTGCACTCGATGAGATAGCACAGTCTGTTGCAGGTTCAGGAGCCATCCTCCAGGTCTATGGGGAGGACGGCTCGGTCCTCTATTCTTCGGGCACGCCATCACTGGAATCGGAACTCCTCGCCTCTGCGCGCACGCTCGACGATACAGATGGTGTCCTCGTCTCTTCAGCTGGCACGAGTCTCTATCTCCACCAGGAAGGAAGCTACGACGTCGCACTCTTCGGGCACTACGCGGAAGTCCGTGGCCATGTGCTCAAGCGCGCCTTTGCAATCTCCTTCTCGATCGTCGTCGCAGCAGCTGCCGTCACCATCCTCCTTCTTGACCGTGTCTCGAAGCACCTTGTCCTTGACCGCATCGTGGAGCGCCTCGACGAGCTCCAGGAGGGCGTCTCGCGCATCGCTCAGGGAGATCTTTCCTTCCGCCTGCCAGAAGAGGACGAAGACGAGTTCACTCCCATCTGCCATGACTTCAACACGATGGCAGATGCTCTCATGAAGGCAGATGAGCGCTCGGAAGCCAATGCGCGCTCCCGCCAAGAGCTCATTGCCGGCATCAGCCACGATCTCAGATCTCCTCTGACATCGATCCAGGGCTATGTGGAGGGCCTGCTCGACGGCATTGCCAAGACGCCGGAGCGCGAGCGCCGCTACCTCGAGACGATCGACCGCAAGGCACAGGAGCTCTCGCACCTCGTCTCCGAGCTCTTCCTGTTCTCGAAGCTCGACCTCGATGACTACCCGGCATCCATCGAGGAGGGCAACCTCTCGAGCGCCGCCTCTTCTATCTTGAAGGACATCCGCGAAGGCGACACTGCCGAGAGCATCACGATCGAGGAGGACCTGGAAACGCCAGTCCTTTGCCGCTTCGACCGCGAGCTCCTCTTCCGCTGCATATCGAATGTTGCCGGGAATGCACAGAAATACGCGCCCGGCGCAACGCTCCACATCTCTGCAACCACCACGGCAGATGGCGCAGTGCTCGAGCTCGCCGACAACGGCCCTGGAGTTGCACCAGAGACGCTGTCCCATCTCTTTGATGTCTTCTATCGCACCGATCCGGCACGCCAGCATCCGGAATCCGGCTCCGGTCTGGGCCTTGCGGTCGTCGCCCGTGCCATGCAGCGCATGAACGGCAGGGCAGAAGCTGCCAAGACACCTGGTGGTGGCCTCACGATACGTCTCACCTTCCCGAAATTCTAGGAGCAGATATGTCCCGTATACTCATCGTCGAAGACGACGAAGACATCGCCGAGCTTGAGCGCGACTATCTTGAGGCAAATGGCCTCGAGGCAGAGATTGCCGCGGATGGCCCCACAGGCCTCTCCAAGGCGCTCTCAGGCTCTTTTGATGCCATGATTCTCGATGTTATGCTTCCCGGCATGAACGGGTTCGATGTCTGCCGGAAGGTCCGCGAGAAGTCGGCCTTGCCTATACTTCTCGTGACAGCACGCACGGAGGATATCGACCAGATCAGAGGCCTCGGTCTCGGGGCCGATGGCTACGTCGTGAAGCCGTTCTCCCCTTCTGTCCTTGTGGCCCGCGTGAAGGCGCTCCTCGCCACGGCAGCGCGCAGAAATGCCGATACAGAGGCAGCTGAGCCTTCCTCCCTGATCGAGGCGGATGGAGTCAGAATCGATCCTGACAGCCACGAGGTGAAGGCACGAGGGAAAGATGTCGAGCTCACGAACCGGGAATACGAGCTTCTCCTCTTCCTTATGAAGCACCAAGGCACAGTCTTCTCCCGCGATGCCCTCTACGAGCGTGTCTGGGGCGAGGAAGCCCTGGGGGATGGTGCGACCGTGACGGTCCATATCCAGCGGCTGCGCGAGAAGATCGAACCCGATCCTTCGAACCCGAAGATCATCCAGACCGTGCGCGGCGCAGGCTACATCATCCGTCGCTGACCTCGAGTTTATGAACTGTTTATCCTGCGTTGGGAGAGCCTTGAGCTTTGCTCCGTACCATGAGGACACTACATGGCGCAACCTAAGGAGCTTTCCCATGCAGGACGCAATCTTCGCCTTCATGCTGCAGTTCGGCTATCTTGCCGTCAGTGCCCTCATCTTCCTCGAGAACGTCTTTCCGCCGATTCCGAGCGAGCTCATCCTCCCGCTTGCCGGCTTCTTCTCGAATGCCGGCGCGCTCTGGCTTCCGTTCGCCATCCTCGCAGCAACCGCCGGGTCTCTTGCCGGTGCCTATGTGCTCTATGCTGTCGGCACCAGGCTCGATAAGCGCCGCATGGAGAAGATCCTCTCTTCACGTCCCGCACGCCTTCTCGGCTTCGAGAAGGGCGATGTGCAGGCTGCCTTTGGCTGGTTCGAGACGAAGGGCGCCAAGACCGTCTTCATCTGCCGCTGCGTCCCTGTCGTGAGGAGCCTCATCTCGATCCCTGCCGGCATGTCGCACATGGGAATCCTGAAGTTCAGTGCCATGACCTTCGCAGGGTCGCTCATCTGGAATGCGATCCTCTGCACGCTCGGCTATCTTGCAGGAGATGCCTGGCAGAATGCCGCATCAGGCGCCGCTTCCGTCGTCGATCATGTCACCTATATCGTTCTTGCCGCTATCGCCGTGGCGGCGCTGTTCTGGTTCGCGAAGAGGATCCTTCCGAAGATCAAGAGCCAGGGCACCGGTGGCACAGGCCCTGTCATAGAATAGCCGTCTACAAAGGAGGGCCGGATCGCTCCGGCCCTCCTTTCGTCTCTTGGCCCTCAGGCATTCCTCGTCGCGACGATATCGATCCCGGTTCCTGCGACATCTGCAAGCACCGTGTCGCCGATATGCACCGGCGCCTTTATCTCTGTCTTCGCAAGGGCTGCCATCACATCGAAGATCTTGCCCTTCGGCACGGGCTCTGCAGTCTTGACCGATACCATCTTCGAGGTAGCAGAGCCTTCCACCGGAACGGACGTCGTGACGATGCGTACCGGATTCGTGAGCTCCTGCCTCGCATAGATGTCGCCACGCTTGCAGGTGTTGCCCGTGACAGAGACGATGCTGTCTCCGTCGAACGTGACCGTCACCTGGCAGCCGAGGGGGCAGTTGATGCAGGTAAGCGTCTTCTCCTCCATGATCATGCCTCCTCGAGGACGACGCGGATGCTCTCGGCATCTGGATGCTTTTCCAGGTCAGCCTTCTTGAGGATGACCTGCTCCATCTCGCCTGGCGCCACAATCGGGCGCTTCTTGTGCGCGATGCGCGCGCCATCAACATAGACCGACTCGAAGACATTGCGCTTCACGGCACCGACACGGAAGCGCACGGTAAGCTTCTCATCCATGGAAGCAGGGTCGACAGTCGCAGGCACCGTGTAGCGCACGCCGCCTTCCGGCACGAGCGGTATGCCCGCATGCTCTTCTGCAGGCTCTCCGGCCTTCACATAGGCAGCTGCATGCGCACCTGCTGCAGCAGCCTCCTCCGAGACGTAGTCCACGAGATCGTGCACGTGCAGGACATTGCCGCAGGCAAAGACGCCCGGCACGTCGGTCTCGAGCTGCTCGTTCACGACCGGGCCCTTCGTAACCGGAGAGAGTGCGACGCCTGCCTTCTGCGAGAGCTCGTTTTCCGGAATGAGGCCGCAGGAGAGAAGGAGCGTATCGCACGTGTAGTGCTCTTCGGTCCCCGGAATCGGCTTCAGATGCTCGTCGACTTCAGCGATCCAGACGCCCTCGACACGCTTGTCGCCTTCGATCTTCACGACGGTATGGCTAAGTTTGAGCGGGATGCCGAAGTCATCGAGGCACTGCACGATATTCCTCTTGAGGCCGCCCGAGTATGGCATGAGCTCAGCGACGACCTGGACATGTGCTCCTTCGAGCGTGAGCCTGCGGGCCATGATGAGGCCGATATCGCCCGAGCCCAAGATCACGACCTCGTGTCCCGGAAGGACGCCTTCGATGTTCACGAGATGCTGCGCGCATCCTGCCGTATAGATGCCGGCAGGACGGGTGCCCGGGATATTGAGGGCACCACGTGGACGCTCTCGGCAGCCCATTGCAAGGATCACAGAGCCTGCTTCGATCTGGATGGGGCCGAGCTCGGGGCTCACGGCCGTGACGACGCGCTCATGGCTGATATCGATGACCGTGCATTCGAGCAGGCACTCGATGCCGCGCTTCTCTGCCTCATCGATATAGCGCTGCGCATACTCGGGGCCGGTGAGCTCCTCATCGAACGTATGGAGACCGAACCCGTTATGGATGCACTGGTTGAGGATGCCGCCGAGCCTGTCTTCGCGCTCGAGGACGACGATGTCTTTGAGTCCCGCATCATAGGCAGAGATGGCAGCAGCAAGGCCGGCAGGACCGCCGCCGACGACAACACAGGAACGCTTCATCAGCGCTCGCCTCCTTCCCCATAGCAGTCCTTGTCGTGGCCGACCACGAACTCGGAACCCTTGCCCTTCTTCGTTATGCTCTCGAGCGTGAGCTCTGGCACCTCGCGGGCCAGGATATCCATGACCTTCGGCGTGCAGAAGCCTCCCTGGCAGCGTCCCATGCCGCAGCGCACACGGCGCTTGATGCCGTCAAGGGACCGGGCTCCGCAGGGGCGCTCTATTGCATCGACGATCTCGCCCTCGCTCACTTCCTCGCAGCGGCAGACGATCCTGCCATAGGCGGGATTCTTCTCTATGAGCACGCGACGCTCCTCGATAGGCAGTGCTGCTGCATGCACGATGCCCTGGCGCTTCGTGGCATAGCTGCCTTCTGGCTTCCGCTCAAGCTTCAGGATGTCAGAGACGATGCCAGCGACAGCTTCGCCCAAGGCAGGCGCCGAGGTAAGGCCCGGAGATTCGATGCCGGAGCAGTCGACGAAGCCCGGCGCATCCTTTGCCTCGCCGACGAGGAACTCATGCTCAGGCCTATGGGCGCGAAGGCCTGCGAAGGAGGTGATGACCTCGCGGAGCGGCAGATCCTTCACGGTCTTGGCAGCGCCCTTTCTGACGGCGTCGAGCCCCTCTGCGGTCGTCGCGGTATCGTCCTCGTCTTCCTGATCGGTCGCCGTGGGACCCAGAATGAGGTTCCCGTGGCAGGTAGGCGTCACGAGGATGCCCTTGCCCATCTTCGATGGCAGGCAGAAGATCGTGTGGTGCACATGCCCTCCTGCCCGCTTGTCGAGCAGGAGATATTCGCCGCGTCGCGGCACGATCTTCATCTTGTCGGCAGAGACCTGGTTGTGGATCTCGGCAGCATGCGTGCCGGCGGCATTCACGACCGTACGTGCATGGAAGGCTCCCTCGGCTGTCTCGATCTTCCAGAGGCCATCTGCCTCTTTCGAGAGCGTCTTGGCCTCGCAAGATGTAAGGATGGTGGCGCCGTTCGTCTCTGCAACCTCAGCCTGTGCAATCGTCAGAAGGAACGGGTCGACGATCCCTGCGGTCGGCGCCCAGAGCGCGCCCACAGCCTCATCTGAGATATTCGGCTCCATCTCGACGAGGCGGTCGCGCCCGATGACCTCAAGGCCCTTGACGCCGTTCTTCTCGCCGCGCTCCTTCAATGCTTCGAGCTTTGGCATATCCTCCACGTCCGTGCAGACGACAAGAGAACCGATGCGCTCAAACGGCACATCGAGGTCCTCGCAGACCCTGCCCATCATCTCGTTTCCGGCCACGTTGTACTTTGCCATGAGCGTGCCCGGCTCTGCGTCATAGCCCGCATGGACGATAGCGGAATTCGCCTTCGAGGTGCCGGAGCAGACATCGTCTCCACGCTCGAGGACGAGGATGCTGCACTGGCGCTCTGAAAGATTGCGCGCAATGGCCGTGCCCACAACGCCTGCGCCGATGATGCAGACATCATATACGTCATTCATGAAAGCATAACCCCCTCTCGTTGGAAGAAAGCCGTACTTCCTTCCCCGAGAGTGAGTCTATGCAATGTCAATCCGCGGCACTGCCACTTTTCGGCAATGCAGCCCATTGGCTTCTGTAGAGGTTCGCATAGAAGCCGCCCTTGGCAAGCAGCTCGTCGTGCGTGCCGCGCTCGATGATGTGGCCGCCGTCAATCACGAGGATGCAGTCGGCATTCCTGACCGTCGAGAGGCGGTGCGCCACGACAAGCGAGGTCCTGCCTTCCATCATGCGGTCGAAGGCATCCTGCACCTGGAGCTCGGTACGCGTATCGATAGAGCTCGTTGCCTCGTCGAGGAGAAGTATCGGAGGATCTTGAAGCATGACGCGGGCAATGCAGAGAAGCTGGCGCTGTCCCTGCGAGATCGTCCCGCCATCCTCGCCGATTACCGTGTCATAGCCCTGAGGCAGCTGCTGGATGAAGCCGTCGGCATGTGCCTGGCGTGCGGCAGCCTCGACCTCTTCGATGGTCGCATCGGGCCTGCCATAGGCGATGTTGTCGCGCACCGTGCCTTTGAAGAGCCACGTATCCTGAAGGACCATGCCGAAGGCAGAGCGAAGCGAGGCACGTGTGAGCGTCTGCGTGTCATGGCCATCGACCTCGATCGAGCCCGAATCCACGTCGTAGAAGCGCAGAAGCAGGTTGATCAAGGTCGTCTTGCCGCAGCCTGTAGGGCCGACAAGCGCAAGGCGCGTGCCCGGCTTGGCCGAGAACGCGATGTCCTGGAGAAGCTTTGCATCCTTCCTGTAGGAGAAGCTCACATCCTTGAAGGCAAGCTCCCCCTTCGGATCCTCGAGGACAATCGCACCGTCTGCATCGGGCTTCTCTTCCTCGGCATCAAGCAATGCGAACACGCGCCTGGCCGAGGCGAAGGCTGTCTGGACCTGCGTCACGATGGCAGAGATCTCGTTGAAGGGCTTCATGTACTGGTTAGCATAGGTAAGGAAGCTCTGCACCTGGCCGACGGTCAGAGGAGATGGCCAGCCTGTCACGACCGCAGAGATGCCGACAGCGGCAACCGCGGCGTAGATGATGTTGTTGACCAGACGGGTCGAAGGGTTCGAGAGGGAGCTTATGAACTGAGCCTTGCGGCCGGCCGTATAGAGCTTCCCGTTGATGTCCTCGAATGCAGCAATGCTTCTCTTCTGGTAGGCAAAGGCGCTCACAAGCTTCTGGTTCGAGATCATCTCTTCTGCATAGCCGGTAAGCGAGCCCTGGAGCGCCTGCTGCGCAGCAAAGCTCTTCGCAGAGCCGCGGGCAATGAGCCATGCGACGAGGATGGAGAGCGGCGTCAGCACGACGACGATGCAGGCCACCGGCACCGAGAGCGAGAACATGAAGATGAGCGTGCCCGCAATCATCACGATGCCATTGAAGAGCTGCGTGAAGCCCTGGACAAGGCCGTCTCCCACCGCATCGATATCGTTGATGACACGGGAGAGCAGGTCGCCATGAGCATGGGTGTCGAGGAAGGAGAGCGGCACGCGGTCGAACTTGTTATAGGCATCGATGCGCAGGTCTCTGACCGTCTGGTAGGCAAGCCGGTTCGTGCCATAGCCGCCTGCCCAGTTCGCTGCGGCAGCAACAGCGATTGTGGCCGCAAGGCGGATGAGGATAGGCTGAAGCGCCGCAAAATCGACCGTCACAGCCGATACCATGGTATCGATGGCCTGGCCGATCAGTATTGGCACGATGAGCTGTGCCACGACAGAGATGACAGAGCACGCAAACGAGGCAAGCGCCAGCGCTGCATAGGGCTTCACATAATGTGAAAGGCGCGCAAGCACGGTCTTTACCGGCATGTCCGGTGCATCGAAGCGCGGGTCGTGGCTTTCTCCCTGAGCGCCTGCTGCGGCAGAAAGCATGGCCTTGGCAGAGGCGCCTCCCTGGTAGGCATTAGGCATGGTCTGCCTCCTTTCCAGCAAGCTGCGACGAGCAGATCTCGCGATAGATGTCGCAGGTGCCGAGGAGCTCCTCATGGGTGCCCAGGCCTTCGACCTTGCCATGATGAAGGACGAGGATCTGGTCTGCACCCATGACAGCAGAGATGCGCTGCGAGATGATCACGCAGGCCGGATGCTGAGGAAGAGACCTCAGCGCCTCGCGCAGACGGGCATCGGTCGCGAAGTCGAGGGCAGATGCCGAATCATCGAGCACGACGAGCGAAGGCGAGCCGACAAGAGCCCTCGCAATCGTCAGGCGCTGCTTCTGGCCGCCGGAGAAGTTCCTGCCGTCTGCCTCCACGACAGAGTCGAGACCAGCCTCCTTCGCACGGACGAAGTCTGCTGCCTGCGCTGCCCGAAGCGCTGCCCAGAGCTCCTCATCTGTCGCATCAGGCACCCTCCAGGTCAGGTTCGAGCGGATCGTGCCCGTCACGAGATGGGCGGTCTGGGGAACGCTTGCCACTTCATGCCTGAGCTCGTCCAGGGGCCATGCACGCACATCCTGCCCGAAGACGGAGACCGTGCCTTCCGTTGCGTCATAGAGCCGCGGGATGAGGCTCGCAAGCGTCGATTTGCCGGAACCTGTGCCGCCGATGATGCCCAGGGTCTCTCCCTGGCCAAGCGTGAGCGTCACGTCGGAAAGCGCCGGCTTGCCGGTGCCATAGGAGAAGCCTACATGATCGAGCACGAGCGCAGGAGCTGCTGCATCGGCCTTCGGCACTGCAGCATCCTTGGCATCTGCGACGGAAGGCTTGGCTGCAAGCACCTCAGCAATCCTTTTCCTCGAGGCAGCCGCTCGGTTGAAGATGATTGCGAGGTTCGCGACATAGGCGATCGCTATGAGGACCTGCGTCATGTAGTTCACGAAGGCGACGATCTGGCCCTGCTGGAGGACGCCTGCCTCTACCTTGAAGCTGCCCGCCCAGAGCACGCAGACGACGCCGAGGTTCATGAGGAGATAGGCGCCGGGGTTCAGGAGCGCTGCAAGCTTTCCGACGGTGATGGCAGTATCGGCCTGGGAGACAGCAGCCGCACGGAAGCGCTTCTCCTCTTCCTTCTCATGCCTGAAGGCGCGGATGACACGGACGCCCGAGAGCGCCTCGCGTGTCACGAGCGAGATATGGTCGAGCTTCTTCTGCATGAGCGTGTAGTACGGAATCGAGCGCTTCATCACAAGATAGAAGACCAGGGCGACGAGCGGCGTCACAGCGAGGAAGATGAGGCCGAGCGTCCGGTCGATCATGATGGCAGCGGCAAGCGAGCCGACAGCCAGGATCGGCCAGCGGATGAGCTGCCGTATTGCCATGGCGGCCGCCAGCTGGATCTGGTTCACATCGTTCGTGATCCTCGTCACGAGAGACGGGGTGCCGATGCGGTCGATCTCGGCAGCGCCGAAGCTGTTGATCTTCCTGAAGAGCGCATTCCTCATGTCCGTGCCGACGCCCTGCGAGACCTTCGAGGCGACATGCTGCGTCACGAGCGTCGATGAGTATCCTGCGCATGCCATGCATACAAGAAGGATGCCGCGCCGCACGACATACCCTGCGTCATGCGTCGCGACACCCACATCGATCATATCGGCCACGATAAGTGGCGTCATGACATCAAAGACGACCTCGACCGTCTTGAAGAGCATGCCGACGATGGTCCTCAGACGGTATTTCCTCCAGAGCTCCTGCTCCATCCGCACTCCCGTAAGCTACTCGATGCCGAGCGTGTCGGAGAGCTCCAGCCACTCGTCTTCGAGATCCGATATTTCCTTCTCGGCAGCGGCAAGCTCGTTCTGGAGCTCCATGAGGTGCTCGTAGTCGGTAGGGTCGGCTTCTGCCATCTCCTTGCGGATGCGGTCAGGCTCCGCCTGCCTCTTTTCGAGCTTTCGTGCCACAGCGTCGAAGCGCTTCCTGAGCTCGCGGCGCTCTGCATTCGAGAGTGCAGGCTCAGACGGGCTCTCCTGTGCCTGGCTGCCATCTGACATTGTAGTTTCAGAAGAGGGTGCCTGGGCATTCCTGTTTTGTGTGGCTGCATTCAGAAGACGAAGGTATTCATCGGTACCGCCCGGGACATGGCGGAGATGGCCGTCGATGAGGGCGAACTGGTCATCTGTCACACGCTCCATGAGGTAGCGGTCATGGGAGACAAGCAGGAGCGTTCCTGGCCACGTATCAAGCAGGTCTTCGAGGACAGCAAGCATGTCCGTATCGAGGTCGTTGCCAGGCTCGTCGAGCACGAGCACGTTCGGCTCGTCGAGCAGCACGCACATGATAGCGAGACGGCGGAGCTGGCCGCCCGAGAGGTCCTTGATGAAGGTCGGGAACTCGCGGCGGGCAAAGCCAAGGCGTTCGAGCAGCTGCTCGGGGCTCTGCGGCTTGCCGTCGACGACATAGTACTTCTTGTAGGTGGCAAGAAGCTCCTCGACACGCCAGTCATCCTTCTTGTGGAGCTCGTCGAGGTTCTGGGAGAGGATGCCGAAACGGACCGACTTTCCGATCTTCACATAGCCACGGCTTGGCTTCATGCGTCCGCACATGACCTTGAGAAGCGTCGACTTGCCGGCGCCGTTCTCGCCGAGGATGCCGTAGCGGTCGCCCGGTCCGATGAGCCAGGTGAGGTCCTGGATCACCGGCGTATCGCCGTAGCCGGCGGTGACATTCTTCATCTCGATGACGAGCTTGCCAAGACGCGAGACGGCAAGCCTCTTGAGCTCGACCGTGTTCCTCAGAGGGGGGTCGTTTGCGATCAGGGCCTCTGCTTCTTTGATACGGAACTTCGGCTTCGACGAGCGTGCCTTGGCTCCATGGGCAAGCCAGTTGAGCTCCTTGCGCAGAATGTTCTGCCTTCTGTCTTCCGATGCCTGCGCCATGCGCTCGCGCTCGACACGCTGCTGGATGTAGGCAGAATAGCCGCCCTCGAAGGGATCGATCGTGCCGTCATGGACTTCCCACATATGCTCGCAGACCTCATCGAGGAACCACCTGTCGTGCGTCACGACGAGGAGGGCTCCCGTGCCTTCGGGCCACCTTCTCTTCAGATGCTCGGCCAGCCAGGTGATGGCATGCATATCGAGATGGTTCGTCGGCTCGTCCATGAGCATGACATCCCAGTCGCCGACAAGAAGGCGGGCAAGGTCGCACCTCCTGCGCTGTCCTCCGGAAAGGTCGCCAATCCTTGCATTCCAGTCGACGCCGACGAGAAGCTCATCGATGATGGAGCGGATCTTCGGATCCGATGCCCACTCATATTCCGGCACATCGCCGACGACGCTGTGAGCTACCGTATCTTCGTCGTCGAGCTCGTCCGACTGTCCGAGATAGCCGACCGTGATGTTGCCGCGGCGCACGATCGTGCCGTCGTCTGGCTCGATCCTGCCCGCAATGAGATCCAGGAGCGTCGACTTGCCGTCGCCGTTCCTGCCGACAATGCCGATGCGCTCGCCGGCATTGATGCCGATTGTCACATCCTTGAGCACCTGCTTGCCCGGCCATTCCTGGGACAGGTGCTCGCATCCGATGAGTATTGCCAAAACGTTCCATCCCTCTTCATGAAAAGGGCCTCTGGCGAGGCCCTCTCTCGTTCATTCCTAGAGAAGCTCCTGCAGCTGATCCAGGATCTTCGCGGCAACCTCCGTCTTCGGAAGCACCGGGAGCTCGATCGTCCTGCCAGGCAGGATGAAGGAGACCTTGTCCGTATCCGACCCGAAGGCAGAATCCGCACGCGAGACATCGTTTGCAACGATCATGCTGGCGCGCTTTCGCTCGAGCTTCTCGCGCCCATAGCGCTCTGCATCGCCGGTCTCCGCTGCAAAGCCGCAGACGATCCGGTCTCCCTTCGTGGCGCCCAGATCTCTGAGGATATCCTTCGTCTCCACAAGGGCAATCGAATCGAGCTGCTCCAGCCCCTTCTTGAGCTTGTGGCTGCTCGGCGCTGCAGGCGTATAGTCGGAGACGGCAGCGGCACAGATAGCGATATCGGCATCCTTCCACGCAGCAAGAGCTGCGTCGTGCATCTCCTCGGCGCTCGTGACGCTCACACGCTCCACGCCGTAAGGACAAGGAAGGCTCACCGGTCCCGAAACGAGCGTGACCTCGGCTCCGCGGCGGGCTGCCTCGGCAGCAAGCGCGTAGCCCATCTTGCCCGAAGAGGCGTTCGCGATATAGCGGACCGGGTCTATCGCCTCATGCGTCGGCCCTGCCGTGATGAGGATGCGCTTGCCGGAAAGCCCCTCAGTCCTCTTCAGGACCATGAGCGCCGCCTCGGCGATCTCCTCGACAGGAGGAAGCTTGCCTTCGCCGATGTCGCCACAGGCAAGACGGCCCGACGAGGGGGCCATGACCTTGATGCCGTGCTTCCGTGCCAGCGCCACATTCTCCTGCGTCGCGGGATTGCGCCACATATGCACGTTCATGGCCGGTGCCACGAGCACAGGAGATGTCGCAGCAAGGATGCTCGAGGTCACCGCATCGTCTGCCATCCCATGGGCAATCTTTGCCAGCACATTCGCGGTGCAGGGGCAGACAAGCTGGAGATCCGCCCACTCGGCGCTGTCGATGTGAGGGATTGCCGTAGGCGCAAAGTCGAAGAGGTCCTCGAGCACGGGATAGCGCGTGAGACCTTCGAATGTCGCCTTGCCGACGAAGCGGGAAGCGCCTTCTGTCATGGCCACATGGACTTCGCAGCCGGCCTTCTGGAGAAGCCTCAGGACCTCTGCCGCCTTGTAGGCAGCGATGCAGCCCGTGACATGCAGCAGGACATGCGGCACCTTCTCCTCTGCCATCTATTCCTCCTCGGTGCCGGTCACCAGGATGCGGTGGCAGTACGGGCACTCGCAGATCTGGCCCTTGCGGGCGATGTCGCCGAAATCGGACGGCTGGAGCGCGACACGGCAGATCGATGGCTTGTTCCCATGGAGCGTCTCCACAGCAAGGCCGCCGAAGCGCGTCGAAGTCTCGCTGTACTTCTTCTGCATCTCGGGCGAGATATGGGAAAGGACGCGCCTGCGCTCCTCTGTGAGCTCCTTCACGGACTCCCTGATGCCTGCCGTCACATCCTGATAGGCACGGGTCTGGTTCTCGGTCTCCTCGTCGAGGCGAATCTTGAGCTCGCCGGCATGCGCCTCGGCATCGAGCATCTTCTGCAGATTCTGCTTCAGGCCTTCATGCGTGAACTCATACTTCTCGCGACGCTTTGCAAGCATCGTGAGCTGGTTCTCGAAGTCCTGAAGCTCGCGCGGCGTGTGGCCGTCCTCGTTCGCTTCGGCCGTGACCTCCTCCTCATGCTGCTTCAGGCGCTCCGTCATGTCCTCGTTGTCTTTGAGCTCGAGCTCGGCATCCTTGCGCTGGCCCACGATCTTTGTCATGTCCTGCGCAAGCTTCTTCTGGGCCTGCTTGATGGCTGCGAGCTTCTTGAGCTGCGGAAGCTTCCTGATCTCCCCGTCGTACCTGATGAGCGAAAGATCGATCTCCTGCAGACGTACCAGCGCTTGTGCCTCATTCATGGATTCTCGCCTTTCCTTCATCCACTAGTTGTTTGCAGCCACAATGCCGATGAGGGCATCGGCAAAGCGGTCAAGGTCTTCATCGGATACGCGCTCGTCGAACGAGATCCTGAGCGCACCCAATGCATCGTTTCTTGCTATGCCCATGGCAGAGAGCACATGGGAAGGATCCAGAGATCCCGAGGAGCAGGCAGATCCTGCCGATACCTCGAAGCCTTTCTGGTCGAGCTTCAAGATCAGGGTCTCGGAGTCGAGCCCTGGCACGTAGATGCTCACCATGCCCGGAAGCCTCGTATCGTCGATCTGAGCCGTGGTCGTCGGCTGGATGCCAGTTCCGGGAGCGCAGATCTTCTGGAAGAGCCTGTTTGCCTTGGCAGCGCAGGCGCTCCTGCGCTCCGCCAGATGGTCGGTCTGTGCCTTTGCAGCTGCTGCAAAGGCGAGCGCTCCCCTTACATCCTGCGTGCCTGGTCGCTTTCCCGCCTCCTGGCCGCCACCGAAGTTCTGGGGACGGAACGGGCATCTCATGCGCAGGGCCAGAGCGCCGATACCGACAGGGCCGCCGATCTTGTGGGCAGCGATGCTCACCGCATCGCACGTGTCGATAGCGAGCGGTATGCGTCCGAATGCCTGCACAGCGTCCGTATGCATGAGGGCACCGGCTTTGTGGGCGATCTCTGCAAGCTCTGCAACAGGCTGGATGACGCCGGTCTCATTGTTTGCCGACATGATGGAGACGAGGGCGCAGTCAGGGCCTACGGCACGCTCGAGCTCCTCCGGCGCAATCCTGCCATCACGTCCCGGGCGCACGAGCGTGACCACAAATCCACGGTCCTTGAGTGCAGGCACGACATCGAGCTCCGAGTCATGCTCTATGGCAGAGACGACGACACGCGTACGCTTCCGGTCCCGTGCACGGGCACCCTCGGCGATACCGTAGAGGGCAAGGTTGTTCGATTCCGTGCCGCCCGATGTGAAGACGATCTCGCCGGGGCGGAAGCCGCCGCCAAGCGCCTTTGCTATCTCGCGCCTGGCCCCTTCGAGAGCCATGGCCGCCTCGCGTCCGAGCGTATGGAGCGAGTTGGGGTTGGCACCCGCATAAGGTGCTTCAGCATAGGCAGCCTCTGCCGCCTTTGCCTCAGGCACCATCGGCGCCGAGGCTGCATAGTCCAGATATACGTATGAATCCATGGGTATACGCCGCTTTACGCTTTCCTGCCAAGCCCGGCTTGCGCAGCCTGGGCAATCTCTGTCATTGCCTTGTGGCGGTCCTCTGCCTTGAAGACGGCAGACCCGGCCACGAGCAGGCGTGCGCCTGCAGACGCGACCAGCCCTGCGGTCTCTTTCGAGATGCCGCCGTCGACCTCGATCAGAGGATGTGCCCCATGGGCTTCGGCAAGACGCAGGATGGTGCGGATCTTCTCGGGTGTCTCAGGGATGAACTTCTGCCCGCCAAATCCTGGGTTCACCGACATCACGAGCACCATATCGACCGTCGGCAGAAGCGCATCGAGCGCATAGGCAGAGGTGCCCGGATTGAGGGCAATGCCCGCGAGCTTTCCAGCGGCGTGAATCTCATCGACAATGCGCTGCGCATGCTTTGCGCACTCCACATGGAATGAGACCATGTCGGCGCCTGCCTCGAGATAGGAGGCAACCTCCTCATCGGGGTTCGAGATCATGAGGTGGACATCTACCGGGATATCCGTCGTCTTCTTGAGGGCTCTCAGAACCGGATGTCCATAGGAGATTTCAGGCACGAACGAGCCATCCATCACATCGAAATGGATATAGCGCGCCCCAGCCACCGTCTTCACCTCAGGGCCCAGATCCATCAGATCTGCCGAAAGGATAGACGGAGCGATTCCGATCTCGTCGAGCATGCCGCCCCTATTCTCTTGCGCTACAGCCCGTAGAACTCCACACGGGGACTTCTCCCCAGAAGGGTTGCAATGGCTGCATCTACTGGTGTTCCTTCATACAGGATAGCGTGAACGGCTCCTGTTATGGGTGCCTCGATACCCTTTTCACAACAGAGCTTCCAGACGCTCTTTGCAGCTCTGGCACCCTCGACGACCATGTGGGTGCGTGCCTCATAGGCTTCCAGACTCTCGCCGGCTACGAACCCTTCGCCGAAGGTCCGGTTCCTCGAATGCTCGGAGGTGCAGGTCGCGACAAGGTCGCCCATGCCGGCAAGACCCATGCAGGTGAGCGGATTTCCGCCGAGCGCTGCCACGATGCGGCTGATCTCTGCAAGCCCTCGTGTCATGAGGACAGCAAGGGTGTTGTCGCCGGCATCGAGCCCGACCGCGCAGCCGCAGGCGATAGCGATCACATTCTTGACGGCACCGCACACTTCGACGCCGACAAGATCGTCCGATACATAGGCACGGAAGTTCGGCGAGACCATGAGCCTCTGGAAGAAGGCGGCACAATCAGGATTGGCAGAGGCGATGACCGCAGCAGATACCTTGCCGAGGCAGATCTCTTCGGCGTGGTTCGGGCCCGAGAGGCAGGCAATGCGCTCCGGATGCCCCACGGCATTCCCCACGACTTCCGTCATGAGCCTGCCCGTCGCTTCCTCCATGCCCTTCGTGAGGACAAGGAGCGGAAGCTCTGAAGAGATGATGTGGGCAAGCTCGGATGAGACATGCGCCAGATGCGATGAAGGCACGACGACAAGAGCCGCATCTGCATCCTTCACGCATGCAGAAAGATCGGTCGTCGCATGGACATTCTCCGGCAGCACATAGCCCGTAAGATAGCGCGGGTTCCTGTGCTCATGCTCGATGCCAGAGGCGACTGCCTCCGAGTGTGCCCAGCCCATGACCTCATCAGCATGGAGCGCGACAAGGCCTGCCGCTGCCGTGCCCCAGGAGCCGAGGCCTATGACCGCGACCTTCATTTCGCGTCCTTGCTCTCATGATGGAACGAGAACTTGCGCTCCTCGCCGTGGACGAGCTTCTTGATGTTCGCGCGATGTGCCCAGACGACGATCGCGGTGATTATGACAAGCGGGCAGATCGTGGCTGGCGCATAGCCGAAGACCGCTCCCCAGATCGGAAGCGACACGGCTGCCATGGACGAGCCGAGCGACACATAGCGGGAAGGCACCGCAAAGACGACGAAGACGACAAGGAGTCCCAAAGCGACTGCCGGGATATAGCCAAGCGCTGCACCGAAGCCGACAGCGATGCCCTTGCCTCCATGGAAATGGAGATAGGGCGAAAAGACATGTCCGCAGATGGCAGCAAGGAAGATGATGGATGCCATCCATCCGAACTCCCCTGTCGGCGCCACCATGGAGGCATTGCCTGCAAAGACCGCCATGCAGAATACCTTCTGCCAGATGAAGGTCGAGAGGAATCCCTTGAGCGCATCGAGCAGGAGCGTGAGCCCTCCTGCCTTGGCTCCGACCGAACGTGCGACATTCGTCGTGCCGATATTGCCCGACCCGACCTTCCTCACGTCGATATGGCCCTCCTTCGAAGCGATGAGGAGGCCGAACGGGATGCCGCAGACGAAGTAGGTGACAACGGCCGCAACGAGGAGCAGACAGTATCCTCCGGCATCTATCATTTCTGCGCTTCCTTCCTTCTGAAGTTCAGGCGAATCGGCGTTCCTTCGAGCTCGAACTCATCGCGCAGGCGGTTCTCGATGAAGCGGCGGTAGTTGTCGTTCACGAGCTCAGGGCTGTTGCAGAACAGGGTGAAGACCGGCGGCTGGTAGCCGGTCTGGGTGACGTAGTTGACCTTGAGGCGCTGGTTCTTGTGGACGACGGTATAGCCGGTCTCGCGCAGGCGCTCCATGAGGCTGTTGAGCTTCGAGGTCGGGATATGGATCGTGCGGGCTTCCTGCACCTTGTCGGCAAGTGCCAAGATCTTGTCGATCGAGCGGCCGGTCTTGGCAGAGACCCTGAGGTAGGGTGCCCAAGGCATGAAGGCAAGGCGCTGCTGGATGGTGCGGAGCGCTTCGTCCCTTGCATGGTCGTCCTTCATGAGGTCCCACTTGTTGAGAAGGACAGCGATGGCGCAGCCGCGATCGATTGCCATCTCGGCGACCTTCTGGTCCTGCTCTGTCACGCCTTCCGTCGCGTCGACGACGAGAAGGGCCACATCCGCACGGTCGATTGCCTGAAGGCCACGGACATAGGAGTAGTACTCGACATCCTCATGCACGAGGTTGCGCTTGCGCATGCCGGCCGTATCGATGAGACGGTACTTCCTGCCCTCGCGCTCGATGACCGTATCGATTGCGTCGCGGGTCGTGCCAGCCACATCGGAGACGATGGAGCGCTTCTTGCCGATGAGGTCGTTCGTGATGGAGGACTTGCCGACATTCGGGCGGCCGATCAGGGCGATCTTGAGCGTCCCGTCGTCGATCTCCTCAGTCCCTGTCCCGTCATCTTCCGGGAACACGGCGATGATATCGTCGAGAAGATCTCCTGTGCCGATGCCGTGCGAGGCAGAAAGAGGCCTCGGCTCTCCGACACCCAAGGAATAGAATTCCCAGAGGTCCGGCTCGTTTGCCGGGTTGTCGCACTTGTTGCAGACCAGGAAGACCGGCTTGTCGCTCCTGCGCAGGATCTTCGCCACTTCCTCATCCTCGTCTGTCACGCCCGTCGTGGCGTCGACGACGAAGACAATGGCATCGGCCTCTTCGCAGGCCGTGAGCGCCTGCTCGCGGATGCCTGGCGCGAACACGTCCTTCGACTTCACGGATTCGATGCCGCCGGTATCGACGAGCACGAAGTCACGGCCAGACCAGTCCGCCTCATGATAGGAACGGTCGCGCGTGACGCCGCGGGACTCATGGACGATTGCATCGCGCTTGATCGCGATGCGGTTGACGAGGGTCGACTTGCCCACATTCGGGCGCCCTACGACAGCGACGATCGGCTTTCCCATATTCACTCCTTAAGCGCGCTCAGCGCGCCTCGCTAGCTCACTTGCCGGCGAGCTCTTCTATCCTTGCGCGCACGGCATCTATCTGCTTCTGAGGGGTCGAAGCTCCAGCGGCGATGCCAATGGTGGAAGCACCGGCGAGCCAGCTGCCTTCGAGCTCAGATACGTCTTCGATATGATACGTTCTCGGACACCTATCTGAGCAAATCTCCGCAAGATGCGTGGTATTTGCCGAGTTGCGGCCACCGATAACGACCATCGCATCGGCGCGCGAAGCAAGCTCTGCCGCCGCCTTCTGGCGCCTCTCCGTCGCCTCGCAGATCGTGTTGTAGACACGGAGCTCCTCGACAAGCGGCACGAGCTCGGAGACGACCTCCTGGAGGCGGGCCTTTGTCTGCGTCGTCTGGACGACGATGCCGACACGGCGGGAGAGCTTCATGCTCTCATAAGCCTGCCTGACATCGGCAGCACTGTTGACGACAAGTGCACCAGGAGCATGTCCGAGCGTGCCTTCCACCTCAGCATGTCCCCGCTCGCCGAGGACGAGCACCGTGTAGCCGTCGCGCGAGAGCTGCTCTGCAAGATGGTGGACCTTCTGCACATAGGGGCAGGTCGCATCCACGACATGCACGCCGGCTGCCTTTGCTTCCTCGACAGCCTCCGGCACGACGCCGTGGGCACGGATGATCAGGGTCGATCCCTGGGCCTGGCGGGGGCTCTCGGCAACACCGACACCTTCCGCCTCGAGCTCGGAGACGACCTTCGGATTGTGGATCAGAGGCCCCAGCGTCTTCACGGGGCCCTCTACCTCGTGGGCTGCCTTCTCGGCCAGGTCGAGCGCGCGGGCGACCCCGAAGCACATGCCGGCCTCAGCCGCTATCTCGATCTTTGCCATCTCCTACCTCTTTCCGGGATGCTCCTGGCGAAGCTCGTCTCTGAGCGCATAGACGCGCTCCATCGAGACCTTCTCCATCGCGGCAATCTGCTCCTTGCGCTTCTTCACGCCGAGGGACGAGAACTCGATCGGATCTCCCGCCTTCATGAAGACACGCTTCGGACGCGGGAAATGCTTGCCCTTCGGCGTGATGTCGCGGGCACCGACAATCGCGATTGGCTGCACGCAGGTGCGCGCCATCTGGGCGATCAGGGCAAAGCCGCCGTGGATCGTGACGGGCTGGTCGTCGGTCTTGATGCGGGTGCCTTCGGGGAAGATGAGCACCCAGTCGCCTGCCTCGAGCGCTCGCCGCGCACGGCGGATTGCCTTCACGTCAGCCGTGCCACGCACGACAGGGATGCAGCCATAGCGGGAGAATGCCCAGGAGACGAGCTTGTTCTTGTCGAACTCGCTCTTCGAGATCGGGCGGGTCCTGATGCCGTGATGATAGAGTGCGATAGCGACGACGACCGGATCGAGCATCGATACATGGTTCATCACAAGGACACGGCCCTTGTCGCCGGGCTTCCAGCCGCCCCAGAGCTTCTCTGCCTCTTCGATCTTCCAGGGGAAGAAGATCTTCGTCCAGATCCAGGCACCCGTCATCGAGATGGCAAGCCACGCGCGCGACGGCCACGGGAAGGCGCGCATCGGATGCTCGTAGTACTCCTCGGCAGGAAGCCTCCTGAATGCCTTCATGGGCTCTGCCTTCTTCGGTGCCTTCTTCTTGGGAGCTGCCTCCTTTGCAGGAGCGGGCGCTGCCTCCTTCACGGGTTCAGGCTTCGCATGCTCCTTCGCTTCAGCCTTGTCCATGAGGGCAGAGATCTCGTCCACGACCTCCTCCACTGTCATCTCTGACGAGTCGATCGTGACAGCGCCAGGCGCCGGCTCGAGCTTGAACGAGGCGCGGGAGGAGTCTGCCTTGTCGCGGCGTGCCATGTCCTTCAGGATGGCTTCCTCCGACTGCGGATCGACGGCAACCGCCTCCCCCTTCGCCGTATCGCCACCCGCACGCTCGACCGCACGGCGGTGCGCCCTGGCTTCGGGATTCGCAACGAGGAATACCTTGACTTCGGCATCAGGGAAGACGACCGAGGCGATATCCCTTCCTTCAGCCACGACATCGCCCTGCGCACCGAATGCCTGCTGGCGCCCAACCATATCGGCCCTGATCTCAGGGATGCCCGCGACGACAGAGACATCGCGGTCGACCTCGGCCGTGCGTATTGCATCGCTCACGTCCTCACCGTCGAGAAAGACCTGTGTCTTCTCGGCAAAGGGGCCGAACTCGATCTTTGCTTCCTTTGCACAGGCGGCAAGCGCCTGGGAATCCTTGAAATCGATGCCCTTGCGCTCGGCACGCAGGGCGCAGGCGCGATACATCGCTCCGGTATCGAGATAGGTCAGTCCACGCTTCTTCGCCAGCGCCTTTGCGACTGTCGACTTGCCAGAGCCTGCCGGTCCGTCGATAGCAACCCTCACTTGGCATCACCATCCCAGTTGTCGAGATCCTTCACGACATCCTCTTCGACGCGGCGCTTGACCTCTTCAGGCGTAAGGCCGAGCGCAGCAAGGAAATATCTCTTTCCATCGTAGGAGAGAACGAACGAGGAGACATTGGAAATCTGGATACGCCAGAAGCGGTCGGCCGGCGTTCCGTAGATGGCACGCAGGATGCTCCTCGAGATCCCGCCATGCGTGAGGAGCACGGTGCGTCCCCGCACGCTCTCGAGGTCGTCCAGGAGCGACTGCACGCGTGCGAGGGCATGCTCGTAGGTCTCCCCGCCCGGAGCCGTGATGGAGTGCCCCTCGGCGTCGAGCGCCCACGGGAAGGACCAGCCGCGCTTGTGCGCCTCCTGGGCAGAGAGGCCCTCGGCCTCGCCGAAGTCCATCTCGATGATGCGGTCCTCTACCTGAGGCTCGATGCCCAGGCGCTTCCCGGCTGCATAGGCAAGCTTCGTGCAGCGCTGGAGCGGCGAGGTCAGGATGCGGTCAGGCTTCCAGGTGACGATGGCATCGACGGCACGGCGTGCCTGCTCCTCGCCCTTCGGGCTCAGATCCACATTGCGCCTCCCCGAAAGGGTCTGGTCGAGATTTGCCGTCGTCTGCGGATGGCGCATCACGAGGATGCGCTGGAGTTCCTGTGCCATGCTAACTATTGCCTCTTCCTGTCCTGGATGATCTTCTCGAGCGATGCTATCTCGCCCTCGTCGAGAAGCCTCCATGAGCCATATGAAACATCCTTGAGCTCGAGCGGCCCGAAGCCATCGCGGTGGAGGAAGACCACCTCGTGCCCCACAGCCTTGAGCATGCGCTTGACCTGATGCTTCCTGCCTTCATGTATCGTGAGCCCTACGACGGTCTGGCCGACGCGTATGCCTTCGGGCGTCACGGCGTCCCAGGCCTCGCTTCCACGTTCCGGGAAGTCGACCTCTGCCGGCTGTGTCCACCCGTCATCGAGCTCCACTCCCTGCTCGAGCGCGCGCCTGTTCTCTTTCGTGATCCTTCCCTCGACGAGCGCCACATAGTGCTTCCAGACATGCTTCGAGGGATGCAGGAGCTGCTGCGAGGCATCGCCATTCGTCGTGAAGAGCAGAAGCCCCGTCGTGTCCTTGTCGAGGCGTCCGACTGGAAAGATTCCCGGATACTGCTTCTGGGGCACGAGCGTGCGCACGCAGGGACGTCCCTGAGGGTCGTCCATCGTCGTGAGATAGCCCCGTGGCTTGTAGAGCATGAGGTAGACCGGATGCTCTGCAATCTCTACCCGCCTGCCGTCGACGCATACCACATCGTGGCTCGGATCGACACGGCTGCCAAGCTCTGTCACGACCTCGCCGTTCACGGTGACGCGTCCCGCGGTCATGAGGTCCTCCGATCCCCGCCTGCTGGCGACGCCGGCGCGGGCCAGGAACTTCTGCAGCCTCAAGGGGTATTGGAAATCCGTATCCGTCACTCCTCATCCCCTCCTGCTTCTTCCTCGTCGTCTGCAAGCTCGGCACCGTCCAGAAGCTCGCGCTCGTCGTCGATGTCTTCTGCGGTCTCTTCGAGGGTCGATGCGATGGAGCTGCCCGAAAGGCGTTCGCGGATGAAGCGCTTCGACTCCTCGTCGGGAGCGAAGTCCTCGAGCGGCGGCAGGTCCTTGAGGCTCCTGAGCCCGAACTGCTCGAGGAAGGCACGCGTCGTCCCGTAGACGATTGCATTCGCATGCTCGGGCGCACGTCCCAGCTCACGGACCAGCCCCTTCTCGATGAGCGACGAGATGACGGAATCCGAATTCACGCCACGCACGGCCTTCACGCCCTCGCGCGTGACCGGCTGGTGGTAGGCAATGACGGCAAGGGTCTCGAGCGCAGCCTGCGAGAGCTTCCTCGTGTCCCAGCTCAGGACATAGCGCTCCACGATATCGTGGTAGGCAGGATGCGTGAAGAGGCGCCAGCCGCCTGCGACCTCGCGCAGCTGGAAGCCACGGTTCGCGTCGGCATATTCTGCAGAGAGCTCGGCAAGCACGCCTGCCGCCTCTCCTGGCTGTATCCCCAGGATCTTTGCAAGATCTACCGCAGAGAGCGGATCTGACGACACGAGCAGGATCGCTTCGGTCGCACCCTTCACGGATGCATCGTCGAGATGTGCGAGATCTTCCACTATGAGTCCTCCTCGAATTCATCGAGATCGGTTGCAGGGTCGTAGGCTGGAGCGCCTTCGACCCTGGAGATCTCGATCGGAGCGAAATTCTCTTCCTGTCTGACGGTGATGGAGCCCCGGTGATAGAGCGTGAGCATCGCAAGGAAGGTCGCGACGACCTTCTCCGGGTCCTTCGAGCCCTCGAGGAGCTCGTCGAATGAGCAGTGTCCGCGGGAGCGCGTGAAGCGGTCGACCGATGCCATGACCAGAGCGAGCGAGATCCGCTTCGGAGCGATATGCTCCGCCTCGAGCAGGAAATGCTCGTGGCGCGAATCGAGGTCGGCACAGATGACCGCAAGGCTCGATATCGTGATGCCCTTCGTATAGTCAGGCATGAGGCCCAGAAACTCGGGGTCGGCGCCTGCCGTTCTCGGCAGCATCCTGCTCTCTGCCTCCATGCGCGACGAGAGTGCAGCTGCCGCATTCCTGATCTGCTTGTAGGCAATGAGGCGGGCGATCAGGACCTCGCGTGCCTGTGTCGGATCGAGGTCTTCGAGCCCCGTATCGTCGAGGTCGTCAGGATCCTGGACTCTTGCCGGCTCTTCTGGCACAAGGGATGCCGCCTTGATATCCAGAAGCGTCGAGGCGACAAGGACGAAGTCGCTTGCGACATCGAGGTCGAGGTCGCCCATGCGATTGACCTCTTCGAGGTACTGGTCTGCGACCTCAGAGATGGAGATGGAGCCGATTGCGACCTTCTTCCTCGTGACAAGCTGGAGAAGGAGGTCGAACGGCCCCGAATAACCTTGCGTCTGGACACGGAACGACACGCTCTCACGCCCCCAGAAGCAGGCTGTAGAGCCTGTCCGCCGTGACGTTGAGGTAGATGCCGAGCGGATCTGCATGGAACACCATGGGCACGAGATAGAGGACGATGATGAGGATCGGCATCGCGTACTGCTGGATCGCGTAGTACTTCTGGCGTGCCTCGCCGTGAAGCAGCGGCATGATGATCTTCGACCCATCAAGCGGCGGCAGCGGAATCAGGTTGAAGAAAGCAAGCATGAGGTTCACGTAGACATAGCTCGAGAGGATATACAGCAGCCAGTACGCCGGGCCATAGAGCGAAAGCGGCAGCACCGGATAGAGGATGTCGAAGAGAAGGGCCCCGATGAGCGCCTGTAGGATGTTCGAGGCAGGCCCCGCAATTGCGACCAGCACCTCATCGCGGTCAGGATGACGGAGATTGCGGGGGTTGTAGGGCACCGGCTTTGCATAGGCAAAGACCGGCCCTTTGAGGAGGACCATGATGAGCGGCAGGACAATGGAGCCGAAGGGGTCGAGATGCGCCTTCGGGCTGAGCGTGAGCCTGCCCGCATTCTTGGCCGTCGGGTCTCCGAGCTTGTAGGCCACCCAGCCATGGGCCACCTCATGGACCATGGCAGAGAACATCAAGAGCGCGACGGAGATCGCTGCCGTGATTATTGTCATCAGCTGATACATCGTGCCATCTCCTCCATCTTCGTCGAGGGCTAGATGCGCCGGGAAAGCCAGGCGCAAAGGTGCGAGAGAGCAGTCGAGGCTGCTGCCATGATCAGGAAGTCGCCGCGCAGGCTTCCTCCTGTCGGAAGCGGAAAGACGAGCATGCCGCGCCAGACAGAAGGCACGAAGGCTGCAGCCGCATTCGTGAATCCGACCAGCAGGAGGCGGTTCGTTCCCGCATAGAGCGCAACAGCAAGAACGATAGCCACCCATATGATCGCCATGACCCTGAAGGCCAAAGACAGGATAGGGAGCGCTCTCTCTTTCACTCCTGGCCTGCCTCCTCGATCTTCGTCGAGAGCTCGAGCCACTCGTCCTCGAGGGCCGGAATCTTCTTGCTGAGCGCTGTGTATTCCTTCATGCACTCATCGAACTTCTTGGCATCGTTGTAGAGCTCCTCTGATGCCATCTCAGCCATGAGCTCGTCGTAGCGCTTGCGGGCAGGCTCGAGGGCTGCCTCGACCTCCTTCAGGCGCTTGCGCTCCTTCCTGAGCGCACGGTTGAGCGCATTTCTGGCCTCTGCCTCGGCGCGGCGCTGCTCCTTCGTCTTCACGTTGCGGCCAGTCTGCTCCGTTTCAGGCGCAGGCGCCTTCTTCTGCGGAGCCGCCACGACGCCGGAGCCTTCCTCATCCTCGGCGGCACGTGCCTCGAGCTCTGCCTTCTTCCAGAGGTAGTACTCGTAGTCGCCGTCGTAGATCGTGACCTTGTGGTCGCGGACATCGATGACCTTGTTCGCGACAGCACGCACGAGATGCTCGTCGTGGCTGATGAGGACGATCGTGCCCGGGAAGTCCTTCAAGGCCTCCTCGAGGACATCGACCGAGTCGATATCGAGGTGGTTTGTCGGCTCGTCGAGCAGAAGCAGGGGATCTGGCTTCACGAGCATCTTGGCAAGTGCCAGACGCGCCCGCTCGCCGCCGGAAAGGACGCTCACGTGCTTGTCCACATCGTCGCCGTGGAAGAGGAAGGCACCAAGCAGGCGCCTCTCCTCCGATGTCGTCCAGCCCGGTGCTACCGCATCGATCTCCTGGAGCGCCGTATGCGCAGGATCGAGCTCCTCGAGCTGGTGCTGGGCGTAGTAGGACTCCGTCACGTTCTGGCCCAGCTCGACCGTGCCCTCATCGGGCGTGAGCTTGCCATTCATGAGCTTCATGAGCGTGGACTTGCCGGCGCCGTTCGGGCCCACAAGCGCCACATGGTCGCCACGGTAGAGGCTCACATTCACATGGTCGTAGACATGGTTCGTACCGAACGATTTCGCGACATCCTTCATGGCGATCACGGTATCGCCTGTGCGCGGAGGATCGGGGAACGAGAAGTGGACCTGCTTCTGGCCTTCCGGCAGGATCACCAGCTCCTTCTTGATTTCCTCGATGCGCTTCATGCGCTCCTGCGCCTGTGCTGCCTTCGTCGGCTTGTAGCGGAACTTGTCGACGAAGACCTGCATATGGGCAATCTCGCGCTCCTGTGCCGCACGCTTCGCACGCATCTGCTCGAGGTTGTCCTCGCGCTGCTTCAGGTACGAGTCGTAGTTGCCGACATAGGTCTGGATCTTGCGGTTCTCGATCGAAGCCACATGGCTCACACAGGCATCCATGAAGGAGCGGTCGTGCGAGACGATGAGGACTGCTCCATCATACGAGGAGATGAAGTGTTCGAGCCACTGGACGCTTTCGAGGTCGAGGTGGTTTGTCGGCTCGTCGAGGAGCAGCAGGTCGGGATGGCGGAGAAGGAGCTTCGAGAGCGCGATGCGCATCTGCCAGCCGCCCGAGAAGTCGACGGCAGGCTTGTCGAAGTCCTCGACAGGAAAGCCGAGGCCAGCGAGAATCTGGCGGGCGCGGGCATCGAGCTCATAGCCGCCGAGATGCTCGAAGCGCTCCTGGGCATGTGCATAGTCCTCGAGCATATGGTCGAGGGCAGGCCCTTCCGGCGTGCTCGAGATCTCCTTTTCGAGCTCGTGCACGCGCTTCTCCCAGCGCCTGATCTCGGTTGCCGAATCGATGACCTCCTGGAGAGCTGTCTTCGTGCCGGAGATCTTCGTCTCCTGCTCGAGGTAGCCGACCGTCGTATCCTTCGCGAAGGAGACTGTTCCCTCATCAGGCGTCTCCTGACCCATGAGGATCTTGAGGAAGGTGGTCTTGCCTGCTCCATTAGGGCCGACAAGCGCCCAGCGCTCGCCAGCATTGAGCTGCAAGGTAGCGGCCGCGTAGAGAACGCGGCCGCCGAATGACTTTGTGATCTTGTCCGCAAGAACTATCACGTGGAAGACTCCTACTTCTGCACGGTCAGATGGATTGCGAATCCAGCGATCTCATGCTTGAAATACACAAGGTATGTCGAGCCGTCCGGATTCTTCACGCGGGAATCCTCGTTGATCTCGAAGCCGCGGGACTTGAACCACTTCTCCGCAGCGTCGATATCGTCCACGTGGAAGCCGATATGGCCCTTCGTGCCACGGCCACGGCCGGGACGCATGACCTCGATAAGGTCGCTCGCGAAGACGGAGGCCGGCGAGATGACCTGACGGGCAAGGCCCATAAGGTCGGAGAATTCCTTCACGATGGCCTCGGCCTCCTCGTCAGACGAGGCGTTGATGCCGACATGTGCCACATACATGCCGAAGAGCTGCTTCGGATCTTCGCTTTCTGCCATAGCGTCCCCTTTCTAGACTTTGCCTTATCCAAAGAGTATAAGGTACGGAAAGCACGTCTGCGAAAACGCCACGTGAAGTACAGGGAAGCGCCTGGAGCTGCAGCTTTGCTGAGGCTCTCTCAGCCCTCGAGATGCTCCCGCACGGCACGTCTCGTCTCCGGCATGATGCCGCAGGAGTCGAGATAGGTATCGGCAGATCCATATCCTGCAATGAGCAGGTCCCAGGTCTCCGATATCGCCTTGATGCGGCTCTTGAGCTCGGGGCGCACGCGCATCTTCTCGGGAGGCTTTCCGGACATGACCGCCTTGTCGACCTCGCGGGCGCCACCGAAGGAGTAGGAGTAGTCGCAGATGATGTGGTCGCGGTCGACGCCGCAGAGGCCCAAGAGGAGCATGGAGGTCACGCCGGTCCTGTCCATGCCAGCAGCACAGTGGAAGAGCACGCAATCATCTGCGCCTGCCTCTGCGAAGAACTCGAAGATCTCCTTCACGGCAGGCTTGTTCGCAAGGATTGTGCAGTAGCTCTCGGCGAGATATCCCGCAGCACCCGTGCGGGGCATGAGATAGGGATCGCTCATGTTGTAGTCGAAGAGCGGTACATTGATCCAGGAGATGTCAGGATCTTCTGCAAGCGGACCATCGCCCCGGGCCACTTCGGCCTCTCCTCTGAGGTCGACGACATGCGTGACGCCGTAGCTCTTCAGGAAGTCGCAGTCGGCAGCTGTGGCTGTGTCCAAGGCACCCGAACGGAGGAACCGGTGAGGTAGCGTGAGTCCGCCTTCAGCAGGATATCCGGCAAGCTCGCGGAGGTTAAAGATCGATGTCGCATCCTCGAGGCCGAAGGCATCGCTGCCCTGCGTGCCGGATTCCGCATTCTTGCCATGCCGCTTCAGGAACTCGAACATCGGCAGACCATCCTTCCCACAAAAAAGAGGCCAGCAGCGCTGGCTGCCGGCCTCGATCTTCTGGTGGGCCCAGCAGGATTCGAACCTGCAACCCAGGGATTATGAGTCCCCTGCGCTAACCGTTGCGCCATGAGCCCGAAATAGAGAAAAAAGGCGACGGCCTGAGCCGCCGCCCTCATATTCCTGGTGGGCGATGCTGGATTCGAACCAGCGACCCCTTCCGTGTGAAGGAAGTGCTCTACCCCTGAGCCAATCGCCCGTGCGGGAGTGATATTAGCAGATTCAGCCTCTTCAGTCCATCCAGCCGGATGAAATGCAGCGCCTCGCTGCCCTCCCATAGCAAGCAGGCCACTAAGTGGCCTGCGGAGTAATCATGGTGGAGAATAGGGGATTCGAACCCCTGACCTCGTGACTGCCAGTCACGCGCTCTCCCAACTGAGCTAATTCCCCATGCGGTGCGGGAATTACTATAACAGAAGCTCGATTCCGGTCAAGCACGATTTTCGCAAGTTTGCGCCTTCACGCTTTCTCGACATGCCGGAAATCGCTGTCCAGCCCATCCGCTCCCCTGCGCGCGATGCCCTTCAGGCGCTATTTGGCCCGAGCACGGCTTACGCACAGGCCAATGTGGTACAAGGACCTAGAAGCTCGATTACACCTGAAAGGAATCATCCTATGACAGAGAAGCAGAAGTTCCTGAAGATCTGGAGCCTTGCCAGCATGTTCGCAGGCCTTGTCCTTGCTATCGTCGGTATCGTCGCTGCCTGCCTCGGCAATGGCATGGCATACGGCGTGCTCGGCGTGGACGGGCTCGTATGCGCCATCTCCGGCTTCCAGGGAGGACGTGCTGCCAATACGCCGTCTCGCACGAAGGGCATCATCCCGATCTATATCGTGGCCTGCGCCCTCGGCGTCGTCTCTGTCATCCTCTATGCCGCAGGCCTCTTCGCACCCAATCCAGGTGTCGTCTTCCCCTTCCTTGCCATCCTCGTCCTCGCCGATGGTCTTATCGGCGCTCTTGCCGGCAACCGCGTCTATCAGGAAAGCCTGAAGTAGCGCTTTCGCGAATAGGTACAGAAAGGCGCCCAGAAGCCTCTGAGAGCTTCTGGGCGCCTCTTTCATGCGCTGTATGTCTGACGCAGCGTCTTTCAGTGCTTAGGCACGCTTCGAGACGATGGCATCCACGAGCTCGTCGACTGCATCGTCGATTGCAATCTCCTGTCGCTCGCCCGTTGCGCGCTCCTTGATTTCGACGACACCGTTCTTGATGCCACGCTTGCCGCAGACGACCTGATACGGGAAGCCGAAGAGGTCTGCCTCGTTGAACTTGACGCCTGGACGCTCCTTGCGGTCATCGACGATGACCTCGATGCCACGCTCGACAAGCTCGCCGGCAAGCTTCTTTGCGATCGGCCACACGAGCTCGTCATGCGTATCGAGCGGCACGATCTCCACCTCGTAGGGAGCGACGCTCACCGGCCAGATGATGCCGTGCTCGTCGTGGTGCTGCTCGACGATGGCCTGCAGCGTCCTGCCGACGCCGATACCGTAGCAGCCCATCTGGAACGGCTTCTCCGTGCCATCCTCATCCGTGAACGTAGCGCCCATGGTCTCGGAGTACTTCGTGCCAAGCTGGAAGACCTGGCCGACCTCGATGCCACGAGCAATCTTGAGCGGAGCGCCGCAGTGCGGGCAGAGGTCGCCCTCCTTTGCGGTGATCAGGTCTGCCCAGTTCGAGATCTCGAAGTCGCGTCCCTGCTTTGCATGGATGAAGTGGAAGTCCTGCTCGTTGGCGCCGACAGCCCACCACACGGAGCTCCTGAGCGTCTCGTCGGCGTAGACCTTCACGTTCTCGGGCAGGCCGATCGGCCCGATGAAGCCCTTCACAAGGCCATACTCCTTGAGCTCTTCGTCTGTCATCAGGTGATACTCGCCGAAGACATGGCCTGCCTTCACGTCGTTCAGGTCATGGTCTCCCGGCACGAAGACGACGACCGGACACTTGTCGCCGTCGACGAGGGCAAGCGCCTTGCGCGTGCCTGCCTCGGGGACCTTGAGGAAGGCAGCAAGATCTGCGATGGTGCTGCAGGAGGGCGTCTCTGCCTTCTCGAGCTCTCCAGCCTCGCCCTCGACGAGGCTGATCTTGGCCGTTGCCGCCTCGGTGTCTGCTGCAAAGCCGCAGGCATCGCAGTAGCAGATCTCGGCCTCGCCGGCATCGGCAAGCGCCATGAACTCGACGGAGGTGTCGCCGCCGATCTGGCCGGAGTCGGCCACGACCGGAAGGGCCCTGAGCCCGACACGGCGGCAGAAGCTTGCATAGGCTTCCTTCTGCTCCTCGTAGCACTCGCGCATGGACTCGACGCTCGCGGAGAAGGAATAGGCATCCTTCATAATGAACTCGCGGGAGCGCATGAGGCCGAAGCGCGGCCTGCGCTCATCGCGGAACTTGTCCTGGATGTGATAGAGCATGACAGGCAGCTGCTTGTAGCTCTTGAGCTCGTTCGTCACGAGATCGGTATAGGTCTCCTCATGCGTGGGGCCCAGCGCATACTCATGGCCATAGCGGTCCTTGAGACGCATGAGCTCGGGGCCATAGGCATTCCAGCGGCCGCTCTTGCGCCAGAGCTCGGCGTCGGTCAGGATCGGCGTCATCATTTCCTGGCAGTCGATCTTGTCCATCTCGTCGCGGATGATGTTCTCGATCTTCAAGATCGATCTCCAGGCAAGCGGCAGATAGGAATAGAGGCCGACCGAGCCACGGCGGATCATGCCGGCACGAAGCAGCAGCTTGTGGCTGGCAAGCACGGCCTCCGTCGGGTCTTCCTTGAGGGTCGGCGCATAGAGATTGCTCATGAGCTTGTAGGTATTCAATGCATGTCCTTTCGGCATCCCACACATACAGGTTTCATTCTAAGCCTTTTGAGCTGCCGGATGGCCCATCGATGCCGCTCTTGGACACAAGCACATGCCGGAGAGAAGAAAGGCTCCCGAAGGAGCCTTTCTGGAAGTTCCCCTTATTCCTTTGCCTGCGCCTCAGGGAAGCGTTCCTTGATCTCATCGAAGAGCGCATCGACCATCTGGTCTTCAGGCACCTTCTTGAGCGGCTTTCCCTCGAGGAAGAGAAGCCCCTGCCCCTTGCCGGATGCGATGCCGATGTCGCAGCTCTTTGCCTCGCCCGGGCCATTCACGACGCAGCCCATGACAGCGACAGAAATCGGTGCCTCGATCTTCGAGAGGCGCCTCGAAACCTCGTCGGCAAGGCCGATGAGGTTCACCTGGCAGCGTCCGCACGTCGGGCAGCTCACGAGCTCAGGATGGAGACGGCGCATGCCGAGGGCCTGGAGAAGCTCCCAGGCAACGCGCACCTCCTCTTCGGGCTCAGCCGTGAGCGACAGGCGGATCGTATCTCCTATGCCCTCCTCAAGAAGGATGCCGACGCCGACCGAGTTTTTCACGGTGCCCTGCCTGAGCGTGCCTGCCTCGGTCACGCCGACATGGAGCGGAATGTCGGGGAGCTCGCGCGAGAGCGCACGGTAGGTCGCAAGCGTCGTCGGCACATCATGTGCCTTGGCAGAAAGGACGATATCCTTGAAACCTCGATCCTCGAAGTGCTCGACGAAGGAGACCGATGATGCCACAAGCTTTTCGGGCAGCGCCAGCTTCTCGTCAGCGTCCACCTTCGGGTCGAGAGAACCGGCATTGACGCCGATGCGGATCGGGATGCCAGCCTCCCCCGCCGCCTCGACGCAGGCGTCGACCCGCTCCCAGGAGCCGATGTTTCCTGGGTTGATGCGGAAGGCGGCAGCGCCGCGCTTTGCCGCCTCGATAGCAAGCTTGTGGTCGAAGTGGATATCTGCAATCACAGGAAGCGGAGACCTAACGCAGATCTCCTCGAAGCCATCAAGCGCTCCTGCATTCGGGATAGCGACACGGATGATCTCGCAGCCCTCAGAAGCCAGGCTCTCGATCTGTGCCAGCGTCGCCTCTGCATCATCGGTCTTCGTCGTGCACATCGACTGCACCGATACCGGCGCGCCGCCGCCGACGGCGACCGTACCTACGTGCACCTGGCGTGTTCTTGTACGTGCTGCTTTCTCGCTCATGCCTGCATCTACCCCACTACGAATCTCAGGATGTCATTTCTGAGTACAAAGACGAACACGAAGAGGAAGAAGGCAAGCCCTGCATAGGAGATGCCGATCTGCGCCTTCTGGGGAAGGTTCTTCCTCACGATCTTCTGGCCGATCTCGATCACGATCTTCCCGCCATCGAGCGGGGGGATCGGCAGGAGGTTCATGAAGCCAAGCGACATAGAGATCATTGCCATGAACAGCATGAGCTCCCAGACGCCTTCGGATGCCGCCTCTGATGCCATGACCGATATGCCCATGACGGAGGTGGACTCGTTGAGCACCTGCATCGTCTGCGACGGCCTGATGAGCGATATCGCAGCATCTGCCACCTGCTTCGCATAGGAGAACGAAGCCTGGAAGGAATCGGCGATGCTCAGATGCACGGTCTTCGAGGGTGCGACGATGCCGAGCGTCGAAGATGGCGCGCTCTCATCCTGATCGACATAGAGCGTCTGTGCGGCTCCATCGCGCTCGATCTCGAGCGTGAAGTCAGAGCCATCTGCAAGACAGGGCTGGAGCGCCGATACGAGGCTCTGCCAGTCCGTGACTTCCTCGCCATTTATTGCCGTCACGGTATCCCCCGCCTCCAGGCCCGAGACTTCAGCAAGCGAGCCTGAGACGACCTGTCCGATCGTGTTCTCGTTCACGCTGACCGTGACGCCTACAAGCGAGAAGCCAGCCATAAGGACGACGAGAGCAAAGATGAGGTTGATAAGAGGACCTGCGAAGAGCGTGAAGACGCGCGCCCAGAAGCCGTGGCCTGCATAGGTATGGGACTTCTCGGCCGCAAGAAACGATGCAGCATCCCCTTGAGGAAGCCTTGCCTCCCCTGCCTCGGTCGCGCCCGGAAGCGTGAAGTCGCTTTCGCGGTCATACTCCGTAAGGCACTTTGCGTCCCTCTTCACGGTCTGGAAGGCTTGAGGCCAGTCGCGCTGTCCCGGCTTCTCGCCGAGCTCAGGGTTGTAGTAGGGCTCGATCGAAGCCCAGTCGACAAGCATCGAGAGCATCCCATAGGCTTCATCCTCGGTGCAGCCAAGCTCGGACGCAGCCTCCTCGGCGCTCAAGCGCCCTTTCTGCTGCACAAGCCAGAGCATGTCTGCCAGACGCTCGTGAGGCTCGCCTTCCATGCCGCAGATGCGCGTATAGCCGCCCAGAAGTATCGGTGTGACGCCGACCTCCGTGCCATAGCGGCGGCTCTTGCGGAACAGCTTGAAGCGGCAGGGCATGCCGAGATAGAACTCGGTCACGCGCATGCCGCACATGCGGGCAGCAAGGAAATGCCCGCCCTCATGGATGAAGACAAGGAATGAGAGGGTAATCAACCCCCAGAAGACAGCAGATGCGACGCTCATGCTAGCGCCTCCTCCCGAGATAGCTGCGTGCAGCTGCACGGGCGCAGGCGTCGACCTCCTCGAGCTGCTCGACACTCTCGACAGGCTCGATCTTCGCGCCATCCATCACGGCACGGACGGTGTCCTCGATATCGAGGAAGCCGCAGGAACCATGGCGGAAGGCAGCATTTGCCACCTCGTTCGCTGCATTCATCACACAGGGAAGCGTACCCCCTCGGCGATATGCCTCTCTGGCAAGCGCAAGGCACCCGAAAGTCTGCATATCTGCTTCGCCGAACGTGAGCGGCTGCTCTTTGCCCCAGGAGACGCGCTCTGCCTCGGGCGATGCCCAGCGTCCAGGATAGCTCAGGGCATAGCGGATGCAGCTCCTCATATCGGAAGCACCCATCTGCGCCTTCACGGAGCCATCGACAAACTCCACCATCGAGTGGATGCGGCTCTGGCGCTGGATGAGGACATGCACCTGCGCCTCGTCCACATCGAAGAGACGGCAGGCTTCGATGACCTCGAGGCCCTTGTTCATGAGCGTCGCAGAATCGATCGTGATCTTCGATCCCATGGACCATGTCGGATGCGCCAGCGCATCTGCGACGGTCACTTCACGCAGACGCTCGCGCTCCATCCCATAGAACGGACCTCCCGAACAGGTGAGCCAGATCGTCTGGATAGTGCCCTTCTCCTCCCCCTGAAGGCACTGGAAGATGGCGGAGTGCTCTGAATCGACCGGCACAAGCTGGCCCGGCCGAAGGAGCGGCATGATGAGGTCGCCGCCGACGACGATGGATTCCTTGTTCGCGTAGGCAAGGCGCTTTCCCGCCTTGGCTGCGGCATAGCTCGATTCGATGCCAGCGAAGCCGACGACCGCCGATACGACGCAGTCCACATCGTCCCTGGTCGCAAGCTCTACGAGCGCTTCAGGGCCGACGAGCACCTTCGTGCCCTCGGGCAGGTCTTCGAGCGCAGCATCATGGGCATGGGCCGGATCGGTCACGGCAATGAGGCGGCAGCCGAACTCGTGCGCTGCGGCTGCAGCGACATCGGTCCTCGTGTGTACCGAGAGGCAGACGATTTCGGTCTTGTCCCTGTGATGCCTCACGACATCGAGCGTCTGCGTGCCGATGGAGCCCGAGGCCCCAAGCACAGCCAGACGCAGCTTCCTTCCTTCCGGCACCAAAGCCGTCTCAGAAGTCGTCTTCAAGCTCAAAGGATTCCTCCTAGGAAAAGTATGAAATAGGCCGCAGTCGCACCGAAGAGCATGGAGTCGGAGCGATCGAGAAGGCCACCGTGGCCAGGCATGATGTTGCCGGAATCCTTGACGCCGACACCGCGCTTGATCCTGGACTCGAAGAGATCGCCGACAACGCCGCCGATGCCCGAAAGAAGGCCGCCCGCAAGGGCCAGCGGCCACGTGACGCCACAGACATGGAGCGCTGCAGTCAGGAGCCAGACGATGAGAGAGGCGCACATGCCGCCGGCAAAGCCTTCCCATGACTTGTGCGGGGAGATGCGTGGCGCCATCTTATGGCGTCCGATCCTCGACCCGACCAGATAGGCCATTGCATCATTTGCCCAGATGGAGCCCATGACGCCGAAGGCAAGGAGCGCTCCTTCGAAGCCGGGGTCCACATTCCTGATGAGGACGACGCTCGAGAAGAGGAAGCTCGTATAGATCGGCCCGAAGATCGTCGTCGCGACATCGGCGATGTTCGCACGTGGCGTCACGACATACCAGCCCGCGACAGCGAAGCAGAGAATGATGAGAAGGGCCATGAGCGACTGGTAGCCATTGAACTGCGCAGCCAGAGGGAAGAGCACTGCTGCGCCAAGGCCGATGGCCTCGTTCGGCATCCTGCCAGACATGCGGCACATGCGGAAGAACTCGGAGCAGCATAGCCATGCCATGCCCGCCACGAGAATCATCGTCGCATGAGGGCCGATGAAGAGGCCTGCAAGCACGACGATCGCGTAGATGATGCCGGAGGTCGTCCTCGTCAGGAGCTTCTCCGTGCCGAGGCGCACCTTCTGGCCGCGGAGCGTGCCGGCAATGCGTGCCGGCTCCTTCGCCTGGCGCTTCCGCTCGAGCGAATCGATGCCGCGGTCAAGTCCACGGCTCTCCCGGCTGTGTCCGCTCTCCCCCTCATGTCCGCTCATGCGTTCTGGACCCCTCCGAACCGCCTGTTCCTCCCCTGGAACGAGCGGATGGCGCGCAGGAAGTCCCAGCGCGTGAAGTCGGGCCAGAAGACATCGGTTGCATAGAATTCGGTATAGGCAAGCTGCCAGAGCAGATAGTTCGAAAGCCTCAGCTCGCCGGACGTCCTGATCAGAAGATCGGGGTCGGGAAGCCCTGCCGTATAGAGATGCGAGGAGAACATATCTTCATCGATCTCTTCCGGTGCAATGCTCCCGGCACAGGCAGCCTCTGCAAGCTGGCGTGCCGCACGCACTATCTCCTTGCGTGCACCATAGTTCACGGCAAGCGCGAACACCATGCCTGTATGATCAGCGGTCTCGTCGAGGCCCTCCTGGAAGACGTCACGCGTCTCCTGAGGAAGCGACTCGATGTCGCCCAGGAAGCGGAGCTTCACGTTCTCCTGGTGGAAGAGCGGAAGCTCATGCACCAGCGTCGTCGCGAAGAGATGCATGAGGAGATCCACCTCATGCTGCGGACGCTTCCAGTTCTCGGTCGAGAAGGCATAGACGGAAAGCACATCGAGGCCAAGCCTGACGCTCGTCGTCACGGCTTCGCGCAATGATGAGACGCCTGCGACATGGCCTTCGGAGCGGTCAAGGCCACGCGCCTTCGCCCAGCGGCCATTGCCGTCCATGATGATCGAGACATGACGCGGGATGCGCGCAAGATCGATATCGGAAAGGGCAATATCGTCTGGCGCATCCGCATAGTAGGCTTGAAGCTTTTCGGAATCGATCTGCACCTAGATCTCCATCACTTCGGCAGTCTTCGTCTTGAGCATAGAGGAGACCTTGTCCACATAGGTATCGGTGAGCTTCTGGATGGCCTTCTTCTCGCGCTTCACGTCGTCCTCGGAGTAGCTGTCATCCTTCTCCGCCTTCTCGTTCGCATCGCGGCGGACGTTGCGGATGGAGACCTTTGCCTCCTCGGCGTACTTCTGGCACTCCCGGACAAGCTCCTTGCGGCGCTCCTCCGTCGGCTGCGGGAACGGAAGCCTGATGCACATGCCGTCGTTCGACGGGGTAATGCCGAGATCGGATGCCTCGATGGCCTTCTCGATCGAGCGCAAGGACGACTTGTCCCACGGCTCGACGACGAGCATGGCAGCCTCGGGGACCTTGACGCCAGCAAGCTGGGTCACAGGCGTCTTCTGGCCGTAGTAGTCAACCATGATGTCATCCAGCACATGCGGGTTTGCCCTGCCTGTACGGACACGGGAGAAATTGTCCTGGAGTGCCTTCAGGCACTTCTCCATATGGCTCTTTGCGTAATCGGTGATCTCGCTCACTCTATGCCTCCTCTACGACGGTGGTGCCAACCGGCTCGCCACACAGCGCTTTCTTGATGACGCCAGGGGTCTCGATGTTGAAGACCAGGATCGGCATGTGGTTGTCATGGCAGAGCGCCGTGGCAGTTGCATCCATGACTTTCAGGTCCTTCGTCAGGACATCGAGATAGGTGATGGTATCGTACTTCTTCGCATCTGGATACTTCACAGGATCCTTGTCGTAGATGCCATCGACCTTCGTTGCCTTCATGAGGACTTCGGCATTGATTTCGCAGGCACGAAGCGCTGCTGCAGTATCCGTCGTAAAGTAGGGATTTCCGGTGCCAGCCGCAAAGATCGTGATGCGGCCCTTCTCGAGGTGCCTGATGGCACGGCGGCGGATATAGGTCTCTGCGACCTGGCGGATCTCGAGGGCGCTCATGACGCGGCAGTCCATCCCATGATGCTCGAACGTATCCTGCAGGGACAGGCAATTGATGACCGTAGCCAGCATGCCCATGTTGTCTGCCTGAGCACGGTCCATGCCCTGTGCCGCTCCGGAGAGCCCACGGAAGATGTTGCCGCCGCCGATAACGATGGCAATCTCCTCGCCGTCTTCCCAGATCGGCTTTATCTCTTCAGCAAGCCTGTTCATTACCTTGGGGTCGATGCCGAAGCTCTGGGAGCCCATGAGGGCCTCGCCTGAAAGCTTGAGGAGCACCCGCTTATACTTGTAGCCGGACAAGATATCCTCCACTCAGCTCAATCCTATGCGTGTCTTCGGGCACGCAGGTCAATAGGTGATTGTACCAAAGCGGCGCATATATGAACGGGCCCAGTAGGACCAACGGTCTCGCGCCATAAAAAAAGAGCCGGCCCGAAGGCCGGCTCTCATTTTTCGAACTACTCGCCGAACTCGAAGCGGTCGAACTTCACGACCTCGATCGTGTCGCCGAGGGACTTGGAGACCTGGCTTGCAAGCTGGCCGACCGTGACGTCGGGATTCTTGACGAACTCCTGCTCGGTCAGGACGGACTCCTTGTAGAACTTCTCCATGCGGCCCTGAGCGATGCGCTCCTGGATGGCCTCGGGCTTGCCGGACTCGGCTGCCTGTGCCTTGTAGATGCTCATCTCGTGCTCGATGGTCTCGGCAGGGACATCCTCGCGACGAGCGCTAATCGGATTCACAGCCGCAACGTGGAGTGCGACGTCGTGGGCGAACGTCTTGAACTCCTCGCTGGCGCCGGTCTCAGGCTTCGTGAAGGAGAACTCGACGATGACGCCGATCTTGCCGCCGTTGTGGATGTAGGAGCCGAAGGCGCCATTCTCCGTGGAGCGGGCAACGAAGCGCAGGACCTTCATGTTCTCGCCGAAGAGGTGGATCTGCTCGGTGAGCTCGTCAGCGACGGTCGTCTCGGCCATCGGAAGAGCCTTCAGAGCGTCGACGTCAGCAGGGTTGTTCTCTGCAACGACCCCAGCAAGCTTCGTGGCGAAGCCGACGAACTTCGGGTTCGTGCCGACGAAGTCGGTCTCGCAGGAGAGCTCGAGAAGAGCTGCCTTCTTGCCATCCTCAGAGATGTAGGCAGCGACGGTGCCCTCGTTCGTGTCACGGCCAGCGCGCTTGACAGCCTTTGCGACGCCCATCTTGCGAAGGACATCGACGGCCTTGTCGATGTCGCCGTCAGCCTCGACGAGTGCCTTCTTGCACTCCATCATGGGGGAGTCAGTCATCTCACGGAGCTGCTTGACCATGGCGGCGGTGATCTTGGTTGCCATGTGACCTCCTTAAAGCGTAGTTACTTTGCGGTTTCTAGCTACTTACTCTGCAGCAGGCGCCTCTGCAGCCGGCTCGGCTGCACCTGCCATCTCGGCCTCGGTGATCTGCTCCTTGCCCGTGCCAGCGAGGATTGCGTCGGCAACAAGCTCGGTCAGAAGGGCGACGGAGCGGATAGCGTCGTCGTTTGCAGGGATGCCGTAATCGATCACATCAGGATCGGAGTTCGTGTCGAGAAGGCCGACAACAGGGATGTGAAGGCGGTTGGCCTCGCGGACAGCGAGCTCCTCGCGCTTCGTGTCGACGACGAAGAGTGCCTGCGGAAGGGACTTCATATCACGGACGCCACCGAGGTTGCGCTGGAGCTTCTCGAGCTCCTTGCCGAGCACAGCCTGCTCCTTCTTCGGGAGCGTAGCCATGCGGCCGTCCTCGACCATGGCCTCGAGCTCTTCCATGCGGTCGATACGGGAACGCATCGTCGTGAAGTTCGTGAGCATGCCGCCGAGCCAGCGCTCAGCGATGTACGGCATGCCGCAGCGCTCGGCCTGGGTCTTGATGGCCTCCTGAGCCTGCTTCTTCGTGCCGACGAACAGGATGGTGCCACCCTTGGCAGCGGTCTCCTTGAGGAACGTGTATGCCTGGTCGGCATCGATGACCGTCTGCTTGAGGTCGAGGATGTAGACGCCGTTGCGCTCGCCGAAGATATAGGGCTTCATCTTCGGGTTCCAGCGACGCGTCTGGTGGCCATAGTGGCAGCCAGCCTCGAGCAGGGTCTTGAGATTGATCTTGACAGCCATGTTCAAACCTCCATTGGTTCTTCCTCCACGTGATGTCAGCCCCGGAGCACCACCCTCAGCCTGGCTTGTGGCTGCGGGCACCATGGCCTCCGAGTAGTCACGTGTGCGACTTTTGCCGTGCGGACGCACAGCAAGTACTTAGTATAGCAGCGCTTCTGCTTCCCGTCTCTGGCAAATGCTCTCCACGGGTCCTGCATGATTTTTCAGGCACAGGATCAAAACCTCCACGCAGCCTCCACAGATTCTACCCTCTCGGATGCGCCGTGTGCGTCGCATCCTTGAGACGGTCGATCGAAAGATGCGTATAGATCTGTGTCGTCGCAAGCGATTCATGTCCCAGGAGCTCCTGGACGCTCCTCATATCGGCACCGCCCGAAAGCAGCTCCGTCGCGAAGGCGTGTCGGAGGGAGTGGGGCGTATAGGTCGGATCGATCCCCGCCTCGGCCGAAGCCTCTCTGAAGCGCCTGCGCAAGGCATCGGCACTCATGCGGCGTCCGCGTGCCGAGAGAAAGAGCGCGTCTGTCATCACGGGGCTCTCTTTTGCAAAGAGCGGCCGCGCTTCCCTCTCGTAGCGCTCCACGGCGGCAAGGGCGCTTCTATATATGGGCACGATGCGCTCCTTCGAGCCCTTGCCGAAGAGGTGCACAAGCATCTGGTCAGAATCGATATCCTTCTGATCGAGGGCGGAAGCCTCTGAGATGCGTGCGCCAGTCGCATAGAGGAGCTCGAGGAAGGCCCTGTCGCGCAGGCCTTCTGGCGTCTCGGAACAGGCCTCGATGAGACGGTCAGCCTCGCTGTCCGTCATTGCATGGGGCAGGCGCTTTGCGCGTTTCGGGCCAGAGACGGCCTCAGCCGCATCTGCCGCGATCTTCCCCTCGCCCAGGAGCCACTTGTAGCAGGAGCGCAGCGCGCTCAGGTGCCTGTCGATCGTCGTCGTGGCATATCCCGCCCGCTTGAGCTCGAAGAGATAGCTCCTGAGCTGGCGGTGCGTCACCTCATGCGGAAGCACTCCCTCGCGCTTTGTCCAAGCGATGTAGGCAGCAAGGTCTGTGCGATAGGCCCGCACCGTCTGGGGCGAGAGGTTCCTGATCTCGCCGAGGTACTGCAGGAATTTTTCCGCTTCGTCCGCAAAGCGCGTCTGGTCCTCCGTGCGGGCATCCGCAGCCTCTGTCATGCTTCGTTCTCGAAGAGGTCTCTGCGCTCTTCCATGAAGGCATCCATCTGGCCAATGGCACGGTCGCGGTAGGCCACATAGCGTTCGCGCTTCTTGAGCGACTGGTCTGCAAGAGGTGGCACGAGACCGAAATTCACATGCATCGGCTGATAGTCCTTCGTCTCCGGATCGGTCGCGTAGGCGACAAGCGCACCGAAGGCCGTCTCGGGCGGAAGCGTGACGAGAGGCTTGTCCGTGATGTCTGCGTAGGTATTGAGCGCCGCAAGCAGGCCCGAAGCGATAGCCTCGGCATAGCCTTCCGTGCCGCAGATCTGCCCGGCAAGGCGGATATTCGTGCCAGGGATGCCGAAGGTACGGTCGAGGACCTTTGGCGAGTCGACGAACGTATTTCTGTGCATGACGCCGTAGCGGAAGAACTCTGCCTCCTCAAGTCCTGGAATCAGGCGGAAGACCCTTTTCTGCTCGGGCCAGGTAAGGTTCGTCTGGAAGCCCACCATATTGTAGGCAGTGCCAGCCTTGTTCTCGGCTCTCAGCTGCACGGCCGCCCAGGGACGCCTGCCAGTACGTGGATCCTTGAGGCCAACCGGCTTCAAGGCACCGAAGCGCAGGGAATCGACACCCGTGCGTGCCACTTCCTCGACCGGCTGGCAGGCGCAGAAGAGATCTGACTGCTCGAAATCGCGAGCAATCACGCGCTTGGCCGAGATGAGCTCGTCGTAGAACCTCTGATACTCCTCCTTGTCCATGGGGCAGTTCAGGTAGTCCCCTGAGCTCTCTTCCTCGTAGCGCGACTGCGCAAAGACACGTGTGCGGTCGATCGTCTCGGTGTCGACGATGGGGGCTGCTGCATCGAAGAAGGAAAGCGCTGCACCGCCGAGCTTGTCAGACAGTGCCTTGAAGAGCGCATCCGAGCAGAGCGGGCCCGCGGCGATGACAGCAGGGCCTTCCGGCAGCTCGCACACCTCTTCGCGGACAAGTTCGATCAGAGGCTCCGCCTCGACCATCTCGGTCACCGCTTCCGAGAACCCATCGCGGTCCACGGCAAGCGCGCCGCCTGCCGGCACTGCATGCTCCTTGGCAGCAGCCAGGACATATGACCCCATCGTCTCGAGCTCGTGCTTGAGGAGTCCGGCTGCACTCTCGAGCCGTGTCGCCTTGAGCGAGTTCGAGCAGACAAGCTCAGCACAGCGGTCAGTATGATGTGCCACCGTATTGTTCGTCGGGCGCTGCTCATAGAGCTTCACAGGCACGCCCCTATGGGCGAGCTGCAATGCGCATTCCGACCCTGCAAGTCCTGCTCCTACGACTGTGACCGTATCTGTCATCCGTCTGGCTCCGCTTCCATGAGGCGATACGCCTTCTCGCTCGGTGCGAAGCATCCGTCCGGAAGCTTCGTCACGAGCCCCATCTCTTCATAGGATGAGAGCGTATCGGCGACTGTCAATTCATCGAGACCTATCTTACCCGCGAGATCCTGCGGGCGCATCGGAGAGGCCACGAGCGCCGAAAGAACACGTCCCCAGGCTGGCATGCCAGACCGGGTGAGCCTGCGTTCGCATCCATAATCGCTCGAGAGCACCTGCTCGAGGCCGAGCTCGTCTGCGATGAGGCCGCAGCCATTCTGGATCAGATAGTTCGTTCCCTGGGAAGTCGGCGAGAATATCGAGCCTGGCACGGCGTAGACGCTTCGTCCCATATCCATGGCAGCTTCCGCTGTTCCCATGGTCCCGGATTTCCTGCCTGCCTCGCAGACAATGAGGACGGGCGAGAGTGCAGCAATCAGGACATTGCGCTTGGGAAACGTATAGCGCTTTGGCCCTTCGCCCCACCTTTCGAGCGAAATGACACAGCCAGCGCCTTTCCTTGCCGCTGCAAAGATATCATCCGAAGACCTTGGGTAGACACGGTCGGCGCCACATCCTGAGACGATGACCGTACGTCCGCCTGCCTCGAGCGCTCCCCTGCTTGCCTGGGCATCGCAGCCAAGCGCCCCTCCCGAGACGATGCAGAGACCCGCCTCAGCCGAGACCCTTCCTGCCATATGCGCGACCTCGAGCCCATAAGGTGTCGCTCTCCGAGCCCCGATGATGGAGATGCAAGGCCCTTGGAGCGCCTCCGGGTCCCCTATGCCGTATATATGCGGCGCCGTCTCATAGCCTTCCTGCACCAGGGCCGGATAGCCAGCATCATCTGGATCGAGCTCGAAGCGTTCCTCCCCGCTCATCGCAGACTGCCTTCGTCTTCATCTGAGCAGTAGAAGGCAAGCTGGTCTGGCTCGTCCGACCAGAAATAGACGCCGACAAGATGGCGGATGCGCGCATGCTTCGGAGCGAAGATGCCCAGCGCCATCAGGTCGTAGCGCACCGAAGGGACGCGATGGTCTGCAAGCCACAGGAGCGCTTTCCTGCGGCAGCGCCAGAAGTCGTCCGACGTGACCGTCAGTTCTGGTATGGACATCTGCTCTTCGATATCGGCGACAGATACCATGTCCGCAAGGATGGTCTCGCCGTCAAGCGTGCAGCAGATATCCGGCGTATCCTTGCTTCCATCTCCCAGAGAGAGGATGTCTGCCTCCCGGTAGCGGAAATAGGATGCAGCGATGCGTATGCCCTGTTGATGGAGCGAGGCGCCTTCTTCGGTGCCTTCATCTCCAGCATGCCAGAAGACCGCCGGCCTTCCGCCGAACTCCCTGGCTTCCTTTTCGCCCAGCTCTTCTGTGCCATTCCCACGCTCTGCCATAGAGGCTCCCTTCTTTCGCTCTAAGGACTATGGCAGAGACGTCTTGCACAGATGGAAGCCTTCGCTGCCACGGACCTCGCAGGAAACTGGCAGCTACCCCAGAGGTGCTGGTCAGAAGCATGGCTGCAAGCGGCTCAGGCAGAGAAAACATCAGAAGAGCCTGGTGCCCTCCACAAAATTGCTGCAGAACGATGCCCGGTGATAGGGTGTGAGGCCATATTTCCTGATGGCATCGATGTGCTCCTTCGAGCCATACCCCTTGCAGGCATCCCACCCGTAGGCAGGATATTCCTCCGCAAGCTCGCACATGAGATGGTCTCGCGTGACCTTGGCGACGATGGAGGCTGCAGCGATGGCAGCGATGCGTGCATCGCCCTTCACAAGGGTCTTCTCCTTCGGGTGGACATGCACCGGGTTGCCATCGATCAGGACGCAGTCAGGCTCGACACCGCAGGAAGCGATCGCCTCTGCCATGGCACGCCTCAGGCATGCCGACATGCCGAGAGCATCTATCGTCTCGGGCGGGATATGGGCCATGCCGATAGCGATGGCGACATCTGCAATCTCTGCCGCAAGCACTTCCCTCTTCTCTGGCGTCAGCTGCTTCGAATCATTGAGGCCCCAGATCTTGGGATCTGCTGGCAGGATGACGGCACCGACGGTCAGAGGTCCTGCTATGGCGCCACGTCCGACCTCGTCGACGCCGATGACAAGCCCAGGGCCACCGAGCTCTTCCTGGAGGGCATACATCTGCTCGACACGCTCACGTTCTGCTGCCTCCTTCTCGTGCCGTCTATCTGCGCGCGCAAGCGCGTCCTGGACCTGCTTTCTGCTGTCATCCCTATAGAGCTCTTCGAGGGCGCCAAGCTCCTCGAAGCTCGCCTCATGCAGCTTCCGTGCTATATCGCGTGCAGGCTCTCTCTTCTCCACCAGCGGCTCCCTCTATAGCAGAAGAGGGCCTCATCGGCCCTCTTCCTTCCGTGCTTGTGTGCTTAGGCACGCTTCTCGCGGATGCGAGCAGCCTTGCCGACGCGGTCGCGCAGATAGTAGAGCTTTGCGCGGTTGACCTCGCCGTGACGGACAACCTCGAGCTTGGCGATCTTCGGGGAGTTCACCGGGAAGGTACGCTCGACGCCGATACCGAAGCTGATCTTGCGGACCGTGAAGGTCTCGCGTGCGCCTGCGCCGCTCATGCGGATGACGTCGCCCTGGAAGACCTGAATACGCTCGCGGTCGCCCTCCTTGATGCGGTAGTGAACCTTCACATTGTCGCCGACGAGGATCTGCGGAATGTCTTCGCGGATCTGCTGACGCTCGATAGCGCGGATGTAGTCCATATTCGTTCCTTGTCTCTAGAGGTGCCGACGCTCCTGCGAACGACACATAGGTTTACACACAAGATGTGATTATACGGCAGGTCTGGCTCCGCCACAACAGAAACATGACTGCAGATAACCTGCACAATCCAAGATAGCACAAAGGGAGGGGCGCTCAGCGCGTCCCTCCCTTCAATCAGTCAGGCGATAAGCCTACTTGGCAAGCGTCTTTGCGCCGCCGTTGGATTCGATCTTTGCCTGTGCCGCAGCAAGACGTGCGATAGGCACGCGGTACGGCGAGCAGGACACGTAGTCGAGGCCGAGGTCGTAGTACATGTGGATGGACTCAGGATCGCCACCGGTCTCGCCGCAGACGCCGCAGACGATGTTCGGGTTGCCCTTGTGGCCACCCTTGACGCCCATTTCGACGAGCTTTGCGACGCCCGGATCGAGCGTTGCGAACGGGTTCGTCTTGACGATCTTCTTCTCGAGGTAGAGCGGCATGAATGCGGACTCGACGTCGTCACGAGAGAAGCCGAGGCAGGTCTGCGTGAGGTCGTTCGTGCCGAAGGAGAAGAAGTCTGCGTGATGAGCGATGTCCTCGCTCATGATGGCAGCACGCGGCAGCTCGATCATCGTGCCCACGGGGATGTCAAGCTCGACGCCGTACTCGTCGGCGACCTTCTTGACGTTCTCCTCGACGACACCACGGACGATCTCGATCTCGCGCTCGAAGCCGACGAGCGGAATCATGATCTCCGGCTTCGGGTTCAGGCCCTGCTTGATGAGCTCGGCTGCTGCAGAGGCGATTGCCTTGACCTGCATTACGTTGAGCTCAGGATAGACGAGGCCGAGACGGCAGCCACGAAGGCCGAGCATCGGGTTGGCCTCCTGGAAGGAGTCGAGCTTTGCCAGGAGCTGGCGCTTCTCGGTGCAGTCCTTGCCAGCATCCTCCTCCTTGGTGATCTCGACTTCAAGGTCGCGCGGGTTGTCGAGGAACTCGTGCAGAGGCGGGTCGAGGAGACGGACGATGACGGTCTTGCCGTCCATGGCCTTGAACATGCCAAGGAAGTCGCCCTTCTGGGCAGCACCGAGCTTCTCGAGGGAGTCAGCCTTGACGGCGTCGTCCTCTGCGAGGATGAAGTTCTGGATGAGCTGCTTGCGATCGCCGAGGAACATGTGCTCGGTACGGTCGAGACCGATGCCCTCTGCACCGTTGTCAGCAGAGAGCTGTGCATCTGCCGGGTTGTCGGCGTTTGCACGGACACCGATGACGCGGCCGCGCTCCGAATCCTTGCGGATCTCGTCGGCCCAGTCGAGGATGGTCTCAAGGTCGCCGCCAAGCTCCGGACGTACCAGAGGAACCTCGCCGAGGATGACATCGCCGGTCGTGCCGTCGATGGAGATGACGTCGCCCTCGTGGAGCACGACATCGGTGCCAGAGACGGAGACCATCTTGTTAGGAGCATCGATGTTCAGTGCCTCGACGCCGCAGACGCACGGCGCGCCCATGCCACGAGCGATGACTGCTGCGTGAGAGGTCTTGCCGCCGTGAGACGTCAGGATGCCCTCAGCTGCAACCATGCCCTTGAGGTCGTCAGGCGTGGTCTCCCAGCGGACGAGGATGCAGGGCTTGCCTGCCTCCTTGAAGGCCTCTGCATCGGCAGAGGAGAAGACGACGCCGCCGGTTGCTGCACCAGGAGAAGCGTTGAGGCCCTTGGCGAGGACATCGTACTTTGCGGACTTGTCGAACTGCGGGTGCAGAAGCTGGTCGAGCTGCTCAGGAGCTACGCGCATGACAGCCTGCTCCTTGGTGATGCGGCCCTCTTCATACATCTGGATGGCGACCTTGAGAGCGGAAAGTGCAGTGCGCTTGCCGACACGGGTCTGGAGCATCCAGAGCTTGCCCTGCTCGATGGTGAACTCGAGGTCCATCATGTCTGCGTAGTGGTCCTCGAGGATCTCGAAGACGTGGTAGAGCTCCTTGCCTGCCTCCTCGAGGCCCGGGGTCTTCGGGAGGTCGGAGATCGGCTGGGTGTTGCGGATGCCAGCCACGACGTCCTCGCCCTGAGCGTTGACGAGGAAGTCGCCGTAGCGCTCGTTGGAGCCGTCAGCAGGGTTGCGCGTGAAGGCGACGCCGGTTGCGGAGGTGTTGCCCTTGTTGCCGAAGACCATGACCTGGACGTTCACGGCCGTGCCGAGATCGTCGGGGATCTTGTTCTGCTTGCGGTAGAGGATTGCGCGCGGCGTGTTCCAGGAGCCGAAGACTGCCTGCTCTGCAAGGCGGAGCTGCAGGTACGGATCGGACGGGAAGACAGCCTTGCCGCCCTCTGCAACCTCGGGATACTTCTCTGCGTCGACGTTGTCGGCGAAGATCTGCTTGAAGGTTGCGACGAGGTCCTTGAGGTCGTCTGCGTCGAGCTCGGTGTCGAGCTTGACGCCCTTCTCGGCCTTCTTGGCGTTGATGGCATCCTCGAAGAGCTGGCCATTCACGCCCATGACGACGTCAGAGAACATCTGGACGAAACGACGATAGGAGTCCCATGCGAAGCGCGGGTTCTGGGTCTGCTTGATGAGGCCCTGGACGGAGTCATCGTTGAGACCGAGGTTCAGGACCGTGTCCATCATGCCCGGCATCGAGAACGGTGCACCGGAACGGACGGAGACAAGCAGAGGATCCTCCTTGTCGCCGAGCTTCTTGCCCATGCGCTCCTCGAGATCCTTGCGGTAGACATCGATCTCGTCGAGAACGCCATCAGGCCACACGTTGCCAGCACCAGAGTAGGCGACGCAGGTCTGGCAGGAAATCGTGAATCCTGGAGGGACAGGAAGACCGATGTTTGCCATCTCTGCAAGGTTTGCACCCTTGCCGCCCGTAATCCACTTCGCTTCGTCAACGGTCTTGCCTGCGACCTCGGTCACATTGTTGCCGTTGGCGTCCTTGCCGAAGCGATACACATGCTTCTCAGCCATAGCACTCCTTAAACAACTTGTACTTGCCGTCTATCAAGAAGATGCCTGCCGCAGTTACCCGAGGCAGGCATCCACTGATCACGTTTTTTAGTATATCCAAGGAATGCAGTGCGCTATGCCAGAATGGTTTTTTAGCCGTTAACGGATTTACGCTTGATTTCGTTAACAAGTTGTGATTCTGACATGCTAGCTCTGATTACTGGCGGTTGCGCAGAGCGCCGACCTCCTCGGAGGGCTCGACACCGGTGAGGCCGGACAGCACCGTGATGGCCGGACCCATGAGGTCGATCGAAGGGATGCCCCTCGACTCGCAGGCATCGCGAACCTCGCGGCGGAGCGCCGAGGTGCCGATCGTATGGAACACTGCCATCGGGCGGTCGGACTCCATCTGCTCGTCCAGGAACTTCTCGACCTCTTCGATCGTGCGGACCCTGGTCAGGCGGACGACGTCGACGAGATCCTTGTCGAACTGCGCCTCGGCTGCGTCTACGACGGCAGAAGCGGTGGTTCCGAGAGAGTCAGAGATAACAAGGACCTTGGCCTTGGGGGGCTGGTAATCGAGCTCAAGAGTGTCCATGCCCGATTCCTCCTTCGAATTCGAACGAATACGTGCAATGCTAGATTAGAGGATATGTCAGGCGGTGCAAGTGCTGCACCGCCGAAATGCCCTACTTCTTTCGCGAAAGGCAGCCGATATCGGCGACATCGGCAAATGTCTGCGCAAACTTGTTCAGAAGCCTCAGATGGTTGTTCTTGATGGCCTCGTCCGGATCCATGACAAGGACGTCGTCGAAGAAGGCATCGATGGGCTCGCGGAGCTTTGCAAGCGCTGCAAGGGCGCCGGCGTAGTCCTTTGCCGCAAGCGCTGCTGCGACCTCTTCCCTGCCATTCTTGCAGGCAGAAAGCAGGTCCTTCTCCGGATCTGTGAGGATCGACTCATCCACGTCCTCGCCGAGCGTTGCATCGGCCAGATGCGATGCACGTGCATAGGCGATGGCAAGGTCCTCGAAGAGCTCAGGCTCGCCCGAGCGGGCCTCGTCGAGAGCGTGTGCGCGCTTCAGGAACTCGTCCGGATCGATGACGCCGACGGCAGAGACTGCCTCGATCGTATCGGGTGCGATGCCTTCGTCCTTTGCGATGGCAGCAAGACGTCCTGCGAAGAACTGCTCGACAGCCTCCTGGACCTTTGCAGCATCGAACTCGAGCCCCTGCTCGGCATAGGCAGCAAGCGAAGCCTCGATGATGGCAGAGAGCGAGACCTGAGGCATCGTGCGGAGCATGGCGATGATGCCGATGGCGCTCCTGCGCAGTGCAAACGGGTCCGAAGAGCCCGTCGGCGGCTCGTCGATGGCGAACATGCCGCACACGGTATCGAGCTTGTCTGCAATGGCGACGCAGCGGCCGACCAGATGGGACGGAATCTCGTCTCCTGCAAAGCGCGGACGGTACTGCTCGCGGATTGCCTCTGCGACCTCATCGGGCTCGCCGGATGCCTTCGCATAGTAGCCGCCCATGACACCTTGCTGGCTCGTGAACTCGACGACAGCCTGCGTCACGAGGTCTGCCTTGGCCAGGTAGGCTGCACGCTCTGCGTTCTTCGTCTGCTCGTCGGTAGCGCCGGCCTCGCGGGCGACAGCTCCAGCAACCTTGACCATGCGCTTCGTCTTCTGGAGCACGGTGCCGAGCTTCTCCTGGAAGACGACCTTGTCGAGCTTGTCCACGTAATACTCGAGCGGATGCTTCAGGTCCTCCTCATAGAAGAACTTCGCGTCATCGAGACGTGCACGCACGACGCGCTCGTTGCCGTCGACGACCGTATCGGAGACCTTGGGGTCTGCGTTCGAGACGACGACGAACTCGCGCGTGAGCTCTCCGTCCTTGTCGTAGATCGGGAAGTAGCGCTGGTTCGTGAGCATTGACTCGCAGATGATCTCATGCGGGACCTGGAGGAACTCCTCGTCAAACTTGCCGACAAGCACGGTCGGCCACTCGCAGAGGTTGACGACCTCGTCGAACGTGCGCTTCGGCATGTCCACGTGGGCGCCTCCGCGCTCTTCCTCGACCTCGCGGACGCCCTCGAGGATGGCCTCGCGACGCCTCTTCTCGCCGAGGACACCGGCATCTTCGAGAACCTTCTCGTATTCTGCGGGCGTCTTCACGACGTGCTCGCCCGGGCCGAGCACGCGGTGTCCGCGCGTCTTATTGCCGCTCGTGACGCCGGCATAGGTCACCGGCACGACCTCGTCGCCCAGAAGTGCCACGATCCAGCGGATCGGGCGCACGAACGTCTCATGCTCAGATCCCCAGCGCTGGCTGCGGTAGTTCGGCCACTCGAGGCCGGCAATCGTGTCATGGCCAAGAGATGAGAGGATGCCTTCGGCTGCGCGGGACGGCACGGACTTCTCTGCCCACACATAGGTCTTTCCGTCCTTGTCCTCGCGCACGGCGAGGTCCTCGGCTGCGAGGCCGAACTTGCGGGCAAAGCCCTGGGCAGCCTTCGAAGGCTTGCCGTCCTTGCCGAAGGCGATGGCAGCATTGGGGCCGCGCTTGATCTCGTGGACCTCTTCGGTCGCCGTAGCGACATCCTTCACCTGTACCGTCAGGCGCCTCGGCGTCGAGAACGTCGTGACCTCCCCATGGGAGAGCCCCTCGGCGTCAAGCCTCTTGGCGACAAGCGTGCCAAGCTGCTTCTGTGCGTTCATGAGCGGAGCGCTCGGCATCTCTTCGGTGCCGATCTCCAGCAGAAAGTCCTTCGTTTCAGCCATCTAGGCCACCTCGCCTTCATGTGCCTTGTTGCGGTTGGCTACGTGCTCGAGATAGGACTCGCAGCAGAGCTTTGCGAGCGTGCGGACACGCAGGATGTAGTTCGCGCGCTCCGTCGCCGAGATGGCGCCACGCGAATCGAGGAGATTGAAGGCATGCGAGCACTTCATGACGCAGTCATAGGCAGGAAGCGGCAGCTCGCGCTCGAGGCAGGAGTGGCACTCCTGCTCATAGTCATCGAACTTGTTCCTCATCATGTCGACGTTGGCGACCTCGAAGTTGTAGGCCGAGAACTCGACCTCGTTCTCGTGGAACACGTCGCCGTAGGTCATCGGCGTGCCATCCGGCAGATAGCTCCAGACGATGTCGTAGACGGAGTTCTTGCCCTGGGCATACATGGCAATGCGCTCGAGGCCATAGGTGATCTCGACAGGCACAGGATCGACCTCGATGCCGCCGACCTGCTGGAAGTACGTATACTGCGTGACCTCCATGCCGTCCATCCAGACTTCCCAGCCAAGGCCCCAGGCGCCAAGCGTCGGGCTCTCCCAGTCGTCCTCGACGAAGCGCACGTCGTGCTCGGCAGGATCGAGGCCGATGGCGGCAAGAGAGCCGAGATAGAGGTCCTGCGAATCCTCAGGGCAGGGCTTCAGGACGACCTGGAACTGGTAGTAGTGCTGCATGCGGTTCGGGTTGTCGCCGTAGCGGCCGTCGGCAGGGCGGCGGCAGGGCTGCGGATAGCAGGTCCTCCAGGCGTCCGGACCGAGCGAGCGCAGAAGCGTTGCCGTATGGAACGTGCCTGCACCTACCTCGGAGTCATACGGCTGCATGACGGTGCAGCCCTTGTCTGCCCAGTAATGCTCGAGTGCCAGGATCATGTCCTGGAATGTGAGCGCAGAGGTGCCCATGACATATCTCCTTCGTATGTGTGCGTGCCTGCTACAGAGAGCCGGCATCCGATAGCGGCCAGAAGATGAATAGCCCATGCGAGGTGATGGAGCTGACCTCGATGGGACCGAAGTAGCGGGAGTCGAGCGAATTGGTCCTGTTGTCCCCCATCACCCAGACGCAGCCTTCAGGAACGGTATAAGGGTACTCTATGGAGCCTGCGTTCGCAGACTGCATCGCGAGAGGTTCTGTCGGCTTGCCTTCCGTATAGGGCTCGTCGAGCGCCTCGCCGTCCACATAGACGACGCCGTCCTTGAACTCTACCGTCTGGCCTGACGTGGCGATCACGCGTTTGATGAGCGTGGACTTCGAATCCTCAGGATCGATGAAGGTCACGATGTCTCCCTGCTTGGGAGAGCTGAAGTGGTAGGAGATCTTCTCTCCGATGAGCCTGTCGCCGATCTGGATCGTGTCGAGCATCGAGCCCGATGGCACCTCATAGACTTCCGCAACGAATGTCCTGAACGCCAGCGCGCAGCCGATCGCTATCGCAATGACGAGGATCCATTCCAGGAATTCGTTGTGTTTCGGGGCATCTTCGCCCGTATCAGCATGGCGTGCTGCCATCTCGCTTCCCCCTCTCGGTGATTTCATCGATGAAGCGCTGCTCATCCGGCGTTAGTTCAGCATCCTCGAGAAGGTCTGGCCGCCAGGCAGCCGTACGCTCGAGCGAGCTTCTCCTTCTCCAGGCATCTACCTTGCCGTGATCTCCGGACAGGAGCACATCGGGCACATCCATGCCCTCGAATGATGCAGGACGCGTGTATTGGGCGTATTCGAGAAGACCATCAGAGAACGACTCGTCGAGTGCGCTCTTCTCGTCTCCCAAAGCGCCTGGCAAGAGCCTCACCACGGCATCCATGACGACGAGGGAGGCAAGCTCTCCTCCGGTAAGCACATAGTCGCCTATCGAGAGCACCTTGTCTGCCAGCGTGTAGCAGCGCTCGTCCATGCCTTCATAGCGTCCGCAGACAAAAAGGATCCGGTCCTGTTCCGAGAGCTCCCGGGCAATCTCTTCCGTGAAGGTCTCTCCGCAGGGAGAGAAGAAGATCGTATATGGCTTCTCCTCATGCATCTCGGAGACGGCATGCACCGCCTCGAATATGGGCTGCGGCTTCATGAGCATGCCCTGGCCGCCCCCGAAAGGAGCATCGTCCACCGTGCGGTGGCGGTCATGCGTCCAGGTGCGCAGGTCATAGGCAGAGAAATCGAAGACGCCCTTCTTGCGGGCACGCCCCAGGATGGAGGCACCAACATAGGGCTCGAACACTTCGGGGATGACGGATATTGCTTCGAAGAGCACTAGTCCCCCTCTTCGGGAATCGTGCCTTTCGGCACATGCACCTCGATGCTGCCCGAAGGCGGTATCTCGGACACGACATCAGGTATGACGGGAAGCAGGATCTCTCCGGCTGAAGTCCCTCTCACGACCCATACATCATTGGCAGGGCCTGTCAGGATCTCCTCGATCTCGCCGAGGTCGCCATATCCAGGATCTTCGACACGCCTTCCGATGAGGGCGTCGAGGTCCATGAAGGCAAAATTGTCAGGAAGATCGTCGACGGAGACGAGAAGGGAGCGGCCGACCAGAGCCTCTGCAGCTCCAAGATCGCTTACGCCGTCCAGAGCTATGCGCTGTCCGCGCCCATCCGATGCGCATGAAAGCACCTTGTGCCAGCGCGGCCCCTTGAGCCGGGGCGGCACGACACAGACAGAAAGCCCTTCATGCATAAGAGAGGGAAGGCCGTGGACGGGAACCGTCACGACCTCCCCCTTTTTCCCGTGCGCTTTGACGACACGGGCTATCACGCGATAATCGGGCATGCCCTAGCCCAACACCTCTACCTCTACCGACGTACCGACACGCTGACCGAGTGCACGGGAAAGCGTGCGGATTGCCTTGATGGTGCGGCCCTTGCGGCCAATGACACGGCCTGCATCGGCAGCAGCGCAGCTGACCTCGATGAGCGTGCCGGACTCGGAGTCCGTCACATCGAGAGAGACTGCATCCTGATCGTCCACGAGTCCGCAGACGATATACTCCACCAGGTCCGCAACCTTGTCTGAGGGCATCTCGACGTCGGCCTCGGTCTCGTCCGTGGTCTGATCGATTTCCTCAGCCATGAGACTACTCAGCCTTTGCAGCCTTAGCAGCGGCCTTCTTCGAAAGCTTTGCCTTCTTCTCAGGTGCAGGAGCGCCGGTGCGCACAATGTCGATGAGGTGAGACACTGCGCTGGAGGGCTGAGCGCCCTTGGCGATCCAAGCGTCGACCTTCTCGAGGTCGAGCTCGATGGTCTTCGGGTTGGTCAGCGGGTTGTAGCGGCCGACCTCCTCGATCAGGCGACCATCACGCGGGCTGCGGCCGTCAGCGACGACAACACGATAGTACGGACGCTTCTTGGCACCATGGCGGGCCAGGCGAATCTTAACTGCCAAGGCAAAACTCCTCTAGACGCGCGGCCCTCTGAGAATGTAGGGATGATGGGCCGCATTGGCTCTATACAGCAACTGTAAATTGTACGACTCTCAGGCATGCATGCAAGGTGCAGTTTTTGTGGAGCAGCCAGCGACTTTGCGCCGATTTCACGCTTTCAGGCCTCTGAGGGGAAGATGTTAAGCGTAGCTTAAGCTGGGCCACGTACGATACGCGACAAGTTCCACAGCGTATGGCCTTGCTCTCACGGCAGGAAGGAATGGCCTCATGAATGTACTGGTAATAGAAGACGAGCGCAAGCTTGCCGATGCAATCGTTCGCATACTGACCGACGCCGGCTACAACGCCGAAGCAACCTATGACGGACAGAGCGGCCTGACCTATGCCGAAAGCGGACTCTATGACCTCATCGTCCTTGACCGCATGCTTCCGGGCATGGATGGCATCGAGCTGCTCCGCAATCTCCGCCATGAGAAGAACTCCACCCCTGTCCTCATGCTGACGGCACGCACCTCGACGGAAGACAAGGTCGAGGGCCTCGACGCAGGTGCGGACGACTATCTGACAAAGCCATTCGAGTCTGCTGAGTTCCTGGCACGTGTGCGCGCCCTTGGCCGCCGCCAGGGCGCCGTGATGCTCGACGAGGCGAACTTCGGCGACCTCACGCTCGACCTCAATACGCACGACCTCTCCCGCGGCACGAAGTCCGTGCACCTCTCCGGCAAGGAGTTCGAAGTCCTGAAGCTCCTCATGAGCTCCACGCAGCGCGTCGTCTCCAAGCAGGACCTCCTGACCCGTGTCTGGGGCACTGACGGCGAGGCTTCCGAGAACTCTGCCGAGGCCTACATCTCGTTCCTCCGCAAGAAGCTCAACCATATCAATTCGAAGGTCCAGATCACGACGCTGCGCATGCTCGGCTATCGTCTGGAGATGTTCGATCAGGAGTAGCTCAGATGCTCAAGAAGCTGCATAAGCAGTTCGTGATCGTCACGGTTCTTCTCGTAGGGCTCATACTCGTGGGTGTCATGGGTATGAGCCTTTATTCGACCTATAGCAACCAGCAGCAGATGGTGCGAGAGAGCCTCGAGCACGTGCTTCATGAGGTCAACTCCGCTACAGGTTCGACGAGCATCAGCCTCGGGAAGGACAGCCCGCGCCCCAACATGCTGACGGCAGCAGTCAGGGTCGAGAGCGATGGCACGATCACGGGCTATACGACGACAATCGCCCAGCTCACGGAAGATCAGCTCGAGGACACGATTGCAAAGGTCCTGAAATCGGGACAGTCTTCGGGACACATCGCAGACCAGCACATCCAATGGCAGTCCACAAGCAACTCAGATGGCACGACGACGATTGCGCTTGTCGAGACCTCGATCCTCGATGAAGCATTCTCGCGCCAGCTTGTATCTGCTGCTGTCATCATCTCGAGCGCTCTTGCCGCCCTTCTCCTTATCACCTGGTATCTCACGAAGTGGATGCTGAAGCCGGTGCAGGAGGCATGGACCTCGCAGAGGCGCTTCGTCGCCGATGCCTCGCATGAGCTCAAGACACCGCTTGCCGTCATCCTGGCGAACAGCCAGATCCTTCAGGCTGACAAGAGCCTGCCCGAGGACTCGAGGCGCTGGGTAGACTCCACGGCCGACGAGGCGCAGCAGATGGCATCGCTCGTGAACGACCTCCTGACGCTTGCCCGTGCCGACGAGAACGGTGCTGCCACGAAGGGCAAGATGCCGCAGGAGACGCTCGACTTCTCGGATATCGTGGACAACGTCGCCCTCGAGTTCGATGCGATGGCATTCGAGCGCGGCTGCGAGCTTGAAAGCACGATCGAGCCAGGCCTCAAGGTCAAGGGAGATGCTCAGTCCCTGAAGCGCCTTGCCAAGATCCTCGTGGACAACGCGACGAAGTATGCTGCCAAGGGCACGGTCGTCACCTTGAATCTCAAGGACGATTCCGGACACGCGGTCCTTTCCGTCAACAATCTCGGCACGCCAATCGACCCCGAGGACCTTCCCCATGTCTTTGAGCGCTTCTACCGCTCTGACAAGGCGCGCACCCGCGAGACAGGCGGCTTTGGCCTCGGCCTTGCCATTGCCCAATCCATCGCCCAGACGCATGGTGGTACGATTGAGGCCGCAAGCGACAAGGAGCACGGCACGACCTTCACGGTACGTCTGCCCGAGACACGGTGATATGGACAGCCACAGCAAAACCAATGCAGGAAATCACAGGACCCTCCCCACATGGGAGGGTCCTGCCATAGGGCTCTTGGATCTCGATGCCTTCTTCGCATCCGTCGAGCAGCTCGACCATCCTGCCTGGCGTGGCAAGCCCGTGATTGTCGGAGGAAGTCCCAAAGACCGCGGCGTCGTCTCGACCGCCTCCTATGAAGCAAGGAAGTACGGCGTCCATTCCGCCATGCCTTCTGCCACTGCCCAGAAGCTCTGCCCCAATGCGATATGGACGCGCGGCCATTTCGACCGCTACCGCGAGCTCTCCCACAAAGTCATGGCGCTCATCCTCGACGAGACGCCGCTTGTCGAGCAGATGTCGATCGATGAGGCCTTCTTCGATATCACGCCAGGACGCTATTCGAACGAGCACCCTGTGCTCATTGCCGAGCGGCTTCAGGAGCGCGTGGCTGCGCTTGGCATCACCTGCTCGATCGGCCTTGGAACCTCGAAGACCGTAGCAAAGATTGCCTCAGAGACACGAAAGCCTCGCGGCCTTACGCCAGTCTATCCAGGCACAGAGCAGCGCTTTCTTGCTCCCCTTCCGCTGTCGCGCATGTCAGGCATAGGCGCTGCCACCGAGCGCAGGCTCAGATCCTTCGGCATGAGAACCCTGGGCGACCTCGCACATGCCGACGACGAGGATCTCTCAGCGCTCTTGGGGCAGTATGGACCCCAGCTCAAGCGCCGCGCACAGGGACTCGAGCTTTCTCCCGTACGTCCCTTCGTGCAGAAGCGCGAGCCGAAGTCGGTCTCTGCCGAGCATACGTTTCCGCATGACCTCACGACAGAGCATGACCTTCTGGCGGCCATCGATCTGGCAGCAGCACGGTGCGGCACCCGCCTGCGTGCCCAGAAGCTCGAGGGCACCGTCGTGACGCTGAAGCTCCGCTACCATGACCTCAGCTACCGCACGGCGCAGATGCCTGTGGGACGCGCCACAGACGACGAGCATGTCTTCGGCCCCATGGCACGGCGTCTCCTTTCCCAGATCTGGCATGAAGGCACAGGTGTCCGTCTTGTCGGCGTCGGCCTTTCTGGATTCGGACGCGAGGCAGAGCCCCAGCAGCTTGCGCTCAACCTTGACGGCGCTCCCGAGCCTGCAGCGCCGCGTGACCTCCACGCACTGTCAGAAGCGGCAGACGAAATACGGCGCCGCTTCGGAAGCAGCGCCGTATCATATGGCCGCGATATGAGGCTCAAGGGAAAGGACGTGCCAGAACGTCCTGACGACGAGCTGGGAGGGGACTAGGCCTCCTTCGGCTCCTCTTCCCCATCTTTCTCGAGTCCGAGATCGATCCTCGGTGCATCGCCCCAGAGGCGCTCGAGACGGTAGTACCTGCGCGTCTCCTCATCGAAGATATGGATGACGACAGGACCGTAATCCATGAGGATCCAGTGCTTGCCGTCACGCCCCTCGATGGAGATGGGGTCCTCGGCGCAGTTAAGGCGGACCTTCTTCTCGATCTCGTCGACGATGGCATCAGCCTGATGGGCGTTCATCGCGGAAGCGATCAGGAAGTAGTCGCACATATCCGAAAGCTGCGTGAGGTCCAGAAGCGCAATGTCATATGCCTTCTTGTCGTCAGCTGCCGCAGCAGCGACCTTCGCAAGTTCGAGCGGTGTCACACTCATGCATGTTCCTTTTCTACAAGTGCGTTGTATATATCGACCGTGCCGGGATAGAGATAGCGCCGGGTCTCGATCACATAGACGATGCCGCCTGCAAACGACGCCCAGAAGACCTCATCGAGCGGCGCTGCGCCGACAAGTCCGCGTATATTGTCTATACCCGGATAGGGCTTGCGCAACGGCTCTATGCCATCGGCCACAAAAAGCACCATATCGAGGTCCGACATGTCGGCAGCCCCTGTGGTGTGGCGAGAGATGGCCTGCCAGATGCTCTGAGGAAGCTCGGGATAGCGCTGGGGCAAGGTACGTGCTGCGATGAGGCCATGCAGGAGCGGCTCGCATTTCTCGAGCGGCGCGTCCAGCTCTATGCCGAGATGCTTCGCCTCTTCTATCTGCGCTTCATGCGTCTCAGCCTTCACCCAGTCATGCAGGATGCCGGCACAGCGTGCCTCGAAGCAGTCCACACCGTAGACCCCTGCCATCCACTCGGCAGTCCGTGCCACCGAAAGCGAATGGGCAAGGCGCTTCGGCTTCTCTGCAAGCTGCGCCTTGATATCGCGCTCGAGCTCTGCTATCTCTTTCCGCTGCCCATCCGTATAGGGGATGCTGCAGCGCGGTATGTTCCATACCTTATCTGGCATATTTCCCTGCCTTTGCGCCATAGAGCTGATGCTTGTGGAGATACCCTGTGACGGAGTCCGGCGTCAGATAGCGCAGGCTCTGTCCCTTGCCCACCCGCTCGCGCAGATAGCTCGAGGAGATGGCAAGAGCCGGGACCTCGAGATAGATCACATGGAAGTCGATGCCAGAAGAATCGATAGCGCCGGCAGCCTTGTCGAGGTTGTAGCCGGGCCGTGTTGCCCCCACAAGCGTCGCATTCTCGGCAATGCTTGCCGAGTTGTTCCAGCGCACGATGTCGGCAATTGCGTCGGCTCCCGTGATGAAGTAGAGCTCCACATTCTGAGGATAGTGCTCCTTCAGAAGACGGAGCGTCTCTGAGGTATAGGTGATGCCAGGGCGGTCCACCTCGAAACGGCTTGCCACGAAATGCGGGTTGTCCGAGGTCGCCAATAGCGTCATCGCGTAGCGGTCCTCGCCCGAGGCAATCTTCTTGCCCTGCTTGAAGGCAGGGCTTCCTGCCGGCATGAAGACAACAAGATCGAGATTCAGGTCGTCATACGCCTGTTCCGCAGCGACGAGGTGTCCATTGTGTATCGGGTCGAAGGTGCCGCCCATGATGCCAAGGCGGTAGGTCCTCGAGGGGTCCTGGCCGAGCTGCGGCAGATCGAAGCGCTCCTGTTCCATAAGGCTCAATCCCCTCCCGCTCAGAAGACAAGCATCTCGTCGCGGTGCACAAGCGGCGCACCTTCACGTTCAGGAAGGAAGCGCTCGATCACATCGAGCTTGAGGCCGTGGATGCGCATGACCTCGTCAGCTGAGTAGCGCGTGATGCCTCGTGCCACGAGCATCCCATCCTCCGCACGGATGTCCACGACATCTCCTGCCGCATACTCCCCTTCTGTGGCTATGACACCTGCAGGAAGAAGGGACGAGCCTCTGTCGACAAGCGCATGGACTGCACCCTCATCCACCGTGAGCGTTCCCTGGGGAACGCCTGCAAGGCCGATCCAGAGCTTGCGGGCGCCTTCATGCGCAGCGTGTCCGGCAAAAGCCTCGAAGCGCGTGCCGACCTTCTTGCCGTGCACGACATCGACGAGCACGTCCGCCTTTCTGCCTTCGCATATCGTCATCGGTATCCCGGCAGCAAGCATGGCTCGCGCAGCCCTCAGCTTCGATGCCATCCCTCCAGTGCCGAAGGCAGACCCTGCGCCCGTAGCTCCTGCGAGGATCTCGGGCGTGAGCTCCTCGACACGCGGAATGAGCTTGGCTTCGGGATGGGTGGAGGGGTTTGCCGTATAGAGGCCCTCCACATCAGAGAGGATCACATAGAGGCTTGCTCCCACGAGGGCCGAGACGATGGCGCCGAGCATATCATTGTCGGAAAACGAGAGCTCTGCGACAGAGACCGTATCGTTCTCGTTCACGATGGGGACGACGCCGAGCTCCAGGAGGCGCTCGAAGGTGTTTCTCGTATTGAGATAGCACTCCCTGTCGACGACGTCCCTTCTTGTCATGAGCACCTGGCCCGCAGCATGTCCGCTCTGGGAGAGAACCTCTGCGTAGATCTCCGTGAGAGCTGCCTGGCCAGCAGCACAGCAGGCCTGAAGCGTCGGCAGGTCCTTCGGGCGTGCCTTGAGCCCCAGGCGCTCCATGCCGGCGGCAGCAGCGCCAGATGACACGACGACGACCTCATGCCCTTCGTCCATGAGACGCGCCACCTGGCTGCAGAGGCTGCCGATGAACGCATGGTCAGGTGCGCCTGCGGCATCCACAAGCGTGGAAGAGCCAATCTTCACGACGATGGGGCCTTGTCCTCCCACGCTATTCGTCCCCCTCGATGAACTCCTCGACGACCTCGTCGTCAGAGTCCTTGAGCTCAGCGTACTCATCGTCGTGGTCCGGGCTTTCGTAGGTGAAGGCATAGCCCAGGATGCGCACCTCGTCGCCGTCCTTCACGCCAGCCTTCTGGAGACGCTCGTCCAGGCCGATCCTCTCGAAGCGGTGCATGAGGTAGGAGATGCCCTCCTCGTTGTCCCAGTCGGTCTGGATGACCATGCGCTCGACACCGACGCCCGAGACGCGCCAGACATTGCCGCCGAGGTTCTTGATATCGATGCGGCGGTCGCGGCGGCGCCTGTCGGCCTCCCAGTCGCGGATCGGCTTCTCTTCAGCTGCCTTCCTGGCTTCCTCTGCCGCCTTGCTCCTGAGCTCGAAGACCTCTTCTGCCGTGGCATCCATGAGTGCATCGATGCCGGCACCCGTCACGCAGGAGACGGCAAAGAACGGATATCCCGCTTTCTCGGCTGCAGCACGGACGCGCTCGACATTCTCTTCGGTCCCCGGCATATCGCACTTGTTCGCGACGACGATCTGGGGACGTACAGCGAGGTCCTCGGCATAGGCTGCGAGCTCATCGTTGATGACCTCGAAGTCATGCACAGGGTCTCTTCCCTCATAGGAGCCGGTCACGTCCACGACATGCATGATGAGGGCGGTACGCTCGATATGGCGGAGGAACTCGTGCCCCAGGCCCTTGCCTTCGCTTGCACCCTCGATGAGGCCAGGTACATCGGCAACGACGAAGGAGTGGCCATTGCGGGCACGGACCATGCCGAGGTTCGGGACAAGCGTCGTGAACGGATAGTCGGCAATCTTCGGACGGGCTGCGCTCATGCGGGCGATGAGCGAGCTCTTGCCGACAGATGGCATGCCAACAAGGGCAGCGTCTGCCATGAGCTTCATCTCGAGCTCAATCCAGTGATCCTGCGAAGGCTCGCCCTTCTCGGCAAAGGCCGGAGAGCGCCTGACGGATGTCACGAAGTGGATGTTGCCACGGCCTCCGATGCCGCCAGGGGCTACGACGACGCGCTCGCCGGGATGCGTGAGGTCTGCAATCTGGTAGAGCGGCTTCTGCGTCTCATGGTCGAGCTCGCGCACGACGGTGCCGAGAGGCACCTTGAGGATCAGGTCCTCGCCGTCCTTGCCGTGCTTTCTCGCTCCCTGGCCATGCGTGCCGCGCTCTGCCTTGAAGTGATGCTTGTAGCGGTAGTCGATGAGCGACGAGAGCTGGGGGTCCGCCTCGAGGATGACATCTCCTCCGCGTCCGCCATCTCCGCCGTCAGGCCCGCCTTTCGGCACATAGGCCTCGCGCCTGAATGACATGCATCCAGCGCCGCCGTTGCCGCCTTGTACGTTGATATGGGCAAAGTCAGTGAACATCGCCCCTCCTTGTATCGTGCTCTACTCAATCGAGTATATCGGTTGTCGTTCTATCTGCCCCGAAAACGTCTTCGAGAAAAGAAAAGGGACCCTCGGAAGGGTCCCTTCAGCAATGCGTGTCCAACAATTGCTACGCGGTGGTCGCCGTACGGACGTGCACCATGTGCTTCTTGCCCTTGGTGAACTCGACGGTGCCAGCCTTGAGTGCAAACAGGGTGTAATCCCTGCCGCAGCCGACGTTCTCGCCCGGTGCGATGTGCGTGCCGCACTGACGAACGAGGACCTCGCCCTCCTTCACTGTCTGGCCACCAAAACGCTTGGTGCCGAGACGCTGACCGCGAGAATCGCGGCCGTTGCGAGAGGAGCCGCCGCCCTTCTTATGTGCCATGAGAGTACCTGCCTATCTGCTTGCTATACCGAACGGAATTTACTCGGCCGACTCTGCAGACTTTGCTGCAGCCTCGACGGGGAGAGCCTTGATGCGGATCCTCGTGAGGTTCTGACGATGGCCACGGGTGCGGTGATAGCGCTTGCGCTTCTTGAACTTGAAAACGAGCTGCTTCTCACCCTTAAACTGCTCCAGCACCTCGGCGGTAACCTTCTTGTCGGAGAGGGTGGATGCGTCAACAGTGACCTCCTGGCCATCGTTGAGCATGAGGACGTCAAGCTGGACTTCGTCGCCGGGCTGGGCATCGAGCTTCTCGACGTCGATGATATCGCCCTCGGCAACCTTGTACTGCTTGCCGCCAGTTGAAACGATTGCGTACATGTGTGAACCCTTCATTGCTGATTTGAGTGCAACAGCTAGCTATTCTACTAGCGCTCAGAACAATCGTCAATCAGAAAAAGTCAGCTAGCTGCGGTTTTAGTGCGAAATGTGAACGTTCCTTCATGAGATGCCTTTTGCGTAACAAAGAATAGCCCTCCTGCATGCCATTCCTGCCTAAAGATATCGGCACTCCACAGCTTCACCACGCACCTCATCTGCTAGGAAAGCGTGATATAGCCATCTCCTTCATCTTTCGGTGCTTCAGGAAGCGTTGCCTGGGCAAGAGGCACGATCCTGGGCTGCTCTTGCTCCTGACGCTCGGGCGCTGCCTCCCCGCCCTGCGCACCTGCCAGAGCAGAGACGAACTCCTGGATATTGCTCCAGATCTCAGGCATGTCACCTGCAAGGTGCGTTTCGACAGCCCAGGCGGAAAGCACAGTTCCTCCGTAGGCGACAGAAGCCTTCAGGGCCCAGCCGATGCCAGGAACTGCCCCTGCAAGCGTGCGGGCAATGGCACGATAGGCAAAGCCTGCACCGAAGACGCCCGCAAGATCTGCCGCTGCCTCGGGGCCGGGCTTCTTCCCATAGACGCCCATGAGATCGAGTGCCAGGCGCTCCTGCTCGGCCAGCATGATCGGAAGGTCCGAGCCTGGGATGAGCGAGATGGCACCGACACCCATATTCGCCAATGCGCTCTGCCGAACAAGCGCAGAGGCGACAGCCTTCCTGCAGAACGGGAAGGCAGCGGCAAGGAGGATGCGCTCCTCCTGGGCAGCAAGCGCAAGCGCAAGCTTCGAAAGGATGGCTTCCTCGCCTGCAGCAGCCACGATATCGACCGTGTCCTCGAGCTCGCGCGGCAGCTCCTGGGGAGCCTCGAGCGCAGACGGGACGACGAAGATGCAGCCGCACTTCCTGCGTACGCAGGCAAGCGCAATCTGGGCCGCCTCTTTCGGCTGCGTGCCGACAAGCACGACTGCCAGATCGGTATCGGCATCAGGTGCCGTCTCAGCCCTCGAAGAGAGATCCCAGACCAGGACATGCGCCCGCGCGGTCTCAGGCACGAAGCAGCGCTTCATTGCAGAGATCTCGTCGGCAGGAGCGCCAGCGCCGACAAGCACCTCGACCTTCACGCTGGACTCCGAGCGGTCCTGCGCCATCTTCATGGCGCCGGCAACCTCGAATATCCTGCTGAAGGGTATTCCTTTGCTCTTGGCCACAATGCCTCCGATCCTGAAGTCCAGGCCTTACGCGGACTTCGTCCTGTTCCGCCATATCGACTGCACGACACCCACCGCCGTGATCTGCGCCAGCATCGACGACGAGCCGAAGCTGATGAAGGGCAGCGGGATGCCCGTGATGGGCATGATGCCTATACACATACCCACATTCTCGAGCACCTGGAACGTCCACATGGCAACAATGCCGACAAGCACGAGCTTTGCAAACGTCGTCTCCACCTTGAGGGCAAGCGCAAGCGTCGAGAAGATGAGCCAGCCGAAGAGGCCCAGGAGCACGAGCGCGCCCAGGAAACCGAATTCCTCCGAAAGCAGGGCAAAGACGAAGTCGGTATGGGCTTCAGGCAGAAATCCTGCAATCGTCTGTGTCGCGTTCTCGACGCCCTTGCCGAAGAAGCCGCCCGAGCCGACAGCGATCTTGGCCTGCGCCAGGTTGTAGCCGTCTCCTGTCGGGTCGACCGAAGGATCGACGAAGACGATGAGTCGGTTCAGCTGGTATTCCTTCAGGATATGGGGCAGCCCTTCTGTCATCGACGTGGCGATGATGAGGGCAGCGCCGATGACGATCAAGGCGATGGTCACGAGCACCCAGCTTCTCTTCGCGCCGCCGCAGATGATGACGCAGGCACCCGAGAAGAGAAGCACGAGGCCTGTACCCAGGTCAGGCTGCGTCATGATCAGCACGAACGGGAAGAGCAGGGTCCCGCAGAGCTTCACATAGTCCCTGAGCGTCTCTATCCTGCCGTTGTATTCCGCTGTGACTGATGCCATGAGGAAGATCGTCACGAGCTTTGCGATTTCCGATGGCTGGAAGCGAAGGCCGATGCCGGGAATCTGGATCCAGCCCGTCATGCCCTTGGCAGAGACGCCGATGAAAGGAATGCTCGGCAGGAGCAGCAGCACGGCATCTGCAACCATGAGGGCCGTGCGCATGTTTGCAAGCGTGCGGTAGTCATAGCGCCAGATCATGAAGGCGAAGATGCAGCCGATGAGCACACCTATCGCCTGGCGCGGGAGGGAGGCTTCCGATATCGAGAGCGAGGCTGACCACTGAACGATAAGTCCATAGGCCACAAGGAGCATTGCCGGCACGAGCTGGGGAAGATAGACCTTCGATGCGATGCCAGAGCTGCGCCGGACGGTCGCGTGCCTGCCGCCTCCGTGCCTGCCATGGCTGCCGTTCAGAGCATGCGCCATCCTGTCGAAGAAGCCTTCCTGCGACCTGGGCGTTCTGTACTGCATCTTGTCCTCCTCTCTCCCCTAGCGGGCACCGCTCGTGCTGCTTGCATCGGATGTATCCGGCTCGTTGTAGATGGCACCGAAGACGTCACGCACACCACGCATGGCAGAGTTCTCGCCGTAGCCGCCTTCCTCGACAACGCAGGCGCAGACATACTTCGGGCTCTCTGCAGGAGCATAGGCCACGAACCAGCCGACCGGGTCCTTGCCATTGACCTCGCCCGTGCCGGTCTTTCCTTCGACGGAGACGGAGAGCGAGCTGAAGTGGGCAATGATGTTCGTCGATTCCTTCTCGAGCACGCCGCGCAGGCCCTTCTTGATGGTCGAGAAGTAGGTGGCATCCTCTGTCGGCGAGAGCGCAATCTCGGGCTGGTATTCGACGACCGTGCCCGAGGCTCCCTGCGCCTGCACGCCCTTGAGCACATGCGGGCGCCAGATTGGGCCTTCATTCGCGATGCCTGCATAGGCGCATGCCATCTGCAGAGGCGTCACGAGCAGGTCGCCCTGGCCGATGGAGAGGTTCGTCTGGTCGCCGCCCATCCATGTGCGGGTGTCCTCGTCGTAGGCGCTGTAGTACTCGTTCTTCCAATCAGCATCAGGCACGCGTCCTGACGCCTCGCTCGGAAGGTCGATATCGTAGGTCGAGCCCAGGCCCCACATGCGCAGATGATCCTGCTGGGCTTCCGGATTGTCAGAGAGATAGAATGCCTTGCCGATCTCATAGAAGACGACGTCGCACGAATACGTGATGCCCGTCTCGATCGTCATTGTTCCATGTCCGGTCTTCTTCCAGCAGTACTGGCCATATGCCTCGCCGAAGCCTGTCCAGAGGCCCGCGCAGTAGTAAGTCGAAGTGATGGTCGCGATGCCATTCGAGAGCGCAGCGAAGCTTGTGAGCGGCTTGATCGTCGAGGCAGAGCAGTACTGGCCCTGGATGGCACGGTTGATCAGAGGATACATACCCTCTTCCGAGTTCAGCGCATTCCAGTCGTCGTTCGATATGCCACCGACAAAGACCGACGGAGAGAATGAGGGCGCCGAGGCCATGCCCAGGATCTCGCCGTTCGTGACATCCATGCAGAGGATGGCGCCTGCCTTGCAGTCCTTGTAGCCAAGGTCGTTTGCAACCTTGATGGCATGGGCAAGGCCACTCTCGCAGTCCTGCTGGATCGCAAGGTCGAGCGTCAGCAGCACATCGGAGCCTGCCTGAGGATCGACCGTCGTCGAGTACGACGTGACATTGCCCGAGGCATCGACGTAGACCGTCTGCTCGCCACGGACGCCCTGAAGGACATTCTCGTATTCGTATTCGACGCCTGCCTGGCCGACCGTATCTCCTGACTCGTATTCGATGGCACCCTCATCGGTCGAGGTGCCTGATGCCGCCAGCTGGTCGCTCGTGACCGTGCCGGCGTATCCCAGAACCTGGCCAGCAAGCGAGCCATACGGATAGCTTCTCTGTGTCCTTTCCTGCACCGTGACGCCAGTGAAGAGATCGGGGTGCTCTTCGAGGTAGGCCACAACGCGGATAGAGACATCGACCATCACGGGACGGGCAGACTGGGCGCCTTCCGAGGAATCCTCGATCTTCCTCTTCACGGCCATGCGGGGCATGCCAAGAAGGTTGCCGAGAAGCTGCATCTCCACGTCGTCGTTCTCGACCTCAGAGTCTGCGACAACGGTGAGGCTCGGACGGTTCGTCACGAGCTCCTTGCCATTGCGGTCGAGGATGCGTCCGCGGGGAGCGGCAATCGAAATGGTCCTCGTACGGTTCGATTCTGCCTGGGCAGCATACTCGTCAGAGGAGACGAGCTGCATGGACCAGAGACGTGCAAGGAGTACCGCGATGGCGCCACCGGAGAAGATGCCGAGGCCCATGATGCGGTTCCTGATCGTCGTGTCGCCGGAGTCATCGTTTCCGCCCGCTGCACGCGGAGCCGAGCCGCCGATATCGAACTTGAAGCGCATCTCCCCACGCGAGAAGAGAAGCACGAGGCCCGCCACGACGATGATCGAGACGAGCACGAGGATGATGATGGTGGAAAGGCTCACAGCTAGATCTTCCGCCCTCTGGTGCCGAGATGTCCCTGGCTGCGCCTGCGGGTATTGCCAAGCGTCGGCATCTTCGTCCCGAGGCTGCGGTTCAGGGTCGCGCCCGAAGACTGCGGACGCGAATAGAAGAGATAGAACGGAATGGCAAAGAGCGCCGTCAGGAAGAAGGACGGCAGGCTCCTTGTCAGAATCATATCGATGAATGAGGCGCTCAAGCCGGTCAGGAGCATCGCGAGCCCATAGAGAAGGCTGACTGCGAAGCAGCTGATGAGGCCATTCACGAGCGCTGCTCCCGGGTCGTCATTCAGCTTGTTCCTTGCCTCGATGCCGAGGATGTAGGAGGAGAGCGTCAGCAGGAATGCCATGAGCCCCATCGGGCTCGATGCCCCCAGGTCATAGATAATGCCTGCCGCAAAGCCCATCACGACACCGGTAGGGCCGCCGACCGTGAGCGCGAAGGTCGCAGAGAAGATGAAGGCAAAGTTCGGATGCCCGTTTGCGATCGCGATATAGGGAGCCACGGCAAGCTGCAGCACGAGGCAGACGATCCCCAGAACGAGCGCATCGTGACGATATCTGTTCGTGTCCTGTATCTGCATGAGGTCTCCTGCCTTGCCTAATGGGAGCTCGACGTCGAGGAAGAAGACGTCGTCGCGGAAGATGATGTGGACTGAGATGTGGTCTGGGACGTGCTCGACGAAGAATCGGATGCCGAAGAGCCAGATGTGCTGTCCGATGAAGAGTCGGACGAGCCATCAGACGATGAGCCAGATGAGGAATCGGTCGAGGTCGACGTCGTCGAAGAAGCTGCCGACGAGGTCTCCTGCGAGTCCGCAGCTGCGATGTCTTCAGCAGTTGCAGCCTGGTCCTCTGTAAGCGACGTGATCACGAGGACTTCCTCGTAGCTCTCTGTCTTCGTGAAGGGCTCGACCGTGATCGTGTAGTACATGGCGCCGTCGTACTTCTCGACCGAGGTCACCGTGCCAAGAGGCAGGCCTTTCGGATAGACGCCGCCGAGGCCCGAGGTGACGATGATGTCGCCGGCATTGACGGTCTGGTCGGTCCTCACGAGGTTGAGGCTCAAGGTGCCATCGGCAGAGCCATTGAGCATCCCCTGTGCCCTGCTCGACTGGATCATGGCGGAGACGCCCGAGTTCTCATCCGTGATGAGGCGTACCGTGGCAGTCGTGGCGCTGACTTCGGATATCTGGCCGATGACGCCGTAGGAATCCGTCACCGGCATACCGACAGCCAGTCCTGACGAGCTGCCCTTGTCGAGTGTCACCGTGCGGGACCAGTTGTCATACGACGCATTGATGATGCGTGCCGCGGTCGACTGCAGGTTGTAGGTATCCTTGAGGTCGAGCAGCGCCTGCAGGCGCGTTGCGGTCTGCTGCGCCTCCTCGAGCTCGGCGTTCTCTGCCACGAGCTGCTTGTTCTCCTCCTGCAGCTGCGAGAGCGTCTCCTGGTCTGCCGTGAGGTTCGCGAAGATGTTGCCGAGGCCCTGGAACGGCTGGACCGCAACAGATCCGATGTAGCTTATCGGCATCGTCACGGTCTGCCAGACAGTACGGGCAGCACCGAGCGCGCCGACATCGCCCATGCGGCAGCTGACCGTGAACATGATGACGGAAAGGGCCAAAAGGACTATAGCGAGACGGCCTCCAGAGGAATTCTGGCCTGTCCTCTGGAAGCCATGCGGAGCACCATTTGCGGGCATTCTTCAGATCCTTGGTCTACAGGCCGGCACTCTGGACGAAGCCGCCGGAAAGGGCATTCGCTTCGAGGACCTTCGCGCAGCCATTGACAACGTTTTCGAGGGCCGTGGGGCTCACGTTGACGGGCACGCCCGTCTCTTCGCGCAGACGCTGGTCGAGTCCGCGCAGCAGTCCGCCACCGCCCGTGAGGAGGATGCCGTAGTACATGAGGTCGGAGGCTAGATCGGGCGGCGTCACATCGAGCGCATCCTTGACGGCCTTCGTGACCTCGTCGAGCGGCTTGTCGAGTGCACGGCGAATCTCCTCGGACTCGATGCGCACGGTCTTCGGCATGCCCGTGAGCACGTCTCGGCCGTTGACCTCGACGTCGAGCTCCTCGGCAAGAGGAGCGGCAGAGCCGACCTTGATCTTGATGTCCTCAGCCGTGCGCTCGCCGATAGAGAGGTTGTAGGCATCGCGCACATGCTCGAGGATCGTGCGGTCGAATTCGTCTCCTGCGGTCCTGATGGACTGCGAGACGACGATGCCGCCCATCGAGATGACGGCCACTTCGGTCGTGCCGCCGCCGAGGTCGACGATCATCGATCCCGTCGGGTCCTCGATCGGCAGGTCGGCACCGATGGCAGCAGCCATCGGCTCCTCGATCAGATACGCCTGGCGGGCACCTGCAGAGATCGTTGCCTCGAAGACAGCACGCTTCTCGACGGACGTGACACCCGACGGCACGCAGACGACGACGCGGGGACGCGGCGACCAGGGATACTTGCGCTCGCGCGCCTTCTCGATGAAGTAGCGCAGCATGACCTCGGTGACATCGAAGTCAGCAATGACGCCGTCCTTCAGCGGACGCTCGGCGATGATCGATCCCGGCGTGCGGCCAATCATGCGCTTTGCATCGGAGCCGACGGCAAGGACACGCTCCTGCTCCTTGTCGATTGCGACGACGGAAGGCTCGTTCAGGACGATGCCCTGGCCACGGACCGAGACAAGCGTATTTGCGGTGCCGAGATCGATGGCAAGGTCTCCGCCATACTCACCAAATATGGAGTCGATAAAGGACATGTCTTCCTATCCCTGATATTCCCTATGTCTAGTTCCGCCGAAGATGCTTCTAAGAATTGCTCGAGACGGAATCATAGCTCAGCTGGAGCGAAGAGACCCTCCAGCCGATACCGTCGCGGACGAGCGTGACCGTATAGGTCTGGGTCGTGCCGGAAGAAAGCGTGGCGGTCACGCGGGCCGTCGAGCTGTCCATGCTCTTGTCGAGTCCGTCAACAGAGATCGTGGCGCCAGAAGGCAGGATGTCCTCGATGGCGGCACGCTCAGAGTCGGAAAGGCTCGGCGCCATGAAGCTTGCAGGATCGTCGCCCGATGCCTTCGAATTGAAGAGCGAGGTGATGACCGTCTCCTGCGTAGGCCAGCCATAGCCACGCCAGTACGCATAGGCACCGACGCCGCCGACGACCACGACGACGATCAGGAGCACGAGGAAGACCTTGAGGCCCGTATGCTTCTTCTTGCGGCGGACCTTGCGCTCCTTCTTGTCAGCCTCGACGAGGTCCTGCTCGGAGACAGAGAAGAAGCCGGTCTTCTCAGGCGACGGCATGAACTCCCCCGACTCGCCGAGGGGATCGAGCGGATCGAACGTGTCCTGGGATGTACCATAGCCAGCAGCAGCAAGCAGGGCATCGGTCTCGGAAGGATTGTTCGCCTGGGTCGAAGCGACAGCGCGCTTTGCGGAGTCGTAGGCAATCTGCATGTCGGTCGGCAGGATATAGGTGCCATCGGCCGTTGCATGCGCGAAGGCATCCACAGCCTCGCTCATGCGGTTGGCAGCGACATATGCCATGCCGAGCTCGGAGTAGATGGCGTTCTGGTTCTCCATCGGCGTCGCGAAGTCGAGTGCCGTACGGTAGGCCTCGACAGCATCGACCGGACGGTGCAGTGCGATGAAGCAGGCACCGAGCTCGCGAAGCGAGAACGAAGGATCCGGGTTGCTCTCGTCGATGGCGGCGTTCCTGAAGGCGATGCCGGCATTCCTGACATCGTTCTTCATGCGGTATGCCTCGCCGAGGGCCACATAGGCCTTGTATGCCTTGGCATAGGACTGGTCCTGGACAGCTGCGTTGAGGCTGGCGATTGCCTCATCCGGCTGGCCTGCGGCCAGATAGGCGCGGCCACGGTTGCAGGAGAGCGCTCCCACCTTGCCGTAGGAAGCATCTGCCAGAGCCTTGCCATAGGCGTCAGCTGCCTCGGCATACCTGCCGAGCTTCATATAGGCGTTGCCGAGCATATGCTCTGCTGCGCCATTCGCCTCTGTTGCATCTATTGCCTGATGCAGGAGAGCAACGGCCCCGTTCCAGTCGCCCTGCTGATAGGCCGCCTTTCCTGCTTCATATGCCTGCTGGTTCATGCGTCACACCTCCAGGTGCTGCTAAGCGTGCCCTTATTCGTCGACGATGCTCACAGACTCGAGCACGTCTCCTGCCCTCAGGCTCTTCTCGACGTCGAGGCCCTCAATCGTCTGGCCGAAGACCGTGTAGTTCGGGTCGAGGAAATGCTGCGGGCCAAGGCAGAAATAGAACTGCGATCCAGCCGAATCGGGCATCTGCGAGCGTGCCATTGCAAGCGCGCCATCCTCATGGCTGTTGCGCGGATTCACATCCCACTCGTGCTTGATACTGTAGCCAGGGCCGCCCGTGCCCGGCATGCCATCAGGTCCGGGCTTGCCTGCTGCCACATCGGCAGAGCTCATGTTCCTCGTATTGGGGTCTCCGCCCTGGATCACGAAGTCCGGCACATAGCGGTGGAACTTCGTTCCGTCGTAGAACCCCTTCTCTGCAAGCTCGCAGAAATTGGCACAATGGATGGGTGCACCCTTGCAGTCGAGACGCACCTTGATCGTGCCCTTGCTGGTCTTGAATACCGCAACTTCCGTCCCCTTGAGCTCGCGCTTCGGGACATAGACGCTGTTCCTATTGAAAAAGCCCATCTGAACCTCCCCGGTCCTGTGGCACCTTCATACAATTCTTCCATCTTCTGATAGTACCAGCACGGCGCGTCTTTCACACATTCGGCAGAGACATTGCGGGGAAATGAAAGCTATTTCTCCTGCGGCTGCCATCCGTCATAGCTCTGATCGAAGAGCTGCGCATAGGAGTTCGAGCCATCCGTGCTCTCGCTTGAAGAGAGCGGAGCGAGGATCGTGTCGGCAGATTTGTACGAGCCGGACTGCGCCCTGTCCCAGGCCTCCATAAGGCCATCGGACCAGTTCCTGAGCCACGAGCCCAAGGTCTGGAGATTCGTGACATCGTCGGCGTACGTGCCCGTGCTCACATCCACGTCCCCGATATCGGAGATGAGGTTCGAAAGATCCAGGGCATTCTGCTTGGCTGTCTGGTAGTCGGTCGAGATGTCCTTCGAGGAATCCTGAACATCTGCCTTGAGTGCGGTCTCGCTCTCCTCGAGGCTCTTCCTGATGTCTCCGAGCTGCTCCCAGTAGCCCGAGATGGCTTCATAGGTCTGGGCGTCTCCGGACTCCACATCGGAGGTATCGATGCCCGTATCCTGTCCTGCAAGCTTGTCGATCTCGCCCGGGTAGCCTGCCTTCGATGTATCAGCTGCGGTCGTGGCCTTGATGGAGTAGGCATTCGGGTTCCAGGGCTGCGTGATTGCGAGGATGCCGCCGCCTACGAAGACAAGGGCTGCCACGAACGCAAGCGTGAAGACACGCCTCCTTGGCAGGCGCTCATTGGCAGACGTCGCAGAGAACGGTCCATCTGCCGTAGGGATGGCAGAGATGATGCGCGGGGTCTCAGGCGCTTCCTTCACGTGAGCACCTTCGCAGGTGACTTCCTCGCCGTCATCTGCATCCGCCTCATCTGCGATACAGGGCATGCCGCACTGGGGACAGACATCGGCTCCTTCGGGGATGAGGGCGCCGCAGCTCGCGCAATAGCGCCGGTCCGGATGGGACACATGTGCCATAGCCGTCAGATCGGCATGGCAGGCTGGGCAGACATCCAGACCGTCTTCGATATGCGTTCCGCAGAATGGGCAGATCAAGCAATCCTCCAAATCACGATTCATATGCTGAAGCGAGACTGTAGCACTCTCCCCGAAGATGGGACCATGTCACACAAGTTGTCCAAGAACATAAGGCAGAATTCCGCCTTCTGAAATGTAGGCACCCTCGCTCGGCGTATCGACACGCACGAGCGCACGGAAATCGATCTTCTCGCCGGATGGCTTGACAGCGCTTACAGCAACCATCTTTGGCTCCGGAAGCCCCTTCGAGAAGTCGATCGGCTCGACCGTGATGCGCTCCGTGCCGTCGAGGCCTAGCATGCCTGCTGAGACACCGTCCTCGAACTGGAGCGGCACGATGCCCATGCCGATGAGGTTCGAGCGATGGATGCGCTCGAAGCTCTCTGCGAGGACGGCCTTGACGCCGAGGAGCGCCGGGCCCTTGCCCGCCCAGTCACGGCTCGAGCCGGAGCCATACATCTTGCCGGCGACAACGACCTCGTCCTCGTGCTGTGCCTTGTAGTCCATAGCGGCATCGTAGATGCTCGTGACCTCATCGCGCTCGAAGTCATAGGTGTAGCCGCCCTGCCTGCCCTGGGCAAGGGCATTCTCGAGCTTCACGTTCGCGAACGTGCCCCTCATCATCACCTCGTGGTTGCCGCGCCTCGTGCCGTAGGTGTTCCACTCGTTCTCGGGCACGCCATGCTCCGTGAGATAGCGGGCGGCAGGAGAGCCTTCGGCAATCGTGCCGGCAGGAGAGATGTGGTCGGTCGTCACGAAGTCGCCCAGGAGCGCCAGCACGCGTGCGTCCTTCACCGCGCGCACTGTCTCGTGCTTTGCATCCTCGAAGTAGGGCGGGCGGCGCACATAGGTCGAGCTCTCGTCCCAGGCATAGGTTGCAGAGGAAGATGCAGGAATGGCCTTCCATGCGTCCGAGCCTTCGAAGAGGCCCTCGGCCGCCTCCTCGTAGAGGTCTCTCGTGAGCACCTTTGCAAGCACATCGCGGATCTCTTCATCGGTAGGCAGAAGGTCGGAGAGCATGACGGGCTTGCCGTCCTTGCCGGTACCCACCGGCTCCTCAGAGAGATCGGTGTCGAGCGTGCCGACAAGCGAGTAGGCAACGACGAGCGCAGGCTCTGCAAGATAGTTCTGTGCGACATCGGGCGAGATGCGGCCATCGAAGTTCCTGTTGCCCGAAAGGATGCTCGTGAGCTCGAGATCGTCTGCATGCTCATGGAGGGCAGGCGCAATGCTTCCGGAGTTGCCGATGCAGCTCATGCAGCCAAAGCCGCAGGTGAAGAAGCCAAGCTTCTCGAGTGGTGCTGTGAGGTGCGCACGCTTCAGGATTTCGAGCGTCGCATGGCTGCCCGGAGCCATGATCTTCTTGACCCAGGGCTTGGGCTCAAGGCCGAAATCCGTGGCTTTCTTCGCGACAAGGCCTGCTGCCACCATCATGGCAGGGTCGGTTGCCGTCGTGCAGCTCGTGATGGCAGCGATCGCAAGCGCGCCATGGTCGAGCTCGCACATCCTGTCGCCGAACTGGAGCGCCATCTTCCCCGTCTCGGGCTTGTGGCCATGCTCGGCAGACGACTCCTCGAAGCGGGCCTTGAGCCCCGGAACTGCAACGCGGCGATGGGGGCGTGAAGGTCCTGCCAGGCAGGGCTCGACGGTCGAGAGGTCAAGCGTATAGGTGCGTGCGTAGTGTGCGTCGCGCTCGCCGAGCATGCCCTGCTCGCGCAGGTATGCCTCGATGAAGGCGATCTCTTCAGGATCGCGTCCGGTGAGCGCCAGATATTTGAATGTCTGGGCATCCACCGGGAAGAGCGTCGTGGTCGCGCCGTACTCCGGCGTCATGTTCGCGATGCAGGCACGCTGCGTTGCTGTGAGCTCGGCCACGCCCGGTCCTGTGACCTCGACGAGGGAGCCGACGACCTGTGCCTTGCGGAGCAGCTCGCAGACCGTAAGTGCACAGTCCATGCCGGAGATGCCATCGCGCAGCTTGCCCTCGAGCCTGAGCTCGACAACTTCAGGCACGAGCATCGTGATCGACTGGCCAAGCGCTGCCGCCTCTGCCTCGATGCCGCCGACGCCCCAGCCCATGCAGCCGATGCCATTGACCGTGGTCGTGTGGGAGTCCGTGCCGACGAGCGTGTCGAAGCACGCCATCTCCCCCTCGCCCTGCCAGAGCGCATCGGTGCCGACGACCTTCGAGAAGCGCTCCATGTTGAGCTGGTGGCAGATGCCCTCTGCAGGAGGGACGACCTTCACTTTCTCGAAGGAGCGGCTTGCCCACTTCAGGAAGGCGAAGCGTTCGCGGTTGCGCTCTGCCTCGATGCGCTCGTTCTCGGCGCGTGCGCCTGCACAGCCTGCCTCTTCTGCAATCACGGAGTGGTCGATGATGAGGGTCGTGGGGATATGGGGGTTCACCTTCTCGGGATCGCCGCCACGTGCCGCCATCGCATCGCGCATGGCAGCGAAGTCGACGAAGACCGGCACGCCCGTGAAGTCCTGGAAGAGGACCCTTGATGGCATGAACTCGATCTCCTTGCCCTGGGCACCCTTCTCCCCTGCCTCGAGGATGCGGGCACACATGAGCATGGCTTCCTCATCCGTCTTGGCACGGCGCACGACATTCTCGAGGAGTATCAGAAGCGCTCGGGGCAGCCTCTCGGCGCCAGGAATCTTCGACACGATGGTCGCAGCCCGCGAGATGCCACCTGCCTCGATCTGCTTGGGCTTCCTAGCCTCTCGTACGGCTGCTGACACGGCTTCTGTGCTGAGCATATGCGACCTCGGCCTTCTTCACGACGTATGCAAGACGTCCTTCATGTTCGATGCTTTTATCGAAACGGCGGTACAGGAGGGCAAAGAGAACGAGTGCCAGCGCTCCTGCACTGAAAAGGTACACGACCATCCAGGGCGTGAGCGGCTCGATCATGAAAAAGTTTCCGAATAGCAATGACCCGCCAGCGATTGCAATGATGATGGAGACGATAAGGGCGCAGCGCAGCGGCGTGAGCGGACGCGAGATGCGCCAGATGAGGCCGACGCCGACCATGCAGACGAGAAGCAGGCACAGAGTCGAGGTCTGGGCGAAGTCCCAGCCCATCAGAGGCTCCATCATCATCGTGACAGCGATGATGAAGACGATCGCGATAGATCCAGGAAGCGAACGGGCAAGCACGTTCGTCAGGAAGTCGCCGTGCAGCCTCTCATGGTTCGGCTCGAGCGCGAGCACGAACGACGGATAGCCGATGATGAGGCCCGAGAAGAAGGATTCCTGGATCGGCAGGAACGGGAATGGCGGGAAGAAGATGCAGATGAAGCAGAGGGCAATGGCAAAGCCCGTCTTCACGAGGAAGAGGGAGGCCGAGCGCTGCAGGTTGTTGATGGAGCGCCTGCCTTCTGCCACGACCTCGGGCATATGGGCGAAGTCGTTGTCGGCAAGCACGATCTCGGCAACATTCCTTGCTGCCGCCGACCCTGATGCCATAGCCACCGAGCAGTCTGCCTCGCGCAGGGCCAGGACATCGTTCACGCCGTCGCCTGTCATTGCGACCGTGTGGCCATGCGACTCGAGGATGCGGACAATCTCGCGCTTCTGCTGCGGCGTCACGCGGCCGAATATCTTCTTCGTCTCGACCGCATGCACGAGCTCCTCTTCGGTCTTGATCGTCGAGGCATCTATATATCTTTCTGCATGGGGAACACTGGCAGCAGAGGCAATGGCAGAGACAGTACGTGGATCGTCACCCGAAATCACACGCACATCGACGCCTTCGCGGCGGAAATAGGAGATCGTCTCTGCAGCTGTCGGCCTGATCTCATCGCACAGCGCCACGAGGCCCCAAGGCTCGAATGAGCCTTCGATCTTTCCTTCTTCGTCGAAGCCTCCACAGGAGCCGACGACGAGCACACGGGCAAGCGGGCCGAAGGTCGCCACATCACGGGAAAGCGCAGCATAGCGCTCCCCCATCACGAACTGGCCTGCGCCCAGAGCAAGAGAGCGCCCATCCTCGAGCACGCATCCCGAGTACTTGCGGGCGGACGAGAACGGGATGACACGTGAGACTGCACCCGCCTCTTCAGGCCAGTCTTCCGCGGCACGCAGAAGTGCAGCTGCCGTCTCGTTCGCATCGTCAGATGCGGCTCCTGTGATGGCAAGCACCGCCTCGCGCACCTCGGACACGTCATGTCCGCCAAGCGGCAGGAGCCCCATGAGCTCCATCCTGCCTGAAGTGATGGTGCCGGTCTTGTCGAGGCAGACCGTATCGACACGTGCAAGCGTCTCGACGCAGTAGCTTTGCTGCACGAGCACGTTCTTGGCGCCAAGCCTCGTCGTCGCGATAGCCAGGACCGTCGACGTCAGGAGCATGAGGCCCTGCGGAATCATCGAGACAAGCGCTGCCACGACAGAGAGGATAGCCGCATCCCACGTCATGCCTTCTGCAAAGACGCTCCTCAGGAAGAGGCCGCCTCCGAGGAACGGCATGAGGATCGTCGAGAACTCGACGACCATCCGAAGCGAGTCCTGGATCTCGGACTTCGCCTGCTTCACATACTTCGCTTCTGCATTGATCTTGGCAGCATAGGACGCAGCGCCGACACGCGTGACTCTTGCCATGAGAGATCCGGAGTCGACGAAGCTGCCGGAGAGTATCTCATCTCCCGGCCCCTTGTGCACGGCATCGGATTCTCCCGTAAGCAGGCTCTCGTTCATGGAGACGGAGCCTCGGACAATCGTGGCATCTGCCGGCACCTGGTCACCATGCGCGAGGCAGATGATATCGTCCTGGACGATATCGGAAACAGAAACCTTCTGCTTCTCCCCGTCACGGATGACAAGAGCATCCGTTGCAGTCAGAAGCGTCAGACGGTCGACCGTGAGCTTTGCACGGATCTCCTGGACGATACCGATGAAGAGGTTCGCCAGCACGATCACCATGAAGAGCATGTTGCGGTACTGCCCGGTCAGGAATACAAGCAGCGCCAGCACGGCATTGACGCCGTTGAAGAGCGTGAAGGTATGCTCGGCCACGATCTGGGGGATCGTCTTGGTCTTCACGTCAGCATTGGCATTGACGAGGCCTCTTGCCCTGCGTTCCTCGACTTCGGCAGCGCTCAGCCCCTGAAGCTTCTGGTCTCTTGTGTCTTGAGACACGAATCCTCCTCGATATCGGCTTTTCGGGCATCCTATCATGCGTACCCAAAGCCAGCCCGATGGAGCATGCAGGCGCCCAAAGAACACCATGCCTCGACAAGGATATATACGTAAGCATTTTACGGGGATGCCAGCCAGACATGAAAGTCATTGCAGGCTCCGCGAGTCTGCGCCTTCGATTGCACGCATGAAGAAGACATCCGACCTGGAAATCCTCTTCATCACTGGTGAAGGCAGTCTTGCCGTTTTGCCGTCAACTCGAGGACACTAATCTCTGAAACATGAAAGGCGCCCTGGGCCAAGGCGCAGTATGTGCCATTTAGCTCATAATGCCACAGATTCTCTGGCCAAGGAGCACGGCATCGGCAATCCAAACGATCTGGAAGTTGCGCTTGCCCATGAGCGGCATGGCAGGGAACGACACAGTTTCTCCTGAACGCGAGGCAACGTTTATTGCCGTTTCAAGCTCACTTCGCTAGCCGCCAAGAGCTTTTAACAAGAGCGGGCCAAAGCTTCTCTGCATCATCTCGCCGAGCACAAAAGGCGCTGCAGCAATCCAGCTCCAAGCATTGCCATTGAACCAGCAAGACTGCCATGCAGATCAGTTTTCTTCAGGTAAAACCATGAACTACCTGCGGTTTCCAGAGCCCGTGAGACGGGGCGTTAAATCCCCCAGGACACCAAACGAACGTTTCTGGGAGACATATATGCACAAACTAGACAGCCATCATTTCATGCCGGCTTATCTCTGCTTCCATAGGCTGCAGAGTCGTACAGCAATCAGACATTCCTTCTGCAGCACGCTCTTCGACAGCCGTATGGATTCGCAAATCGAATTTGGCAGATCTTGTCGCAGTGGCCGGGCTGCTGACACGAGCTGGTACCGGCAGATGGCCGAGACGCTGGCCCACGACATGGAGGCCTGCGACGAGCAGGCCGCTGCCATCATCAACGGCGAGTCCCCTGCCGTATATGCCGCGAACATGAACTACGGCACCTTCGATGTGGAGAGCGTCACGAAGCTCGATACGGGCTACACGCTGGTCGGTGCCGATACGTCTCGTACATGGTCCAGCAGCAGCCGGACCTCATGCCGCAGGTGTCCGTGAAGCCCAGCAGGGCCGAGACATGGGCGAGGCGCAAGATCATGTCTGCCATGACGCAGAGCATCCTCCAGGGCGAGAGCGTGCCCGATGCCGCCAGGCGCATCCGTTCCGTCGTGGAGATGGACAGGCGCGCATCCATGCGTGCTGCAAGGACGTCTCTCACTGGGGCGGAGAACGCCGGGCGCATTGGCTCCTACAGGCGCGCCAGCAGCATGGCAGCATGGAAGACGGCAGGCCTTACGGCATCCGACATGTCTGGCCTTGTCGAGGTCCAGCAGGACAACACCGAGGCAATACAGGATGCGATTGCCGACGGCATCATGGAGGGCCTGGAGAGGATAGGGCTCGTGGCCGAGGGCTACGCGAAGGCCAAGTGCCCGGTAGACACAGGCAGGCTCCGCAACAGCATCACGCACATGCCCAAGGGCGGCATCTCCCCTGCCGTCTGCATCGGCACGAACGTCGAGTACGGCAAGTACGTCGAGGAAGGCACCTCGAAGCACGATGCGCAGCCGTTCCTCAAGCCTGCCGCGAAGGAGCACGGAAGCGAGCACAAGGCCATCATGCAGGAATCCCTCGGCCATTAGCGGCTGTGGTGCGGGTGCGACCATCTTCCGTGACGGGGGACGTGCAAGGCGCCGCGCATCCCATGGACCGGAGCGGCGAGGAAATGCCGCAGGACGGAGGGCCTACATGGCGCACACCCGGAAGATGCTCAAGGCAATGGGCATCGAGGACGAGAAGGCTGACGAGATCATCGAGGCGCATGCAGAGACCATGGACGCGCACAGGAAGTCGGCGGTTAAACGACGCCTGACACGAAGCTTTCGTTTGATATGCAAAAGCGCCCCGCCTTCCGGCAGAGCGCTTCATTCATATCCTATGGTGCTCCCTGTGGGGCTCGAACCCACGACCTTTCGCTCCGGAGGCGAACGCTCTGATCCACTGAGCTAAGGGAGCAAGCGTGCATGATTATAGCCGAAACATTAAATTTGGCGAGACGAACTTTCAAGACCCAGATACTCACATATACAGGAAATCTGGCTTTCATACATTTGTAGTAGGATTTTTCGCGATATGCCACGAAACGATGGGAGTTTCTCCGATGATAGCTGTCGTAAACCAGAGCGCCACCGAAGACCAGCTGGCGCATTTCATATCCTGGATCGAGAACCGCGGATTCAGGACGAATGTCTCCAAAGGCGAGAATGAGACGATTGTCGGCATCATCGGCGATACGACGAAGATCGATCCGTTCCTCCTCGAGTCCATGGACATCATCGACCGCGTCCAGCGCGTCTCCGAGCCCTACAAGAAGGCAAACCGCAAGTTCCATCCGCAGAACTCCGTGATCGACTGCGGCTTCGGCGTGAAGATCGGCGACGGCTCCTTCCAGGTCATGGCAGGCCCCAATGCGCTTGACGGACGCGACCTCGATGCCCTTGCCACACAGGCGAAGGCAGCAGGTGCCCGCCTTCTTATGGCAGGTACCTACAATGCGAAGACCTCGCCCTACTCCTTCAGCGGACTCAGGCCTGAGAGCCTTTCCGAGCTCTGCTCTGTCGCCCATGTCCATGAGATGCCGGCTGTGGCCGAGATCATGGACCCGCGCGATGTAGAAACCTTCGTCTCGTCTGGCGTCAACGTTATCCAGGTCGGCGCCCGCAGCATGCAGAACTTCCCGCTCCTCAAAGAGCTTGGCCGCACGGATGTCCCCATCCTCATCAAGCGTGGCCTCGAGGCAACCGTCGACGAATGGCTCATGGCAGCAGAGTACGTGATGAGCGAAGGCAACGAGCAGGTCATCCTCTGCGAGCGCGGCATCCGCACCGCCGAGACCCGCTACCGTCATACCCTTGACATCTCCTCGATCATCGCCGTCCATGGCCTCTCGCACCTCCCGGTCATCTGCGACCCCTCGCGCGCCGCAGGCCTTGCCCGCTTCGTGCCGGGTCTTTCCCTCGCCGCCTGCGCAGCAGGGGCCGATGGCCTCACAATCGAGATCGATGACCAGCCGATGGAAGAGTCTCTGGCCGACGGCGGACGCGCGCTCACACCGGAGCAGTTCGCCCAGATGATGGAACGCATAGCCAAGCTCCGCGCGGCACTTGCCGAAGACAGGAGCTAGGCCGATGGAGAAGACATTTGTCCCAGGACGCGTCGGCATCATCTCCCTTGGCCTCATGGGCGGCTCGTTCGCAAAGGCCTTCGCCGCTGCAGGCGTTGAGGTCTATGGCCGGGACATCTCTGAAGACGTCCTCGAGATGGCAGAGATCGAGACCATCAAGGGCGAGCTCACCGATGAAATAGTTCCGACCTGCGAGCTTATCGTGCTTGCCGGATATCCGAAGGTCGCCATCTCCGAGCTCAAGAGGATCGCTCCCCTTGTCTCCCCTGGTGCCATTGTCATGGACACCGGTGGCGTCAAGAAGGTCATCTGCGATGCCTGCTTCCCGGTTGCAGAGAACTATCCCTTCACGTTCGTCGGCTGCCACCCGATGGCTGGCACCCAGTACTCAGGCTTCGCGCATGCCCGCGCGAACATGTTCCATGGGGCACCGCTCGTAATCGTGCCGCCGAAGATGGACGACTTCGAGAGGCTCGACCTCCTCGAGCGCATGAAGCAGCTTCTGGCCCCTCTAGGCTTTGCCACCTTCACGCTGACGACAGCAGAGCGCCACGACGAGATCATCGCCTTTACCTCGCAGCTTGCCCATGTCGTATCGAATGCCTACGTGAAGAGCCCTGAGGCAAAGGTCCACAAGGGCTTCTCTGCAGGCTCCTACAAGGACCTCACGCGCGTGGCAAGGCTCAACCCTGATATGTGGACGGAGCTCTTCCTCGAGGATGCGGACAACCTCTCCCGTGAGATCGGCTGCCTCATTGGACACCTGCAGGAATACAAGGATGCAATCGATGCACGCGACAGCAGGCATCTGAGAGAGCTTCTCGCTGACGGCGACCGCCGCAAGCGCGAGATCGAAGGAAGGTAGCATGGCTGAGCATACGATAGAGGTCCCCACTACCACGAAGCGCTATCTCTGCCATGTGGGTGCGGGCATCCTCTCCGAAGTGGGCACCTATGCAAGGAAGGCTGCTGGCGGCAATTGCGCCTGCATCGTGAGCGACTCCAACGTCGCCCCGCTCTATGCAGACAAGGTAGCATCCTCGCTCGAGAAGGCAGGCTACCGCGTTTCGAGAAGCGTCTTTCCTGCAGGAGAGGAGCACAAGCGCCTCTCGACGCTCGAACGCATCCTCGAAGACATGGCCGATGCCTCGCTTACGCGTGACGATATCGTCGTCGCTGTCGGCGGCGGCGTCACAGGAGACATGGGCGGCCTCGCCGCTGCCCTCTACCAGCGCGGCATCGAGGTCGTGCAGGTGCCCACCTCGCTTCTTGCAATGGTCGACTCCTCTGTCGGAGGAAAGACAGCTGTCGACCTCCCCGAAGGCAAGAACCTTGTCGGCGCCTTCTGGCAGCCTGCTTCCGTTGTCGCCGATGTCGAATGCTTCAAGACGATCTCTCACGACCTCTTCCGCGATTCCTGCGGCGAGGTCATAAAGCATGCCGTCCTTTCCGGCCCCGATCTCTTCAGCCGCCTCGAGAAGACGCCGCTCACGACGCCTGGCCTCTCGGAAGGCGAGCTTGCAGACGTCGTTGCCAGAAACATCGAGATCAAGCGCGATGTCGTAGCGACCGACGAGAAGGAGCACGGCAGGCGCCAGGTACTCAACCTGGGACATACGATCGGACATGCCGTCGAGGCCGCTTCCGACTTCGAGCTCGGCCATGGCACGTGTGTAGCGATAGGGCTGTGCTGCATGGCATGGGCAGCCGAGAAGAAGGGCTGGTGCGACGAAGCCACAGCAGCACGCATCGAGCGTCTTGTCGAGGCCCATGGCATGCCCACCGACACCTCCCTTCCCCATGACACGATCCTCTCGTTTGCCGCACATGACAAGAAGCGCCATGCCTCGTCCGTGAATATCGCTGTGCCTGAGGCCATAGGCAAGGTCTCGCTCAGGACCGTATCGCTCGATGAGCTGAGAGAGCTCATCGACCTTGGCTGCGGAAGGAGCGTCTAGCTTATGGATATGACCGTCTTCCCCCATGAGCTTGGCGGCACGGTCGAGGCCATCGCCTCGAAGTCCGTGGCACACCGCGCTCTCATCCTCGCTGCCCTCTGTCCGAGCCCGACCGATATCGTCTGCAATGCGACATCGAAGGACATCGATGCGACAGCGCGCGTGCTCACGGCCCTTGGCGCCAAGGTCATGCGCACCGAGGCAGGCTTCCATGTGGAGCCGCTCCAGGGGACCTCTGCTACAGACAATATCCGTCAGGGCAGGAAGAATGCCGTGCTGGACTGCGGAGAATCGGGCTCGACCCTGCGCTTCATGCTGCCCGTCGTCGCTGCCTTGGGATCGGGTGCGAGCTTCACAGGACAGGGACGCCTCGCCGAGCGTCCGCTCTCGCCTCTCTACGAGCTCCTCGCCGCTGGCGGCTGCACGCTCTCTCCTCAGGGGACGTTCCCTCTCACCCTTTCGGGCAAGCTCAAGGAGCGCTCGTTCCGCATTCCGGGCGACGTCTCGTCACAGTTCGTCTCAGGGCTCCTTCTGGCCTCGCCTCTCATGGCGGGACCGGTGCGCATCCTCGTAGAGGAGCCGGTCGAATCGCGTCCCTACATCAATCTCACGATCGATACGATGCAGCGCTTCGGCATCGATGTGATGAGCGCGCCTGAGACGGCAGAGGATGGGACGAGGTGCCTCGCGATCATGGCATCGCCGGCATCGACCCCTCCGACCTCACCAGGCACCTTCGTCGTCGAAGGCGACTGGTCGAATGCCGCCTTCTGGCTCTGCGCAGGAGCACTGAGCGAACACCCTGTCTCCATCACCGGCATGGATCTCGCAAGCGTCCAGGGAGACCGCAACATACTGGGCGCGCTTGCCCTCTTCGGTGCCCGGATCTCCCGCAAGGATTCCCGCGTCACGATCGTGCATGACAGGCTCGATGCCATCTCTATCGACGTGCATGACATACCGGACCTTGTGCCGGCACTTGCTGCCGTTGCCTGCTACGCGAAAGGAACGACGCACCTGACGAATGCAGGGAGGCTCCGTCTCAAGGAGTCCGACCGTCTCAAGACGTGTGCCGCCGCACTCAACGCAATGGGTGCCCAGGTCACGATCGAGGACGACTCCCTTGCAATCGAAGGCACGGGGTCGCTTTCAGGCGGCACCGTCGATGCGGCAAACGATCACCGCATCGCAATGGCGGCAGCCATTGCTGCCACGAAGGCAGACGGTCCGACCAAGATCGTCGGTGCCGAATGCGTCCAGAAATCATATCCTGCCTTCTTCGAGGACCTCTCCTCGCTCGGCGGGGTTGTCAGGAAGGAGTCCTAGATGCCATCGACCATGGGAGAGACGCTTACGGTCTCCGTCTTCGGCCAGTCCCATTCCGAAGCCATCGGCTGCGTGATCTCCGGCCTTCCTTCCGGCATCAAGATCGACATGGACGCCGTGAAGGAGTTCATGGGAAGACGTGCTCCTGGACAGGGCGCCTGGACGACGCCCCGCAAGGAGGCAGACCTGCCCGAGGTCGTCTCCGGCCTCGATGCAGAAGGCCTCACCTGCGGGACCCCTCTTGCCTGCATCATCAGGAACACGAATACCCGCTCCCAGGACTACAAGAACATCGCCCAGGTTCCGCGTCCGGGCCATTCCGATTTCTGTGCCTGGGCGAAGTGGGGCTCTGCCCACGATATCAGAGGCGGCGGCCATTTCTCGGGCAGGCTCACAGCCCCTCTCTGCTTTGCCGGCGCCATCGCGCTCCAGATCCTTTCGGAGCAGGGCGTATCCATTGCAGCGCACCTCTCGCGCATAGGAGATGCGGCCGATACGCGCTTTGCTGCCTTCGAGAACACCCCTGAATCCCGAGAGCTCCTGGCCCAGCAGATAGCCACGATACAGAGGCATGAGACGATACTTTCCGTGATCGATGCCAGTGCATCCGAAGCGATGCTTGGAGAGATCGACAAGGCAAGACGCGCCAAGGATTCCGTCGGCGGCGAGATCGAATGCGTCGCCACCGGCCTTCCCGCAGGCATCGGCTCGCCCATGTTCGACGGTATGGAGAACATCCTGGCGCGCAATATCTTCGGCATTCCCGGCGTCAAGGGCATCGAGTTCGGCCGCGGCTTCGAGATGGCACACATGCATGGCTCCGAGAACAACGATCCCTTCATCGTCAAGGATGGCGCATGCGTGCCGGCCACGAACAATGCCGGCGGCATCCTGGGCGGCATCACGACCGGAGCACCGCTCCTCTTCAGGATTGCCATGAAGCCGACCTCGAGCATCTCGCGTCCGCAGCAATCCGTCGACCTTGCCCATATGGAGCCCGCCGAGCTCGAGGTCCATGGCCGCCACGACCCCTGCATCGTCACGCGTGCCGTGCCGGTCGTCGAGGCAGTCACAGCGCTGTCTCTCCTCGATGCCTGGCTCAGCTACCCTGCCGATACCCTCTTCCAGAAGAAGTGAGGACGTCCGTGAGAGAACTTTCTGAAATCCGCGCCGATCTCGACCGCATCGATACCAGCATTCTCGGCCTCTTCCAGGAACGCATGGCGTGTGCCGACGAAGTGGCTGCCTACAAGAGCGCCCACAACCTGCCGATTCTCGACAAGACCCGTGAGCGCCAGAAGCTCGCAGCCGTCGCCGAAGCCGTGCCTGCCCAGTACCGCAACTATGCACAGGTACTCATGGGCCTTCTCATGGAGGCAGCACGCGCTCAGGAATATGACGACCTCGGTGTCATGAGCAATGTCGGCACCCGCATCTATGATGCCATCCAGCATGAGCCGAAGCTCTTCCCGCAGACCGCCTATGTAGCCTGCCAGGGCGTCGAGGGTGCCTATTCGCAGATAGCGGCAGACCGCATCTTCAAGCACCCGACGATCTCGTACTTCGACTCCTTCGACGCAGTCTTCCGTGCCGTCGAGCAGGGCTTCTGCCAGTACGGCGTGCTTCCCGTCGAGAACTCGACCGCCGGCACCGTGAATGCGGTCTACGATCTGATGATGCAGCACAACTTCTCGATCGTACGCTCGACACGCATCAAGATCGATCACAACGTGCTCGCAAAGCATGGCACCGAGCTCTCGGACATCCGGGATATCTATAGCCATGAACAGGCGATCCGCCAGTCAAGGCAGTTCCTCTCGGCACATCCCGAGATGAAGGTGCACGTCGTCGAGAACACGGCAATGGCAGCAAAGATGGTCGCAGAGAGCGACCGCACCGATGTCGCTGCCCTTTCGAGCCGTGCCTGCGCCGAGCTCTATGGCCTCGATATCCTCGCCCGTTCCGTCCAGGACACCGGCAACAACTTCACGCGCTTTGCCTGCATCGCAAAGGACCTCACAATCTACCCGGGAGCCGACCGCTCCTCCCTCATGCTGATCGTGAACCACGAGCCGGGAGCCCTCTACAAGGTGCTCTCCCGCTTCTATGCCCTCGATATCAACCTCGTGAAGCTCGAGAGCCGCCCGCTTCCGAACCGCGACTTCGAGTTCATGTTCTACTTCGATATCGAATGCCCTGTCGAAGCCCCCGAATTTGCGACCCTCATCAATTCGCTCGGCGACATCTGCGAGGAATACCGCTACCTCGGCAGCTACCGCGAGATCGTTTAGGAGTTCCATGGATACGAATGCCCACCGCTTCGGCCTTCTTGGCAGGAAGCTCGGCCATAGCTACTCGGCCCTCATCCACAAGGAGCTGGGAAGCGCACCGTACGATCTGATCGAGCTCGAGCCCGAAGAGGTAGAGCCATTCGTGCGCGAGGGCTCCTGGCAGGGCCTGAACGTCACGATTCCCTACAAGAGGGATGCTGCACGTCTGGCAGATGTGCGCTCAGAGCGCGTAGAGCGCCTCGGCGTCTCGAACACGCTCGTGAAGCGCGCCGATGGCTCGATCTTCGCAGAGAACACGGATGTCCTGGGCTTTGCGTATCTCCTCGAGCGCTTCTCGAGAGAGGAGCTGGGGGCAGCATCTGCCAAGGACGCGCTCTCCGGCAAGCCTGTGCTCGTGCTCGGAAGCGGCGGCGCCAGCCAGGCCGTGCAGGCAGCTCTCAGAGATGCCGAAGCCGAAGTCTCTGTCATCTCCCGCAAGGGAGACGACACCTACGAGACGCTTCTCGAGCGCCACGCCGATGCCTCCCTCATCGTCAATACCACGCCTGTCGGCATGTATCCTTCCTGCCCTGCAACGCCAGTGGATGAGGAGACGCTAGCGAAGCTGTCCCGCCTCGAAGGCGTCCTCGATGTGGTCTACAACCCCAGGCGTACCGGCATCTGCCTTGCTGCAGAGAAGCTCGGGCTCCCGTCTGCTTCAGGCCTTTCCATGCTTGTCGCCCAGGCCTACTTTGCAAGCGAGCTCTTCCAGGGCAAGGATATCCCCGAGGAGGCCATTGCGAAGATCGAGCAGGACATCCTGGCCACGACAGACAATCTTGTCCTCATCGGCATGCCAGGATCTGGCAAGACGACGACCGGCAAGCACCTGGCGCACGTGCTCCACCGCCCCTTCATCGATATGGACGATGCCTACCAGATGGAATATGGCAGATCTGCCGCAGAAGCGATCACGGAAGACGGCGAGAAGGCCTTCCGGCAGCAGGAGAGCGCCCTTCTTGCAAAGACTGCCTCGCGTTCGGGCCTTGTGATCTCCTGTGGCGGAGGCGTCGTCACGGTTCCTCAGAACTACCCGCTCCTCCACCAGAACTCCTTCATCATCATGCTCGACCGTCCCATCGAGACGCTCGAGACGAAGGGACGCCCGCTCTCCCAGAGCAAAGGCCTGGAGAAGCTCGCCGAGGAGCGTCTGCCGCTCTACCGTGCCTGGGCAGACCTCGTGCTTCCCTGCACCGGGACGCCGAAGGGCGATGCGGCGGCAATCATTGCGCGCCTGGGGCTGTAGGTCCGAACGAAAGCTGAATGATTCATGCCGTTTGCAGACCCCTCGGCCCGTCCGCCGCTGGCCTCTTCCATTGGGGCGTCGAACTCCATAGACTGAGAACGGCAAACTACTTGTTTCTAATTACGAAGGCACTTCATGGATGAACGAAATACGGCCGAACTTGTGCTTTCTGCAGTAGGCGGAAAGCAGAACGTGCTTGAGAACACAATATGCATGACAAGGTTGCGGATTAAGGTGGAGAACCCCGATCTCATCGACCGGGAGAAGCTGACGTCCATCGCAAGCGTTCTCGGCATGACCAAGAGAGGCTCGAATGGCATCGAGGTCGTGTTCGGCCCGAATGTAATCGACGATATCTACCAGTCGTTCCAGCAGCTCTGCGATATCTCGCAGGATATGGAGCCTGAGAGCCAGCCTGCAAAGGCAGCTCCGGTCGTGCCGCCCGAGCGCAGGCGTTCCTACAGCATCCAGGTCAAGGCCAACTCTGAGCGCTCCCGCTCAGACATGGAATCCGAAGATCTCGACATGCTTCGCTCGATGTTCCCAGACAGCTCCTCTCCCAAGAGCGTTCCCCAGAAGGAAGTACCGAACGTCTCACGAGGCCCGAAGCTTGCGCCCTCTGCTCATGCAGATGAAAAGCAGTCAGCTGCTGGGAAGGATGCTCCCCACAAGCGCCGCCTTCTTGTCATCAACGGCCCGAACATCAACATGCTCGGCATCCGCGAGCCGGAGCTCTATGGCACCGAGGACTTCGGGGCGCTTCTCGTCCTCTGCCAGAAGACCGCGAAGGAGGCAGGCTTTGATGACTGCTTCTGCTTCCAGTCGAACCACGAGGGAGACATCGTCGATGAGATCCAGGATGCCTGGCAGGTATTCGACGGCCTTGTGATCAATCCGGGCGCCTATACGCACACGTCTGTCGCAATCCTCGACACCATCAAGGCCATCCAGATTCCGACCATCGAGGTCCACATCTCGAAGGTGAACGAGCGCGAATCCTTCCGCCAGATCTCCTATGTGCGCGAGGCAGCGTTCGAGACCATCATGGGCATGGGCATCCAGGGCTACCGCAAGGCCATCCTCGATATGCGCGACTACCTCGACAGGCAGGAGCAGGAAGCCTAGCTGTCATCTGCAGAGCACAAGTTCAGAAAAGCCGCCTTCTGGGCGGCTTTCTTTATTGGCAGCACATCTTCATGGCTCCTGCCAGCATGCACTGCGTGCATGCTGATTTGCTGAGCCTCCCATCTGAAGCCTGTCCCATGAGGCAGAGGCTTGTCTCGAAGAGAACATCCAGCCAGATCGTCTCGGAAGGACAGACCATGAGCAAGGAACGGCTTGCAGCATTCGCTGATGCCATCCTCGCTCTCATCATGACCATACTCGTGCTTGCTCTCGATGCACCGAAAGAGCCCACGCTCGAGGGCTTCTGGGACCTCCACATGAGCTGTTTCTCCTATGCCCTTTCCTTCTTCTGGCTGGGCTCGCTCTGGATGGGACTCAGCGAGGTTTGGGACACGGCCGGGCGCATAGACAGCGCGTGTGTCCTGTGGACGCTCGTGCTGCTTTTCTTCGCCTCTCTCATCCCCTACACGACCGACCTCGTCAGCAGGCATTTCGGCAATCGCATCATGCAGTGCGCCTATGGCCTTGTGGTCCTTGTCATGACCGGTGCAAACTGGATGCTCCATCGGACCCTCGAGAAGCCGAATGCCGATGTCGAGGCGCTCCTCGCTTCTTCCCGCAGCTACCGCCATCTTCTCAGCCCCGACATCGCAATCAAGCTTGTCGACCTGGCTGCATCTGCAGCCATCTGGCCGCCTGCCATGATGTACGGCGTGCTTGCCGCTTGAGCCTATTCCTTCTTCATGCGCCGGAAGGCGATCAGGACAGCCTGAGCTATGGATTTAGGCCCTACCGGTAGCTGATGCGGAAGCAGCCCATATCGGTGACAAGCGTATCCACATGGATATCGTGGGCACCACGAGGCAGAGGATTCGAGCTCACCTGCATGGAGCGGACAAGGCCAAGCTTCTCCCCCATATAGAAAGCAAGGAAGCGGTCGTAGTAGCCAGCACCATAGCCGATACGATAGCCTTCTCCGTCAAAGACAAGGCCCGGCACAAGGCAGACGGACCCCTTGCACATGGCAGGCTTGACAAGACGCTCTTCATCCGGCACGGGCTCCAGGATTCCGAGAGTTCCTGGCACGAGCTCTTCGAGAGATCCTATCTCGAAGAATTCCATCTTCCTGCCTGGCAGGCACTTCGGCACGGCAACCCGTTTCCCTGCAGCGAGCGCATCTTCGATGATACGGTGCGTATCGATTTCGTCTGCAAACGAGACATAGGAAAGGACGAGGTCGGCTGCTTCATACTCGGGCAGCGCCTCCACTGCCTCGCGGATGAGGTCGTCGGCATTCCTGCGTACGACCGAGGATGTGGCACGCCGCATGATCAGATACTGCTGGCGGATGGCGGTCTTGTCTGCATCGAAGCCACATGAACTAGGCATGCAACCGTCTCCTCCCGATCGTGGTTCCGGAACGCAGACAATTCCGGCACCTTCTCTTCCTGCCTTCGGCTAAGCCGTCACGAACGTCTGCTACCATTGTAGTCCGTGCGTAAATTCCGTTGGATATACATATCCAACCGTAACACAAGCTTGAACGAGGAGATGCCATTATGCCAAACGAAGGCAGCTACGAAGCGGCGCTTGAGCGCTCCAACAAGATCCAGACGGACATCGAGTCCGGCAAGACCGAAGGCTATACCATGCTCACGGGCGACCGTCCGACCGGACGTCTGCACCTCGGCCACTATTTCGGCACGATCCGCGAGCGCGTGCGCCTGCAGAACCTCGGCGTCAAGACGAACATCGTGATTGCCGACTACCAGGTCATCACCGACCGCGACACGACCGAGCATATCCGCGACAATGTATACAACATGGTCATGGACTATCTCGCCTGCGGCATCGACCCCGAAAAGACCATGATCTTCACCCACTCGGCCGTCCCTGCCGAGAACCAGCTCATGCTGCCCTTCCTCTCGCTTGTCTCCAAGTCGGAGCTCGAGCGCAACCCGACCGTCAAGGCCGAGCAGGAGGCATCGGGCCATACGCTCACCGGCCTTCTTCTGACCTACCCGGTCCACCAGGCCTGCGACATCCTCTTCTGCAAGGGCAACATCGTGCCCGTGGGCCGCGACCAGCTGCCGCACATCGAGATCACGGACAAGATCGGCCGCCGCTTCAACGAGCGCTTCAACGCGAAGGTCTTCCCGGAGGTAGCAGGACTCCTCACCTCGACGCCGCTTCTTCCCGGCCTTGATGGCCGCAAGATGAGCAAGTCCTACGGCAACGCTATCTCTCTGTGCATGACCGAGGAGGAGACAGCGAAGCTCATCAAGAAGTCGAAGACAGACTCCGAGCGAAACATCACGTTTGACCCCGAGAACAGGCCGGGCGTCTCGGCGCTCCTGACGACGGCAGGCATCTGCACGGGCCGCGACCCCAAGGAGATTGCAGACGAGATCGGCATGGGCGGCGCAGGCCAGCTCAAGCGATACACGACCGAGGCTGTGAACACCTACTTCGCCCCGATCCGCGAGAAGCGCCACAAGTACGAGAATGACCTCCCCTACATCCAGGATGTGCTGCATGAGGGGAACCGCAAGGCACAGGAAGTGGCCGAGAAGACCTTGGAAGAGGTCCGCGAGGCTATGGGCATGGTGTACTAGCACCTGAAGGAAAGATAGATATTCAAGACGAAGCGGAGCCTCTGCAACCTGCAGGGGCTCCGCTTCCTGTCAATGCTCTCTGAGACGTACAGGATTACTCGGGGTCCTTGAGCGTTGCATACATGACGGCCTTGATCGTATGCATGCGGTTCTCTGCCTCGTCGAAGACGCGCGAACGCGGGCCCTCGAAGACGTCGTTTGTGACCTCAAGCTCGGGCAGGCCATACTTCTCGAAGATCTTCTCTCCGATTGTGGTCTTCCGGTCATGGAAGCTCGGCAGGCAGTGCATGAAGATCGCATCGGGGGCTGCGGCCTCGAACATCTTCTCGTTCACCTGGTAGGGACGCATGAGCTCGATCCTCTTGCCCCAGAGCTCGTCGGGCTCGCCCATGGAGACCCAGATGTCCGTATAGATGACAGAAGCATCCTTTGCACCTTCTGCGACATCGGACGTGAAGGTGAGATGAGCGCCTGTCTCGGCGGCAATCTTCTCGCAGGTAGCGACAAGACCCTCTTCCGGCATGTTCTCCTTCGGTCCGCAGGCACAGAAGTCGATGCCGAGCTTTGCGCAGACGACCATGAGGGAGTTGGCGACGTTGTTCCTGGCATCGCCCATGAACGTGAGCTTGCGTCCATGCAGGTCGCGTCCGAACTCCTCACGCATCGTGAGGATGTCTGCAATCATCTGCGTCGGGTGGAACTCGGTCGTGAGGCCATTCCAGACAGGGACGCCCGCATACTTGGCGAGGGTCTCGACGCGCTCCTGCGCGAATCCGCGGTACTCGATACCGTCAAACATGCGGCCCAAGACCCGGGCCGTATCCTCGATGGACTCCTTCTTGCCCATCTGCGAGGTGCCGGGATCGAGATAGGTGACATTCATGCCGAGATCGTGGCCGCCGACCTCGAACGAGCAGCGTGTGCGCGTCGATGTCTTCTCGAAGAGGAGCACGATGTTCTTGCCCTCGAGGTAGCGGTGCGGCTCCCCTGCATGCTTCTTGCGCTTGAGCTCTGCCGAGAGATCGAGGAGATACTCGATCTCTTCAGGAGTGAAATCGAGAAGCTTCAGAAAGCTCCTGCCGCTGAGGTTCACGCTCATGTATTTGCCTCCGACTCGTCATATGGCCTGCAGTGTGGATTAAGCGTAGCGCATGCAGACGTCGAACATGTTTCGGGCATACGATATCGGCGTAACCATCAGGCTTTACATTCAGCTGAGATGCCAGCTGCTAGAATATATCTGCTACCTCTTTTACATATCTCTGCCCCTTCGAAAGGAAGGCAAGATCATGGTTACAGCAGATGCAGGCAACGCTGCCAATCAGGACGCCGCGACGAAGGCCGTGCCCGACGCTGCACCTGAAACGGATTCCGTCAGCACCGATCTCGAGCACCGCGCTGCCAAGTTCGCCGACAACGAGACCGAGATCGACGGCGAAGGCAAGCGCAAGCGCGACTACTCCTACACGCAGAACCGCGAGGTGAGCTGGCTGCGCTTCGACAACCGCGTCCTCGATGAGGCCTTCGACCCATCCGTGCCGCTCTTCGAGCGCTTCAAGTTCGTCTCGATCTTCTCCTCGAACCTCGACGAGTGGTTCATGATCCGTGTCGGCGGCTTGACGGACCTCTCGGCTTTGAAGAAGCAGCCATCCGACAACAAGAGCAACATGACGCCCTCCGAGCAGCTGGCCACGCTGCTCTCGCTTCTGCCCGAGTATCTCGAGAAGCATGACCGTGCCTTCGAGGAGCTCGAGGAGGCGCTGGCAGCCCATGGCCTCATCCATGTGTCTGCCCAGGACCTGACCGACGCCGACATGGTGTCTCTTCACAAGAGCTTCGAGACGCAGGTCGCCCCCGTCATCTCGCCTCTGGTCATAGATCCGAGGCACCCGTTCCCGAACCTCAGGAACGGCGTCCTCTATGTCCTCACCTCGCTTGACGGCCCGGAGGAGTCCGGCGTCCTCGGCATGATCGAGGTGCCGCCTTCGCTCGACCGCATCGTGATGCTTCCGGGCGATGACCGCCATATGCGCTATGTCCTGCTCGAGGACCTCATCATCCAGGAGCTCGGCAGCTGCTTCGGCTCCTATGTGCCGGCGGGCGCCGCCACGATCCGCGTCACCAGGAACGCCGACATCGATCCTGACGGCGAGGGCGTCGAGGAAGAGGAGGACTACCGCCTCCACATGAAGAAGGTGCTGAAGAAGCGCATGCGCCTTCAGCCGATCCGCCTCGAAGTCGAGGGCACGCTCTCCAAGAACCATGAGAAGCTCATCCGCAAGGAGCTTGGCCTCACACCCGAGCGCGTCTTCCATGTGCGCTCCTCGCTCGACCAGGGCTACATCTTCGCGCTCGAGGACATGATCCCGAAGTCCGAGCGTGCACAGCTCCTCTACAGCCCGTTCGAGCCGCAGCTGTCGCCGATGGTGAAGAAGGGCGTCCCGATGAGGGAGCAGATCGAGGACCACGACGTCCTGCTCTTCTATCCGTATGAGTCGATGGATCCGCTTCTCGACCTTCTGCGCGAGGCATCGACCGATGACTCCTGCATCACGATCAAGATCACGCTCTACCGTGTCGCGAAGCACTCCCGCCTCTGCGAGAGCCTCATCGCTGCTGCCGAGAATGGAAAGGATGTCACGGTCTTGATGGAGCTCCGCGCCCGCTTCGACGAGGCGAACAACATCGCCTGGGCAGAGCGCCTCGAAGATGCCGGCTGCACCGTCATCTATGGCCAGGAGGGCTACAAGGTCCATTCGAAGATCTGCCAGATCACCTACCACGACGGCGGCAAGTTCACGCGCATCACGTGCCTTGGCACCGGCAACTTCAATGAGAAGACCGCACGTCTCTACTCCGACTTCATGCTCATGACGGCACATCCGGGCATCGGCGAGGACGGCAACGCCTTCTTCAGGAACCTCTCGCTCGGAAACCTTGCCGGCCGCTACAAGTATCTTCGTGTCGCCCCGATCGGGCTCAAGCCCCAGATCATGGGCGGCCTCGACCGCGAGATTGCACGTGCCCGCGCAGGCGAGCCTGCCCAGGCCTTCCTCAAGATGAACTCGCTCACCGACCGTGACGTGATCGACAAGATCTCCGAGGCCTGCGAGGCAGGCGTCCGTGTCATCCTGATCGTCCGCGGCATCTGCTGCATCAAGGCAAACGTGCCCGGCAAGACCGATGGCCTCATCGTCCACCAGATCGTCGGCCGCTTCCTCGAGCATGCCCGTGTCTACGCCTTCGGCGCCAAGATCGACACGGTCTACCTCTCGAGTGCCGACATGATGACAAGAAACACGGAGCGCCGCGTCGAGATTGCCTACCCGGTGAAGGACCCTGTCTGCCGCCAGCTTGTGATCAAGTACATGAACCTGCAGCTTGCCGACAATGTGAAGGCACGCCAACTAACCGTGGATGGCACCTGGGAGCCGATTCCGAGGGCAGAGGGCGAAGCTGCCATCAACAGTCAGGATGAGCTCATGAAGCTTGCCTGGAGACGTTCGCATCCCGGCCTCGAATCCACGCCGGTACCTGAGATTCCGACCCTGCTCGAGCCGTTCGTGTCTGATGCAGACGCAAAGCTCGCTGCCGAAGAAGAGGCGCGCGAGGAGGCAGAGGCAGCAGCACCTGCACCCGCTCCGAAGCATGCTGCTCCTGCACCTGCTCCTGCAGCGGCACCCGAGCCTATCCCCACACCTGCACCGGAACCTGCACCGAAGGCCGCAGCTCCTGCAGCGGCACCAGCGGCTGCACCCAAGCCCGCTCCAGCGCCTGCAGCGGCACCTGCACCGAAGCCAGCGCCGCGCCCCTACCAGGCTCCTGCGCCTCAGCCTTCGCGCCTTGCCCGTGCAGGGCACCTCTTCGGCGAGGCCTTCAGGACCCTCTTTGGGGGTGACCGCTAGCACATGGCAGAAGCAGCATCGAAGACCATACAGCTCAAGATCGACCGGCTCACCTATGGACCGGACGCCATAGCCAGAGACGAAGATGGCCGTGCCATCTTCGTCCAGGGCGCCATTCCCGGCGATACCGTCGAGGCAGAGATCTATGAAGAAGGGCAGCGCTTCGCGAAGGCGAAGACGGTCCGTATCCTTGAGGCATCGCCTGACCGTGTGAAGGCACCCTGCCCCTTTGTCGGCATCTGCGGCGGCTGCCCCTGGGGCAATATCAGGTACGAGGCCCAGCTCGAGGCCAAAAGGGCTCATGTCGTGGATGCGCTTGTCCGCATCGGGCACATCCCCCAGGACCGAGCAGAGGAGCTTGTCCTTCCCTGCGCCGCGCCAGGAGATCCTTGGGGCTACCGCAACAAGGTCGAGCTTGCCTTTGCCCGTCAGGGCAAGCGCACCATCGTCGGCATGCATGCTCTCGATGGCTCTGTCATCAAGGTCCCGACCTGCCCGCTTCTCCAGAAGGGCTCAGAGAAGCTCGTGAAGGCAGTGTCTGGCTCTGTGACCTATCTTGCGAACTTCCACGGACTCACGTTCGACCGCATCGGCATCCGCACCTCCGCCCGCACGCATGCAACGGAGGTCGCCCTCTGGACGTCTCCTTCCGCCTTCCCGCGCGCTGCCGCCGCGAAGGTCATCACCGAAGGCGCCAAGGTCACCTCGCTCGTGCGAGTCATGTCCAAGGGACCGCAGAAGGCACGGAAGATTGCAGGTGTCGAGTGCCTGGCAGGAGATGGCTTCTGGTCTGAGCGCCTTGTCCACAACACAATGCGCATCTCAGCCCCTTCCTTCTTCCAGGTCAACACGAAGGGCGCAGAGACGCTCGTGCACACAGTCCTCGACTGGCTCGAGCCTGACGAGGACGATGAGGCGATGGATCTCTACTGCGGCGCCGGCACGTTCACATTGCCGCTTGCCGAGCGCACCTCCTTCGTCTCTGCTGTCGAGTCTTATGGCCCGGCCGTCCGCGACCTCAGCCGCAACCTCAAGGATGCCCGTCTCGAGAATGTCGATGCGATCGGCGGCGATGCAGGACGCGAGTTTCCTGATACTGACGCTGACATCATCGTCGTCGATCCGCCGCGTGCAGGACTTGCCGCAGATGTCGTTCATCAGCTCTCCGAGCAGCCGGCACGTGCCATCGCCTATGTCTCATGCGATCCGGCAACGCTTGCCCGCGATATCGCCCGCTTCGAGGATGAAGGCACGTTCGAGGCCAAGAAGATGCAGCCTGTCGATCTCTTCCCCCAGAGCTTCCACGTCGAGACCGTGACATTGCTCAAGCGTGTGCGTCCTGCCCAGCGATAGATTGTCATCCACAGCAGCAGCCTTTCTCTCTGAGCCTTCGGTCCTTTCCGGGGGGCTCAGAGAGATATTTTCGGCAGAAGATGGACGGCATTGTCCACCGACTGCCAAAAAGGTTTGCAAGACACTGGCGTTTCTGGGCAAGAAAGTGTACAAAAGGTACGTGCCTGAGCGAGGGGCTCGGGCCACCTTATGTCAGAACAAGTGAGAGGATGACATCATGAAGGCATCTGTCAGCGAAGAGTGCATCGGCTGCGGTCTCTGCGAGAGCACCTGCCCCGAGGTTTTCGCAATCGGCGACGAGGGCACCGCTGAGGCTATCGTCGACGAGGTTCCCGAGGAGAACGAGGACTCCGCACAGGAGGCGGCAGACAACTGCCCCGTCGGCGCAATTACCGTCGAGTAGCATCTGCCATATCTGGCACAGAGGGCGGGGGCTTTTGCCTCCGCCTTTTTTCTGGAAAGAGGTCTTGTTTTGATACTTGCGTCGCAGTCGCCGAGAAGGCTCGAGATCCTCATGCAGGCAGGATTTGCACCCACCGTCGAGCCGGCAGACATCGACGAGACGAGACATGCCGGCGAGGCCCCCGAAGCCTTGGTCGAGCGTCTTGCAAAGACGAAGGCAGAAGCGGTAGCTCACCGCCATGCAGACGATGCCTCCTCCCCTGCCATCCTTGCTGCCGACACGATCGTCTGGCTTGAGTCGGGAGAGGTGCTGGGAAAGCCCAGAGATACCGCTCACGCGGAAGAGATGCTCCATGAGCTTTCCGGTGCGACACACTTTGTCTCGACCGGAGCTGCCTTCGTGAAGGATGGCTCTGTGCATTCGCTTGTCGATACGGCCAAGGTCACGTTCTATGAGCTGAGCGATGAGGAGATTGCTGCCTATGTGGCGTCAGGAGAGCCGTCCGACAAAGCAGGAGCCTATGGGATCCAGGGCAGAGGGCGCCTGCTCGTGAAGCATATCGAAGGCGACTTCTACACGATCATGGGACTTCCGCTCACCCGCGTCGTCCGCGAGCTCATGGCACCCTCTTATGGCACAGCTCTCGTCGAAGATATCCTCAGAGGAGGAAACGAGCATGCATAGATCCATCCGTGACATCCCGGGCTTTCTTGCAGGGCACGCAACGCTGGCAGAGGCAGGAACAGGATGCACTGCCATCGTCTGCCCGAAAGGTGCGACAGGCGCTGTGGACGTGCGTGGAGGAGCACCTGCAACACGCGAGACAGACCTTCTCAGGCCCGAGGAGACCGTGAATGTCCTCCATTGCGTCATGCTCTCCGGAGGCTCCGCATACGGCCTTGCAGCCGCTTCTGGCGCTGCTGAGGAGCTTGAGCGCAGGGGTGTGGGCCTCGATGTCGGTGTCGGCATCGTCCCTATCGTCTCCTCTGCCTGCCTCTTCGACCTTGCCTGCGGCTCTGCTACGGTGCGCCCCGGCATGGAAGAGGGCGCCCAATCTGTCGCCAATGCCTTCGAGGAGAAGGATAAGCCGCTCGCCCGCGGCAATGTGGGTGCCGGATGCGGCTGCACGGTCGGCAAGCTCGAAGGGCCTGAGCGCTCCATGAAGAGCGGCCTCGGCGAGGATGTTGAGTCTGCCGGAGAGCTTCTCGTAGGCGCTCTGAGCGCCGTCAATGCTGTCGGCAACATATGTGACCCCGAGACAGGAAAACCCCTCTCAGGACTCCTCTCAGAGGACGGCACGCACATTGTCAACGAAGAGGATGCGCTCATCGCTGCCAGCACATCGCTCGTGATGCCGCTTGCCCGCACGAATACGACGATTTCCTGCATCGTCACGAACGCCCGCCTCACGAAGGCAGAGGCAACAAAGGTCGCGCAGATGGCAGCAGACGGCTACGCCCATGCGATACGGCCGACGCACACGACAAACGACGGCGACACGATCTTCGTGATGGCTTCCGGCTCCCTGGAGACACCCGTCGACCTCGTCGGCACGCTTGCCGTGCGGGCCATCGAGCGCGCGATTGCGGATGCCGCACGCGAAGCCAGGCCTGCCTTCGGCCTCAAGGCTGCATCGAGCTTCGATTCCGAAATCTGAGACAAGAAATTCCAGAGATAGAAGAAGGCGCCGGTCCAAGGGACTGGCGCCTTCTTACGTGTTCTTGTTCAGATGCTCAGTTGAACTTCACGAGCTTCTGGGCGATGTGGTAGATGCCGATCGTGACCTTCTTGCCGGTCTCGGTCGGGAAGTTCGTCGCGATGCCCACAAGGCCGCGGCGCGCCCTCGCGTACATCTTCTCGTCGTAGTGCTGGAGCTCGCACCAGATGGCCTTGAGGTTGTCCTCGGCACCCGGCTTGTCGGAGAGCTTCGAGAAGATCGAGCAGACTGCCATCATGAGCGTGAAGTAGTTCAGCATGTAGTTCCTGAGCTTGCGCGACTTGATGTCGTCGTACAGGTGATAGGAATGCATCATGATGCGCGTGATCCTGAGCTGCTGGTCGATCCTGCTCGTCATGACCGACTCGTTTACTGACTGGTCCTCGCGGCCGATGAAGTAGCGGTAGAGGTCCACATCGAGGTAATAAAGAGTCTCGCAGCGTGGCAGCGGCACATAGGCATAGATGTTGTCCACGTAGAATGTATGCGCAGGCATGGGGATGCCGCCCCGGCGCAGGACGTCCGTGCGGTAGCAGAGCGAGTGCATGAGGAGGTTCTGGCTCATGTTGAAGTGGCCGATCTGGTCCCAGCCCATGATCTTGTTCTTCGGCAGTGCGAAGCCATAGTCCACGACATTCTGCTTGCCGTCCTCGACATGCTCATATACATAGTTCGTGATCACGAGGTCGACACGGGTATCGGTCTCGATGAACTCGCGGAGCTTTGCCAGAAGCGCCTGGAGCGCGTCTGCATCCAGCCAGTCATCGGAGTCGACGACCTTGTAATAGACGCCGTCAGCGTTCTTGAGGCCGGAAAGGACCGCGATGCCGTGGCCGCCATTCGGCTGATGGACAGCCTTGATGATGTCAGGATAGCGTTCCTGCCATTCATCGGCCTTCTCAGCCGTGTTGTCCTTCACGGAGCCATCGTCCACAATCACAATCTGGACATCCTCGGCCCGTCCCGATCCATCGAGGATGGACGAGATGCAGTGGTCCATGTACTCGGCGGAGTTGTAGCAGGGAATGCCGAAGGTTATCGTCTTGCGCATACTCCCCCTAATGATGGGCAATGATCTCGTCGGAAAGCTCGAGAGCTGATGCCGTTACGCCGTCCATATCGTAGTAGCGGTACTCTGCAAGCCTGCCCACCGGATGGAAGTTCACGAGCTTCGCGACACGGTCGCGGTAGCCATGATAGAGCTCGATGTTCTCAGGCTCGTTGATGACATAGTACGGGGTCTCGCCGACGCCCGGAAGATACGTGCGGGAGTACTCGCGCATGATCGTGGTCTTGCCGGGAACGACCTGGCCTGTCATGTTCTTGAACTCCGTGATGCGCGTGAAGTTCTCGGAAACCGTGTAGTTCACGGTGCCGACCGGCTGGAACAGGTCCTCGGGAAGCGTCTCGAAGACCATGTCGACCGTGCGGTACGGAAGCGGACCCTCGTCGAAGCCGAAGAGCTCGTCGAGAGCGCCGGTGTAGATGACCTCGCCGCCATAAGGCTTGCCGCACACCATGACAGAGGTGTCGGTGAGCTGCATGATTGAGCGGACATCGACATCGAGGAAGACATCGATCAGGTCGTGGTTCAGCATGTTCTCGAAGAGCTTCGTGTAGCCATCCTTCGGCATGCCCTGGTGCGGTGCCTGCGGGAAGTAGCGGTCGTCGTCGCCGACGAAGACCGGCACGCGGCCCATGACAGCAGGATCGATCTGGTCGGGAGTCTTGCCCCACTGCTTCATCGTGTAGTGCAGGAAGACGTTCTCGTAGACGTAGTCTGCAACCTCAGCGAGCTCAGGATCGTTCTTCTCGCGGAGCTCGAGGATGGGGACCTTCTTGTCCTGGCCGAACGTTGCGACGAGCTTGCGGTAGAGGTGCTCGCCCTTCTCCTCGCCGAAGGCAAGCTTCAGCGACTGGTGGTTGAACGGCACCGGCATGAGCGTGCCATGGATGTTTGCAAGCACCTTGTGCTGATAGTCCGTCCACTCAGTGAAGCGGGACAGGAAGTCATGCACGCGGTCGTTGTACGTATGGTAGATATGCGGACCATACTTGTGGACGAGGATGCCTGCCTCGTCCTCATAGTCGTAGGCGTTGCCCGCGATGTGGTCGCGGCGCTCAACGATGCAGACCTTGAAGTTCAGGGCCTCTGCCAGGCGGCGGGCACATACTGCTCCTGCATAACCCGCACCGACGACGAGGACGTCGTAGCTGTCAGCATTGAAATTATCCGGCAGACCATGTGCGATATTCATACAACCTCACTGACTGGCGCTTGCGCCACTTGCTTGCCCTATAGAAAAAAGCGCAGCCCCATCAACGCGCTGCGCCCAATGGAGCTTAATTCTTTGAAGATTCTAGCACGCGACCCTATAATGAAAGCGTCCATGACCGAAACGTTTGGCGAGAAGCATACAAACAGCCCATATGCGGCTGGCCTCTCAGAAGGAGCAATGATGAGCAGCTTTCTAGACCGCATGAAGCAGAAGGCCAAGTCTGACCTCAAGACGATCGTCCTGCCCGAGGGCGAAGATCCGCGCACCATCGAGGCTGCAAAGGAGATCGTGAAGGAGGGCCTCGCCAAGCTCGTTATCCTCGGCGACCCTGCCAAGATCTCTGTCGAGGGTGTCGAGGTCATCGACCCCAAGACCGCAGAGAAGCATGAAGCCTACGCCGAGCTCTTTGCCGAGCTCCGCAAGAAGAAGGGCGTCACCATCGAAGACGCCAGGAAGCAGATGGACGACGCCACCTACTTCGGCACGATGATGGTCAAGGCAGGAGACGCTGACGGCCTCGTGTCCGGCGCCTGCCACTCCACGGCCAACACCCTTCGTCCGGCACTCCAGATCCTGAAGACCGCTCCGGGCACCAAGCTCGTCTCTGCCTTCTTCATCATGTGCACGGACAAGGCCGAGTACGGCGACAACGGCACGCTGCTCTTCGCTGACTGCGGCCTCAACATCGCACCGACCGCAGAAGAGCTCTCCGAGATCGCTCTTGCCTCTGCCGAGTCCTGGAAGAAGTACATGAGCTCCGACCCGAAGGTCGCTATGCTCTCCTTCTCCACGAAGGGCTCCGCAAAGGGCGACATCCCGACGAAGGTCCAGGAGGCAACGAAGCTTGCCCAGGAGAAGAACCCCGAGCTTGCCCTCGACGGCGACCTGCAGCTCGACGCTGCCCTCGTCCCGTCCGTGGCTGAGCTCAAGGCACCGGGTTCCGAGGTTGCAGGACATGCCAATGTCCTCGTCTTCCCGGATCTCGAGGCCGGCAACATCGGCTACAAGCTTGTCCAGCGCTTCGCTGGCGCCGAGGCCTATGGCCCGATCCTCCAGGGCATCGCAAAGCCGGTGAACGATCTGTCCCGCGGCTGCTCCGCACAGGATATCGTGGGCGTCGTCGCAATCACCGCTGTCCAGGCACAGATGGCAGAGTAGCTTCTCTCCACACGCACCTATGGAGGCTCCGGTTTTCCGGGGCCTCCTTTTTCATGCCAGCATCTTCTCTGCATAGAGAAAGAGGGCCCCCGAAGGGACCCTCTCGAATAGGCTCTGAGCTCTTCCCTATTCTGCCGTGGAGCAGGGACCAGCAGCCTTGATCTCGGGTGCCATGTCCGGATACTTCTTGGCGCAGTTCTCCTCGAACATGGAGGCAAGCTTCCTTGCTGCTGCATCGTAGGCACAAGGATCGGCCCACGTGTCACGCGGATTCAGGAGCTCGGACGGGACATCCTCGATTGTCTGCGGCACATCGACGTTGAAGACCTTGTCGTGCACGAACTCAGCATTCTCGATAGAGCCATTGAGGGCTGCTGTGACCATGGCACGGGTATAGGCAAGCTTCATGCGCTTGCCGGTGCCGTAAGGGCCACCGGTCCAGCCAGTGTTCACGAGGTAGACGCGGGTGCCATAGCGCTCCATGCGCTCGCCGAACATCTGGGCATAGGTGAGCGGGTTCAGCGGCATGAACGGCTCGCCGAAGAGCGTCGAGAACGTCGGCTGCGGCTCCGTGATGCCGCGCTCCGTGCCGGCGACCTTCGAGGTGAAGCCGGAGATGAAGTGGTACATGGCGCCATTGCGGTCAAGACGGGAGATCGGCGGAAGCACGCCGAAGGCATCGGCCGTCAGGAAGATGACGACAGAGGGGACCTTGCCGCAGCCCGAAGGATCGGAATTCGGGATATTCTCGATCGGGTAGGCGACACGGGTGTTCTCCGTGTACTTGGCATCGTCGTAGTCGGCCACGCGCTTGTCGTCGAGGACGACATTCTCGCAGACAGAGCCGAACTTGATGGCATTGAAGATGTCAGGCTCGGTCTCCGGAGAGATGCGGATGCACTTTGCGTAGCAGCCGCCCTCGAAGTTGAAGACGCCATCGTCGCCCCAGGCATGCTCGTCGTCGCCGACAAGGATGCGCTTCGGGTCGGCAGAAAGCGTCGTCTTGCCGGTGCCGGAAAGGCCGAAGAAGACTGCCGTCTCGCCGGTCTCGGGATCCTTGTTCACAGACGAGTGCATAGGAAGGATGTTGTCCTCCTCGACCGTAAGGTAGTTCATCGTCGAGAAGACCGACTTCTTGATCTCGCCCGAGTAGCGGGAGCCGAGGACCAAGATCTCATGCTCCTGGAAATTGATGAGGATGCAGGCCTCGGAGTGCGTGCCATCGACCGCCGGGTCGCACTTGCAGCCAGGAGCTGCAAGGACCGTGAAGTCAGGCATGCCATACGATGCAAGCTCTTCATCGGTCGGACGCACGAGGAGCTGCTTCGAGAAGAGTGCCTGGCTTGCCAGCTCGCAGACGACCTCGAACTTGCGGGAGTGTGCCCTGTTCGCGCCAGCATAGGCATGGATCACATAGAGGTCACGCTTTGCAAGGTAGGAGCAGATCTTCTCCTTGATGTGCTGGTAGCCTTCGACGCTCATCGGCACATTCACGGTGCCCCAGGCAATCTTGTCATGCACATCAGGCGTATCGACAATGAAGCGGTCCTTCGGAGAGCGTCCCGTATACTTGCCGGTGTAGACTGCGAATGCGCCGGTCGAGGTCAGCTCGCCCTCGCCCTTCTTCAGGGCCTCTTCTACAAGCACGGCAGGAGCGGCGTCGACCAGCACCTTGCCCTCATGCGCTGCAATGCCAGCGTGTGCAAGCTCTTCTTCGATCACGATACATCCTCCTAACGGGTGCGCGCACCTTGCGCGCAGATAGACCATCCTTGAAACCAGCACATAAAATTCTAGCGGACTACAAAAAACTGCATTGAATCGTTAACATGCCGGAAGCGTTTCCGTCATGCAGCCAATCAGGAATCGTTCTGCCCGCCTCACTTCTTGTTCCCTGCTGGGTACCACACATGCGTCAATTCGTTTCATTTCCGTCCATTTGGACACAGGACGCCTTCCCTGTCTGCAGCCCATCTATCCGTCTGCTGTGCCGCCAGCCGGGACGAGGACGCGTGAGCATGCTTCGGCGCTATGATGGTTGCGTTCTGCATTTCGTGCATATCCTTAAGGAGCTGCCCATGAGCACCATAGAAAAGATCTCGTCCGGTCCCCTTTCTGCTGCAATCGATTCCCACGGCGCACAGCTCATGAGCCTGGCACTCGATGGCACCGAGTACCTCTGGCAGAGGGATCCGAAGTGGTGGCCGAGATGCGCCCCCATCCTCTTCCCTATCGTCGGCGTGCTCAGGAACGGGTTTGCCACGAGCGAGCAGGGCGACATCCATCTCTCCCGCCATGGCCTTGCCAGAAACATGGAGCATTCAGTGGCAAAGAAGGACAGCTCGTCCGTCACGTTCCATGTGGAGTCGACCGATGAGACGAAGAAGAGCTTCCCGTACGATTGGGTGCTCGAGATGACCTATGCGGTAGACGGCGAGAAGCTCTCCCAGACCTATACCGTGAAGAATCCGGGCAAGGTGACGCTTCCCTTCACGCTCGGCGGCCATCCTGCCTTCAATGTGCCGGTAGCCGGCACAGATGAGTCCTTCGAGGACTATGAGCTCCGCTTCGCTGCACCTTGGGATATCGAGACCGCAGCCATCGACACAGAGGGCCTTGAGGACTTCAGCCAGATGTCCTCGCTCGGCACTTCCGATACGCTTCCGCTCACACATGGCCTCTTCGAGCGCTATCTCACGCTCACGCTCCACGATGTACCGGAAAACCGTGTCCAGCTCTTCGGAAAGAAGAGCGGCCACGGTGTCGAGCTCTCCTTCGACGGCTTCCCCTATCTCGGCGTCTGGTCTGCCGAGAACGACGCACCCTTCGTCGCCGTCGAGCCCTGGGTCGGCGTCGCTGCTGCCAAGGACGAGACCGACGAGTTCGAGAAGAAGCGCGGCATGCTCTTCCTCGAGCCGGGAGAAGAGCTTTCCCGCACCTTCACGATCCGTCCGTTCTAGGAGATAGGCCTGGACGAGCTGCTGAAACACAGGAATGGGACAAAGCGCTCATCTGCAAGAGACGCATGAGATGGAGGCCTGGTCCGTCTTCTCGGACCAGGCCTCCACATTGTTGCCGAAACCCCGCCGCTGGACACAACCCAGCGCATATCATGCGGAGCCAGGCAGCATCAGTCCTTCTTTGGAAGCCTCTTCCACAGCGACCGGAAGATGAAGAGACTGATAAGGATGCTTCCGAAATAGCCCACATGCCTCCAAGGACGGACATCTAGAGATCCAGCGGGGTGTCCTGTGCCAGCTCAGAATCAGAAGCCCGCAGTCACAGACAAGCTCAAGCTGATAGCCACAAGCAGGATGAAGGGGTCACGCGTTTCCTTCTTCATGCCGCCGCCTCCTTGCAGAGATGGATACGGCTGTCGGAAAAGAGAAGTGCGCGGCTGCGATATGGAGAACGTGCATTTAGCCCATATACAGGTTCAGTCTATCTATCTGTAGCCTCTGATGCTTCGGCAGCCGGCCAATGGAGGCGGGCTATCGCCCCTTCTATGAACATTGGCTTCCAGCATCCGAGCCAAGAAGCCATAAGAAAGGCGGAGCCTCCCGGAGGAAGCTCCGCCTTGTTCAGGACCATATGGGCTTGGGCGATTAGCCGAGGAGTGCCTCGACGTCGAGGGCGATCATGAGCTCCTCGTTCGTAGGAACGACGAGGACCTTGACAGAAGAGTCGTCCGTCGAGATGATACGCGGGTCGCCGGAGCGCACTGCGTTCTTCTCGGGGTCGATCTTGACGCCGAGCCACTCGAGCTCGTGTGCCACTCCGTAGCGCATCTCTGCCGAGTTCTCGCCGATGCCGGCCGTGAAGACCATCGTGTCGAAGCCGTGCATGGACTGTGCCATCTCGGCGATGAGCTGGCTCGTGCGGTAGTAGAACATCTCGAGCGCCATCTGGCAGTTCTTGTCGCCCTTCTCGGCACCAGCCTCGATGTCGCGGGAGTCGGAAGAGACACCAGAGAGTGCAAGCAGGCCGGACTGCTTGTTCATCATCGTGTCGACCTCGTCGACCGAGTAGCCACCGACGCGCTGAAGGTAGCAGACCGTAGCCGGGTCGATCGTGCCGCAGCGGGTGCCCATGATGAGGCCATCAAGCGGCGTAAGGCCCATCGTGGTGTCCATGTCGTGGCCATCCTCGATAGCGGAAAGGGAGGCGCCAGAGCCGAGGTGGCAGGAGACGAGCTTGTGCACGTCGCCCTTCAGGAACTCGGAGGTCTCCTTCCAGATGTAGCGATGCGAAGTGCCGTGTGCGCCGTACTTGCGGATGTGCAGCTTGTCCACGACGTCGCGCGGCAGGGCGTAGCGCCATGCCTTCTCAGGCATGTTGTAGTGGAAGGACGTATCGGCGACGATCACATTGCCGATGGAAGGGAACATCTCGCGGCAGATTTCGATTACGTCAGCCTCTGCGTAGTTGTGGAGCGGTGCGAGCGGTGCGACCTCGCGGACCCAGGAGAGGGTCTCGTCGGTGACGACCTTGGACTCGGGGAAGTACCAGCCACCCTGAACGACGCGGTGGCCGATGCCCTGGATCTTGTCCGTATCGAAGCCTGCCTCGGCGAGGATATCGAAGACATGCTTCACAGCCGTCTTGTGGTCGGGAAGCGCGACCTCGAGCTTCTGCTTCTCGCCGCCACGCTCCTCGTGGCCGATGAAGGAGCCATCGATACCGATGCGCTCGCAGTTGCCCTTGGCATAGACTTCGCGGGTCTTCGTGTCGAGCAGCTGATACTTCAGCGAAGAGCTGCCAGCGTTGATGACAAGTACAATCATGAGTCTCCTCTCTCAGGGAGGGTGCCCTCCCAACACAGACATGTCAATGATACTCTACTTGCCGCAGATATCCCATCCCAGTGCCCATCTCGGCAAGGTGGCGCATTATTCGCATGAGCGCCATCGCTTCATAAAAAAATGCATTCTCAGCAAGGGATTCAATGCATATCCCGCAGAGCAAAAGAGGCGCTGCTTACGCAGCGCCTCTCGCCTCAGGCTCGCTACTTCTTGCCCTCGCCGGCCTCCGGGTCGAGCTTCCTGCCACCCAGGATGTGGATGTGGAAGTGATGCACGGACTGCCCTGCATCGTCGCCGGTATTCGTGATGCAGCGGAAGCCGGTCTTGTCGAGGCCATACTGCTTCGTCACGACGTCGATTGCGTGGGCCATCGCAGCAAGGACCTCAGCCGGCACATTGTCCACGATGTTCGCGTAGTGCTTCTTCGGCACGACGAGCACATGGACCGGCGTGAGCGGATTCACGTCCTTGAATGCCGCCACGAGGTCGTCCTCGTAGACCATATCGGTCGGAATCTCGCCGTTTGCAATCTTGCAGAAAATGCAGTCGCTCATAGCACCTGCTCCTTCCATTCGCGGATGTTGGGTCCAGTCTACTCTCTCAGCTGCGCCGCAAAGCCGAGCTTGGATGCCACAACTTCGGCACAGACAGCAATCCTCACCTACTCGTCCAGGTATGCCGTAGAGGGAGCAGCGGTCGTATCCGGTGCCACCTCTTCCTTCGAGGCATCGAGGAGCACCTGCACCTTCTGCTCGGCATGTGCGAGCCTGTCGCGCAGGCTCTTCAGGAGCTCGACGCCGCGTGCATACTGGGCAAGCGAATCCTCGAGCTCGAGGTCTCCTGCTTCGAGAGAGCGCACGATGCGCTCAAGCTCGACGGAAGCCTCCTTGAAGCTCATGTCCTCTACCTTCGGCAGCTCTTCAGCCATGGAAATCTCCTATCTTGTCTGCGCCGAAACATCGACGCCCTTCACTTCTGTCGTCACCGTACCATGTCCGAGCATCACATTGAGCTCGTCTCCAGGCGAAAGCTTTTCTGCATCGCTCACGACATGGCCGTCCTTGTCCTTTGCGATTGCGTAGCCACGGCCCAGGACCTTCAGGGGCGAGAGCGCATCGAGCGTCGCTGCAGCACGCTTCACCTCTGCCTCGTAAGGAACGAGCATCCTGGTAGCGGCACCCGTGAGACGCACAGCCATGTGGCTGAGGTCCTTCTCCTGCCCCTCGAGCGCATGCGGAATCGCGTCGTGGAGGCGCTGCTCGGAAAGCTCAAGCTGAGATCTTCTGTCCTCGATGAAGGACATCGGGTCCGTGAAGCAGCGGTGCTTTGCCAGAGACTCGAGGTGCACCTGCTCGCGACCGAGCCTTCCTGTCATGGCAGAGCTCATGAGCTGCTCTGCGTGGGAAAGCTTCTCCCCTTCGCGCTCGAGCGTTGTCCCGAAGGCACGTCCAAGACGTACCTGGCGCTCGTTCAGGGTCGTCACGATCTCATCCAGAGCCGGTGCCACCGACTCGGCCGCAGCGGTCGGCGTCGAGCATCTCCTGTCTGCCACCATGTCGCAGATCGAAGTGTCAGGCTCATGTCCGATTCCCGTAATCACCGGCACGGGGCAGGCTGCCACGGCACGCGCAAGCCCTTCGTCGTTGAACGCCATGAGGTCCTCGAAGGAGCCGCCGCCACGGACAAGAAGGATCGCATCAGGCTTTGCCGCTGCAGCGATCTTCAAGGCTCTCACCATGGTTCTCGGCGCTTCCGATCCCTGGACCGAGGCGCCGACCATCTGGAGCTCGACAAGCGGGTTCCTGCGCTTGAGCGTCCTGCGCACATCTTCGATGACAGAACCGGAAAGGGAGGTCACGACAGCGACACGCGTACAGAAGCGCGGGATGGGACGCTTGCGGGAGGGGTCCATGAGGCCTTCGCGCTCGAGCTTTCTCGCAAGCGCTGCGACCTGCTGGCGCAGAAGCCCCTCTCCTGACACCATGATCTTGCTCGCGATGAAGGAGAGCCTGCCCGAGCCCTGGTAGACATCGAACTTGCCCTTCATGAGGAGCTCCATGCCGTCCTTGAGCTGGATGCCGGAGGCGGCATAGACGCCGCGCCAGACAATCACCGACATCGAGGACGCATCGTCCTTGACCTCGAAGTAGCAGTGTCCGCTCCTGGCATTGGGGCCACGGAAGCCCGAGACCTCGCCCGTGACGAGGAAGGTGCCGACCGATGCCACCGCACCCTTTGCGGCAGCAACCGCCTCGGAGACGCTCAGCGCCTCGTCTGAAAGCTCGCTAGTTCCGGTCATTGTAGCGTCCCATCAGATAGACAAGCTGCAGGATCGAGACAAGTGCTGCTGCGACGTACGTCAGGGCAGCCGCAGTCAGGACCTGCTTCGCACCCTTCTCGTCGATGCCTCCGCCATTGGCTGCAAGGTATTTCACAGCACGCCTCGAGGCATCGATCTCGACCGGCAGGGTCACGAGCTCGAAGATGACGGAAAAGGCAAAGAGGATGAGCGCCAGACGGACAAAGCCGGTGAGGCCCATGAAGATGCCCAGAAGCAGCACGACGGTCCAGGCGTTCGTCGCGAAGTTCACGACCGGCACGAGCGCCGTCCTCACTTTCATGGGCACATAGCCCTTGGCCTTCTGGCAGGCGTGTCCTGCCTCGTGGCAGGCAACAGCGACCGAGGCGACAGAGCCCTCAGAGAAGTTCTCCTGCGAGAGATGGAGCTTGTTGTCCCTCGGGTCGAAGTTGTCCGTCAAGGTGCCACCGATCTCGGTGATGCCGACAGAGAAGGCACCGCCCTCATCGAGCATGCGGCGTGCAACCTGCGCGCCCGTCATGCCGCTCGATGCCGGGACATTGGACCACTTGCGGTATGTGCTCCTGATATATCCCTGGGCTGCCATGCCCAGGATGGTCGAGACGACGATCAGCAGAAGATACGCCGGGTCGAACCCATAGAAATAGTAGTACGGCATGAATCGACTCCTTGTGTCCTGTGTACGTGTCCATCTTCTACCCAGTATCCGACAGGAATCTGACACAGGCGCACAGGCACGCTACAGAAGCTCTATTCCCCCATCTTTCACCGTGAGGCCAATCTCGCCCTGGAGAAGCCTTGTGAGGTCGTCTCCGATGACCTCCTTCTTCCAGGAGGCGGAGAGCGGCGACGTCTCAGGGTGCCTCAGGAACTCGAGCAGGTCATCACGCGTTGCTATGACCTGCGAGGCGATCCCGTACCGGTCCGCCTTGATGCGCAGCAGGGCATACATGAGGTCGACGACCGACTCGGTCTCGGCAGAGGGACGGGCATGCCTGTGGGTGACCTTGATATCGGAGATGTCGGCAGAAAGACCGCGCTTCACTGCATTGCAGACCGCTGCGATCGAGGCCTGCGTGAGCTGCTCCGTGCCACGGATGCGCAGAAGCCGCGCCGGCACCGTCGGCTGCCTTCTGCAGCACTCGACGATGATCTCGTCTGAGAGCACCCAGCGCTTCGGCACATCGAGGCGTGCTGCCTCGCGCTCGCGCCAGGCGCAGATCTCGCGTGCAATCGCAAGCTGCGATTTCGTGAGCGAGGTGGATCGCTTGAGATGGAGGTAGGCCTCCTCAGGCTTTGTCACGATCTTCGAAGGATCGAGCATGCTCTGGAACTCCGGAAGCACCCAGCCAAGCCTTCCCTTCTCGACGAGCTCTGAGAGCATGCGCTCATAGATGCCCGGGAGATAGCTCACATCCTCTTCCGCATAGCGGAGCTGCGCTGCATCGAGCGGACGCTTCGACCAGTCCGTGAGCGACTCTGCCTTCGCAAGGTGCACCCCGCAGTAGGCCTCGACAAGCGGGCCGTAGCCAATCTGCTGCCTGTGTCCCAGAAATGCCGCTGCCACCTGCGTATCGAAGATCGGGTCGGGCACGCAGCCCATGGCGGCATAGATGACCTCGAGGTCCTGTCCGCAGGCATGGAACACCTTCGTGATGCGCGTATCCCGGAAGAGATCGGCTATGCAGGAAAGGTCCTTCACAAGGATCGGATCGACGATAGCGGACTCTTCTGCCGTGGCAAGCTGCAGAAGGCACAGGCGCGGATAGTAGGTCTTCTCGCGCAGGAATTCCGTATCTACCGCGAGCACGCTCGATGCGGCTGCACGCTCTGCAAAGGCACGGACATCGGCTTCATCTGTGAGATACACGCGACTCCTTCGGGATGTTCCCTGGGTATACTTGCAAGAAAGCTGGCAGCGCCAGCACTCCTCAACCATCATAGCGGCCGGGCTGCCCATCTGGCCCGCCCCGGGAGGATATATGCGAACTCTCATAATCCACAATCCCAAGTCGGGCTTCGGCTCCGACGCAATCTTCGAGTTCGAGCGCTCTCTCGTGCATCAGGGAGACACCTGCACGTTCCATGAGATTGCAGACGGCGAGACGCCCGAAGAGCTCGTCCGCAATGCGGAGGACTACGACGTGTGCGTGCTTTCAGGCGGCGACGGCACCGTCACAGGCCTCCTCCATGCCCTGCGCTACCGCGATGTCGCGACCTGCGTCTTCCCCTCCGGCACGGCAAACCTCTTCTGTGCAAATGTCGGCAATGCAATGGAGCCTGCCGCGCTTGCGCGTGCCTGCAGGGTCGGGCACACGGCTCTCACCGATATCGCCGAGGTGCACTGGCACGACGCTGAGGGAACCGAGCACTCCCGCGGCTTTGGCCTCATGTGCGGCATGGGCTTCGATGCCCAGCTCATGTCATCCGCCATCCCGAACAAGAAGTCCATGGGCGAGATTGCCTACTTTGCAGCCGCCCTCGAGAACCCCCGACCTGTCGTCTCGCACTTCACGATCTTCGCTGACGGTGTCGTGCATGAATGCGATGGCATCACCTGCATGGTCGCGAACAACGCAATGATGCAGGGCGATATCGAGATCGTGCCGGACTGCCGCATGGACGATGGCCTGCTCGATGTGATCGTGCTCGAGACAAGCGACGCCGTGCATGTGCTGAAGCCAATCTTTGCCGGCATCCTCGACAGAAGCGGCAAGAGCATCGGACGCCCCCAGATCCAGACCTTCACCGGCAAGGATATCCGCGTCGTCTCTTCCGAGCCGATTCCGCTCCAGGTGGACGGCGACGTGATCGAGGGCACGGTCACGTCCTATGAGACAAGCATCTATCCTGCTGCGAACCGCATGATCGTGGACTCCATGAGCCGCTATCATGCAGAGGACTCGGAGGCTCCCCGCTTCTCAGGTACCGACGAGATCGCCTATCCAGAAGCGTAGCGGCAAAGACATCCCGCAATGAATCAGGGCCTGGAGCCACGCTCCGGGCCCTGATGTCCTATACGATATCTGTCGGCTCTTCGCTCTGGCCGCTACCGTGCCCGAGCATCCCCAGGAGTGCCGATACCTTATGGACCAGATCGCTTGCGCAAAGTTGCCTTCCATCCTGGACCCAGCGCCTGAAGGCAGAGACGATGCCTCCTGCCACGAAATCGGGGATGAGCGACCCTGCGTCAGGCCCTGCAGCAGAGACGACCCGATCATGCACCAGGCGCTCGATCCTGGCCACAAGATCGTCCTTGACCCTCGTATGCAGGAGGGCGCCTACGGTCGACGCACGGTCTTCGGCGAGCTCTGCGATGCATTCTGCGGCATGTGCATAGCCCTCTTCGTCTGCCACTGCTTCCGCTTCGTCGAGCACATCGGCGATAGCCTCGACGGCCTCTTCTTCCATCTCATCTATGGCAGAAGAGACGCTTCCATAATGTGCCAGGAACGTCTTCTTGCTGATGAGGGCACGCTCGGCCACATCGCGGGCTGTGATATCTCCCGCATCATCGGACGACAGGAGCTCCAGGAGCGCCGTGCGTATCGCGCGGCGTGTCTTGATGACCCTTCTATCTTCGCCTCTGCGCTCTTTGCCCATAACTTCCCTTCGACTATCTGAGCATAGCATGAGAGAGGCTGTTTCCCGATTTGCAATTATTTCCCATTTTGGGAATAATTCTCTTTCGGTTGCGAATGGAGGATGCACATGAAGGACGGGAGAAGCTTCGAAGAGCTGGCAGAGCCGGTAGCGGCGACTGCCGCCTTCCATCAGATGGGGATACGACCTGCTCAGAGCACTGCCTCTCTGTCGCCTCCATAGCCTTCCGCATCGCCCATGCGCTCCCCTTCTCCTTCCATATGGAAGACCTCGTCACGGGCGCGCTTCTGCATGACTATTTCCTCTACGACTGGCACGAGGGCGTAACGGCACCCGACCGCTGGCATGGGTTCACGCATCCCTTCCATGCGCTGCACAATGCAGAGCGCGACTTCGATCTCACGCCAATCGAGCGGGATGTGATCGTCCATCACATGTTCCCATTCGTGCCGATTCCGCCCAGGACCCGCGAAGGTTGGGTCGTGACTCTTGCCGACAAGGCAAGCTGCGTCGCCGAGGTCCTGGCAAAGAAGACCCAATCCCTCGAGAGGAGCACACATTGCCTGTAGTGTCCCTTGCTGAAGCCTCTGCCCACCTCCTGCTTTCTGGCGCCATCATCGCAGCCGGAGGCTGGGTCTGGGAGACCATCTACTGCTCGCTTGCCTCTCGCCATCTCGAACGCCGCGGCATGCTCTATGGGCCGACCTGCCCGATCTACGGCGTCTCTGCCATTGTCGTCTGGCTCGCTCTCGGCTGGGTCGAGGATACCCTTCTCCTCTTCCTTCTCGGATGCATCCTCTCGACCGTGCTCGAATACACTTCAGGAGCCATGCTCGAGCGCCGCTTCAACAGAAGATGGTGGGACTATTCGATGTTTCCCGGGAACTTCAGGGGCCTCGTCTGTCCGCAGGCAAGCTCGGTCTTCGGCCTCTTTGCTGTCATCGACGTGAAGATCCTGCAGCCCTCGATCCTGGGCACGCTCAGCACGGCAGACCAGAGGCTCTGCATGGCAGCAGCGGCACTCTGTCTTGCACTCTATGCAGCAGACCTCCTCTTCACCATCGCCCGTCTCGACGAGACGACGCCACGTGAGTGCATCGCCGAGCATGCCGGCCAGCTGAGAAGGCTTGTCCTGCACTGAGTGCTGCCCTTTTCGCACTAAGTGCAGGCGCTCAAGGGAGCCAGCATCTTTTTGTGGCACCATGGTCTGGAAGTCCAGACAAGGAGCCCACATGTATTCATTCGATAGCAGGGTCCGCTACAGCGAATCCGATGGAGAGGGCACGCTCACGCTCTATGCCCTCATGAACTACTTCCAGGACTGCTCCACGTTCCAGTCGGAGCATCTCGGCATCGGCCTTGACCATCTTCGGAGCAACCATCTCGGCTGGATTGTCGGCACCTGGCACATCGAGATCGAGAGCCTGCCTCACTTCTGCGAGAAGATTGAGGTCTCGACCTGGGCCTACCATCTGAGAGGCCTCCAGGCAAAGCGCTGCTTCGAGATGAAGCGCGCAGACGGCACTTCCTGCGTGAAGGCAGATTCCCTCTGGTTCATGTTCGATCTTGCCGCCCAGCGTGTCATCAATGTCCCGGAATCCGAGTATGCCTATATGGACGAGGCGGAGCCGAGGCTTGAGATCGGACCGCTCCTCCGCAAGGTCAAGGCAGAAGGACCTGGCACGAAGATGCATCCCTTCGAGGTGACAGAGCAGTTCCTCGACACGAACCACCACATGAACAATGCGAACTACGTGCTCCTCGCCGTCCAGGCGCTTCCTGCCGCCTGCCTGCCGCACACGATCGATGTCCAGTACAAGCGCGCCGCCCAGCTCGGCGACACGATCGTGCCTATCGTGCACGAGACAGAAGATGGCCACGCCGTGGACCTCGCCGCTCCTGACGGAGAGAGCTATGCGGTCGTGCGATTTGCCGGAGAGGAGCTCTGATGGCAGAAACGAAGCATGTCGCCGCTGCCCTCATCACCGATGGCGCGCGCATCTTTGCCGCACAGCGTGCCGCTGGTGCCCAGAAGGACGGCTGGGAGCTTCCCGGCGGCAAGGTCGAGCCCGGCGAGACCGCAGAGGACGCCTGCCGCCGCGAGATTGAAGAGGAGCTTGGCCTCAAGCTCACGACGCTCTGGTATCTCGATACCATAGAGTATGACTACCCCGATTTCCATCTTTCCATGGATGTCTATGTCGCACCGGTCCCTGCCGGCACAGAGCCCGAGCTCAAGGTCCACGAGGCGGGCAGATGGCTTGCCCACGAAGATCTTCTTTCTGTGGACTGGCTCGAGGCCGACCGCTCCCTCGTGAATGCCATCGGCCTTGCGTGGGAAGACATCATCCAGGCAGAACAGTTCTAAGGAGACCTTATGGATGATACGATGGCCGGCACTGAGACACCGGCGCCCATAGTCGGTCCAAGCTCGACGAATGACCCCAGAAATGCAAAGTCAGGTCCGGTAGCTCTGATCATCGCAGGAGCCGTCGTCCTCTGCCTCATGGCAGCAGCGACGAGCTGCGCTGCTGGCCTCTCAGGCCTCATCTACCGCTATCTTTCGAGCTATGAGTCGTACAGCAGCTCCTCTTCCGGCCTCGGCAATGGCTACGGCTACAACGACGAATACGGCTTGGGAGATGGCTCCGGCAGCAACGGCCTGGGCTCGAACTCCGGCTCCGATGAATACTGGTATCCGATCCGCTAGATAGCTTCATTTGAGAAAGGAGCCTGCATGAGCAAGGCCGATGGCCTCTTCATCGCGATGTGCCGCGATATCCTGGACAATGGCACGACGACCGAAGGACAGAAGGTGCGCCCCCACTGGGAGGACGGCACTCCTGCCTACACGATCAAGCGCTTCGGCGTCTGCAACCGCTACGACCTGAGAAAGGAATTCCCGGCACTCACGCTCAGGCGCACGGCGCTCAAGAGCGCGATGGACGAGATCCTCTGGATCTACCAGAAGAAGTCGAACAACATCCATGACCTGCACTCGCACATCTGGGACGAGTGGGCAGACGAGGAAGGCTCGATCGGCAAGGCCTATGGCTATCAGATCGGCCAGGTCTCGGAGTATCCCGAAGGCAGGTTCGACCAGATGGACCGTGTCCTCTATGACCTGAAGCACAATCCGTACTCCCGGCGGATCATGACAAACATGTACAACTTCCAGGACCTGCACGAGATGCATCTCTACCCCTGCGCCTATAACGCGATCTACAACGTGACGCAGGACAAGGGCTCCGACCGCCCGACGCTCAACATGGTGCTCGTGCAGCGCAGCCAGGATGTCCTGGCGGCGAACAACTGGAATGTCTGCCAGTATGCCATCCTGCTCATGATGGTGGCGCAGGTGTGCGATATGGAGGCAGGCGAGCTCGTCCACATGATTGCCGATGCCCATATCTATGACAGGCATGTGCCGATGATCGAGGAGCTCATCTCCCGTCCGACCTATCCGGCACCGAAGGTCACGCTCAACCCCGACGTGCATGACTTCTATGCCTTCACGACGGACGACCTGATCGTCGAGGACTACCAGCATGGTCCTCAGATCAAGAACATCCCTATCGCTATCTAGGAGCGCGCATGAGAGCAATCGTCGCTGTCTGCTCTGACTGGGGCATCGGAAACAAGGGCAGGCTGCTTGTCCGCAACAAGGCCGACATGCACCACTTCGTCGCCTGCACGACAGGGGGCACCGTCGTTATGGGCCGCCGCACGCTCGAGAGCTTCCCGGGAGGCCGCCCCCTCAAGAACCGCCGCAACATCGTCCTCACGCATGGCGGAACGACGCTCGATCCGGAAGCCGAGAAGGTCGCCTCCATCGACGAGCTTCTCCACGCCGTCGCGCATGAGGACCCGGACAAGGTCTGGGTCATAGGAGGTGCCAGTGTCTACGAAGAGCTGCTCCCCTATTGCACGGAGGCCGTCGTCACGAAGGCAGACTGCGTGCGCAAAGCCGACGCCTTCTTCCCGAACCTCGATGACGACCCGACGTGGACAGTCATCGACGAGACCGATACGGATATGACGCCGGAAGGCATCCCCTTCCGCTTCGTGACCTACCGCAGCCTCAAAGCGAAATAGGTATCTCCCTGGCACACGGAAAGGGCCGCCCAAGGCGGCCCTTTTCATTTGGATGGAATCACTTAAGCGTCTGTTCGAGTGCCTCGATCAGAGGTTCCGGCTTGCCATGCCCGCATACAAGCCTCGTCCAGATGGCGCCCTCCTCATCGGTCACGACAGAGAGCCTCGAGGCGATGCCTCCTGGCACCCAGGCATTGCCTGGAGCGCAGAGGATGCGTCCCTCCACATCGCAGCGAGGCTTTCTGAGACGGAAATCGACGCAGGGCCCGAAGCCCCGCTGGAGCGTGCGCGCCGCAATCGGCTGCGTCGGATCTCCTTTGAGTCCGGGGTAGCGGACCTCCTTCACAGCCGGATGGCAGACGAGATAGCTTGCTGCCACCTGTGCGTTGTCCGAAGCAGCGCGTCTCCTCTCATCGAAGCTCCGAAGTGCCCGCGCGAGCTCATCGAGCATCCTGTCCGAGACCTCGGGCCTCTCGTCGAACGATGCGGCGAGATCCTGCAAACCCTGCGGCATATCCTTCGCAACGCTTACGGCGATAAGACCGCTTCCGAGCCATCCCAGCACTGCATCGAGCGACTCGACTGCAAGAGAGGCACCGAGACGCACTGCAGGGCAGCCATAGGAGCTCGCAATCGTATTGTCGACGATGAGGAACTTTCCTTCTGCCTGTGCCTTGGCAGCTTCTGCCTTCACATCGAGACAGGCTATGGGCACGTGCCCAAGCGTCTCTCCGAGCACTGCCCCTTGAGGCAGTCCCTCAGAGAGATGCTCGGTCCCTCCCGGCACGATCCAGGTCCTGGCCGCCCCGAGGCGCTTCGAGAAGCCCTTCAGAATCTCTTCCAGCGTCTGATCCATTCCTATCAGCTCCTTCCATCTTCCATCTTACGCAGATTAGGCCCCTATCTCTGTACGGAAACGTCCGTAGGCGTACTCTGTTACATGCACGATGCATGCTGGAAAGGGCATTGTCTTCGATGCATCCATACATGACAGGGAATGGATGCATGTGCAGACAGACACTTTTGGGTATGTCTATTTACGTTTCGAATTCGCGCGGTCCCCTTGCGGGACATTGTTGGGATGATGAAGATGGCAAAGATTCAGCTTGGGCACCAGCTCTATATCTATCAGCTCATTGCAAAGGAATACGGGACAGGACACCAGATATTCCTGCCAAAGATCGAGGAGCTCTTCAAGGCCGAGGGCATAGAGCCAGAAGACCTCGGCTTCGAGACATACCGCGATGTGATGGCAGCCTGCTCCGACTTCGTGACGCTCACCGATTTCAAGGGAGGCAGGAGCTACGTCACGATCGTCCAGAACGAGCAGTGGGACGAGGCGCTTACCGCACCGGTCCAGGAAAAGGGATCGGGCAAGGCAGGAAAGCCCTGGAAGAAAAAGAAGGGCTCCCAGCTCAAGGCCGTGAAGCCCCGCCATATCCAGAAGAAGCAGAAGAAGGCAAAGCCGGAAGAGACACAGAAGCCTCAAGACAAGGCAAAGGCTCCAGAGGCAGATGCTCAAGCTGTGCCTGAAACTCCATCAGCAGAAGCGCAGCCCGAAGCAGCAGAGCCGACAGCTCAGGCAGCGCCCGAAGCCAAGCCCGAGACCGTGGCAGCCGAGGAAGAAGAGCCAAAGGCAGACGAGACCCCTGCAGTCGAGGATGCCGGCCATCCCCATGTCTTTACGCTCGATGAGATCCGTGCCCTTCCGGACGAGTCTGAGGCCGAAGAGGAACCCGCATCCGAAGAAGCGGCCTCTGAAACGCCTGCCGAAGCAGAGCCTGAGCCTGAACCGGCAGCGGCGGCGCCTGCCCCTGAGCCGAAGGCAGCAGATGTCCCCGTGCAGGAAGCGCCACAGGCGCCTGTGCCCGTTGCTCCTGCAAAGAAGACGCCAGCGCCCGCCAAGGAGGGACCGGAGGCGTCCGTGCTTCCGAGAAGCCTGCCCAGGAGCTTTTCAGCCGAGGTTCACTGCAAGGACGAGCTTCTGAGCCTTCTCACCCGCATGCTCCCCTTCGATATCGACCTTACGCAGATCCTCGACGAGGACTGGCACCATGCCCTCGCGACCGGTGCGGTCGAAGGCTCGAGGAGCCGCGTGAGCTTCCCGATTCGCTTCCTTGCAGAAGATGGCACGAGCCCCATCCGCCTTACGATCCGCAGGAGCACGCGTCCGATTGCCGGCAAGCAGTGGTCGCTCATCCTCGTCGACGGCGATGACGGAACGGGACACGCCCATGACGCGGTCGGCATCGAAGGTCTGCCGCATGTCGACGAAGGCGCCTGGAGCGATCTGCTTTCACAGGGTGCTGCCGATTCCGCCAAGAGTCCTGACCGCGCATTCTCCGACTTCGCATCGTTCGGCTCCTGGGAGTCGGTCCTTGGCACGCTCGCACGCATGGCTGCGCCAGAAGTGTGGTCAGATTCCGGCGCCGGAAGCGAGCGCTACCCAATCCTCCACGAGTATCTCGTCTCGACCTTCGTGCGTCTCTCGCACGAAGGGAAGATCCTCGAGGTGCCCGGAGCAGGATTCGCTGCCTTCAACACGGGCCTTGTGACCGCCTTCCAGGAAGACATCTATGCCTGCCTCACGGCAGCGACGGCTCAGGACCCCTCTCCCTGGCAGCTTGCCGGCTTCGCTGTCGCAGGAGCAGGAGAGCTCGGCCAGAAGCTCGTTGCCCTCATGAATCCGCTGCCCCAGCCTGCACGCTACCTCACATCCCTTGCCGACATCGAGCCCGATACGACACGGCTCGTGAGCATCGACTATCACGGCATCCTTCTCGGCAAGACTGAACGCCTGCCAAAGGCCTGGCTTGCCGCGCAGGTCGAAGGGACGCCAGCAGCCGCACTTGTCGACGACCTCTTTGCAGCTGGCTCTGCTCCTGCCACACGCATGCAGGCAAAGACGAAGCTTGGCCATGCACTTGCACAGGACCCCTCCGTCTGGCGCAGGCTCTGCCGCGACCTCGATGAGGCGCTTCAGGCCTCGCTCGTCCATGCCCGTACGAGCTACCGCTGGTGCGCCCCTGCCTATGAGCCCTCAAGCGACAGCCTGAGGCTCCTCCTGCCGCTCGCACTCTCCGATGGCCGCACCGTCGATATAGCCCTCTCGCTCGAGCTCATGCCGTCTGGCTCTTATCAGGCCTCCTCGATTCTGACGCTCTCCCGTGCCCGTGTGTGCACCCGCGTGATTTCCTCTGAGCAGCCTTCCTGGCTCAGAGTCTAGCCAAGACAACGTCCTCCAAGACGAAGAGAGGCACCCGGCTAACGCCGGATGCCTCCCTTTCTCATGCCTTGGATTGTTCCAGAGCAGCGGGAACTAGCCCCTGCGCTCCTCGATCTCCTTCGTGATGTCTGCGATGAAATCGTCGAGGTCGCGCTGCACGGTCTCGTTCGAGCGGTCGCGGACGGAGATGTTTCCAGCCTCGGCCTCCTTCTCGCCGATGATCAGCATGTACGGGACACGGTCGATTGAGCGGGCCTCGCGGATCTTGTAGCCGATCTTCTCGTCGCGGTCATCGACCTTGACGCGGACCTTGGCAGCGCGCAGACGGTCAGCGACCTGATGAGCATAGTCGCGCGTCTTCTCGGAGACCGGAAGGATCTTGACCTGGCAGGGAGACAGCCACGTCGGGAACTTGCCGGCGTACTGCTCGATGAGCATGCCGATGAAGCGCTCGAAGGAGCCGAAGCCTGCACGATGGATCATGATCGGCTGCTTCTTGGAGCCATCCTTGTCCGTGTACTCGAGCTGGAAGTTGTGCGGAAGCTGGAAGTCGAGCTGAATCGTGCCGCACTGCCACTCGCGACCGAGGCAGTCCTGCAGGTGGAAGTCGATCTTCGGGCCGTAGAAGGCACCGTCGCCCGGGTTGATCTTGTAGTCGACGCCCATGGCCTCGAGAGCATCCTTCAGGCCCTGCTCTGCGCGCTCCCAATCCTCGTCGGAGCCCATGGAGTTGTCGGGACGCGTGGAGAGCTCGACCCTGTACGGGAAGCCGAACTGCGCATAGTAGGCCGTGATCAGATGGGCGACATCGGTGACCTGCTCCGTGATCTGGTCAGGACGGATGAACAGGTGTGCATCGTCCTGCTGGAACTCGCGGACACGGAAGAGGCCGTGGAGGGCACCACGGAGCTCGTGGCGATGGTCGATGCCGGCCTCGGCGAGCTTGAGCGGCAGGTCGCGGTAGCTCCTCGGCTTGCTCTTGTAGATGAGGCAGGCACCCGGGCAGTTCATCGGCTTGATCGCGTAATCCTCGTCGTCGATCTTCGTCGTGTACATGTTCTCTTTGTAGTGGTCCCAGTGGCCAGAGGTCTCCCAGAGCTTGCGGGACAGGATGATCGGCGTCTGCACCTGGTCATAGCCGAACTTGTCCTGCATCTCCATCCAGTACTGCATGAGGGAGTTCCTGATGCGCATGCCGTTCGGCAGCCAGAACGGGAAGCCGGGGCCGGCCTCGTTCATCATGAACAGCTCCATCTCCTGGCCGATCTTGCGGTGGTCGCGCTTCTCCGCCTCCTCGAGGAGCTTCAGATGTGCCTCGAGCTCGTCCTTGCTGCGGAAGGCGATGCCATTGATGCGGGTCAGCATCTTGTTGTTCTTGTCGCCCTTCCAGTAGGCGCCGGAGACGCCCGTGAGCTTGAAGGCCTTGAGCGCCTTCGTATAGGTGATGTGGGGGCCGACGCACATGTCGACGTACTCGCCCTGCTTGTAGAACGTGATGCGGGCATCCTCAGGAAGGTCGCCGATGTGCTCGACCTTGTACTTCTCGCCGCGCTCCTGCATGTGCTTGATGGCCTCTTCGCGCGGAAGCTCGTAGACCTCGAACTTCAGGTTCTCCTTGCAGATCTTGCGCATCTCCTCTTCGATGCGCGGGAAGTCCTCCTCGGAGATCTTCTGGCCCTCAGGCAGGTCGATATCGTAGTAGAAGCCATTGTCGGTTGCCGGGCCGAATGCGAAGTCGGCATCCGGGTATAGGCGCTTGATGGCCTGTGCCATGATATGTGCTGCGGAGTGGCGGATTACGTGGAGCTCCTCGTCCTCGGGGCATTCTGCGACGTGGCCGTCGTTGTACAGAACCTTCATCTGATTTCCTCTTCCATTGATGGCTGCTTGCGCTGTTCACAAAAAGAGCCCGGCAGCCGGCATCTCCGGCCTCCGAGCATTTCATGGCGCCTGTCACTTGGCCTGTAGGCCTGTCAGGGGACAGACGCCTACATAGTCTCCGGAACCGCTCTTCTGTATGCCAGAAGGCACTGTATGGACTGCATCAAGCCAAGCCTTTCATTCGAACTGGCAACAGTTTTACCACATATGGAGACGAAGCGTTGCTGAAGGATCCCAAGCCTTTGCCATCTGCGGCCAAATACCACGAACTCGTGACGGATGGGCCCGATCTGCATGGTCTTCAGGGCTCAGAAAGCAGCTCCGAACGAGCTATCTACAATTCAGATATCCTGATACCTATTTTCCATGTATCCCCCAAGCTTGATAAATCCTTAAGCCGCTTGTAAGGTTGAAATCATGATTACTGAGACGATGACATACTCCGCGCAGATGATGCAGATGCCCAAGCCCGGGCACCTGGCTCTACGTTCATGCGTGGCCAGGACCGGGCGCAGCTGATGGCTGGCCTCCGGCGGGATGTCAGTCGCTTACTGTATATCCTGATCTGGAGTCTATCGTGATAGCTATTTCGCATCTAACAAAGCAATACGGCAATGCCTCTTCCGAGCATGCTCTGGACGATGTCTCGCTCGAGATTCCTGACGGCGACATCTTCGGTATCATCGGCATGTCCGGCGCCGGCAAGTCGACACTCGTCCGCTGCATCAATCTGCTCGAGACCCCGACGTCGGGTTCCATCGTCGTGGATGGACAGGATGTCCAGGGGCTCTCCGGTGCAGCGCTTCGGACCTACAGGCGTCGCGTCGCGATGATTTTCCAGCAGTTCGGCCTCCTGGCGCAGAAGACAGCCCTCGAGAACGTGTGCTTCCCCTATCTTGCTGCAGATGGCAAGGTCACGCCCGAGCAGAAGAAGGAGGCAGAAGGCTTCCTGGCTGAGGTAGGACTCGCCGACAAGGCAGGCTCCTATCCAGCACAGCTCTCCGGCGGCCAGAAGCAGCGTGTCGCAATCGCCCGTGCCTTGGCGTGCCATCCTGCCTACATCCTCTGCGATGAGGCGACATCTGCCCTCGACCCGGCCAGCACCGCATCCGTGCTCAAGCTCCTGCGCGAGATCAATGAGCGCACAGGCGTCACGATACTTGTGATCACCCACTCGATGCAGGTTGTCGAAGACATCTGCAAGCATGTCGCAGTGCTTGTGCACGGCAAGGTCGTCGAGTCCGGCACGGTCCAAGATGTCTTCTCAGATCCCCAGCACACCGTGACGAAGCAGCTTCTCGGAAAGGCAGGCTGGGATGAATAGCTTCCAGGAATTCCTCAATGTCTATGCATCGCTTCTGGGACAGGGCATTGCCGATACGCTCGCAATGCTCCTGATCTCCACGTTCTTCGCCTACATCATCGGCCTCTTCCTCGGCATCGTCCTCTATGTGACCGAGCCCGCAGGCCTTCGCCCCCACAAGGCGCTGAACGCTGTCCTTGGATGGATCATCAACATGGGACGCTCCATCCCCTTCATCATCCTGCTCGTGGCAGTCATGCCGATGACAAGGACGCTTGTAGGAACGACGACCGGTGTCCGCGGCGTCATCCCTCCCCTCGTCCTTTCGACCGCACCCTTCGTCGCCCGCATGGTCCAGCAGTCGCTCGCCGAGGTCCCGAAGGATGCCATCGAGGCAGCAGAGTCCTGCGGCGCCTCGGTACCACGCATCGTCGTCTCTGCGCTTCTGCCTGAAGCCCTGCCTTCGATTGTCCGTGGCATCTCGATCACCCTCATCACAGCCCTCGGCTACACGGCGATTGCAGGAGCAGTCGGCGCAGGCGGCCTCGGCGATATCGCAATCCGCTACGGCTACTACCGCTACGAAGATGAGGTCATGCTCGTCACCGTCGTCCTCATGATCATCCTCGTCCAGATCATCCAGAGCACCTGCGACGCAATCGCAAAGGCGATTGACCACCGCTAGGCTCAGCTCCTGTCCACTTCTCTACATGGCACTGCCGCAGAAGGCATTTCGCCCCTGCGTTTGTAGCTTGCACCCTAAAACACAAGATTTGAAAGGAAATCAGCCATGCTTACCCGCAAGAACTTCCTCGCTGGCTCTGCCGCCCTCATCGCTTCCTCTGTCCTCGCCGCCTGCGGCAATTCCGGCTCTGCGAGCTCTTCTGCCTCCGAGACGAAGACACTCACGGTCGCAGCCTCTCCTTCGCCGCACGCCGAGATATTGAACAACTTCGCCGTGCCCAAGCTCAAGGACCAGAACATCGACCTCGAGGTCAAGGAGTACACCGACTACATCATCCCGAACCAGGTCACCTCTTCGGGCGAGGTTGACGCCAACTACTTCCAGCATATCAACTACCTCAACAACTACAACAAGGAGAACGGCACCGACCTTGTCGGCGTTGCCGCCATCCACTACGAGCCGTTCGGCATCTACGCCGGCAAGTCCTCCGACCTCAAGAACATCGCAGATGGTGCACAGATCGCTGTCCCGAATGACCCGACGAACGAAGGCAGGGCGTTCCTGCTCCTTCAGCAGGAGGGCCTTGTCACCCTCAAGGATCCTGAGAACCTCGAGGCAACGCCTGTCGATGTCGCAGAGAACCCCCACAGCCTGAACTTCGTCGAGGTCGAGGCAGCTGCTGTCCCCCGCCAGCTCCAGGACGTCGACTTCGCTGTCATCAATGGCAACTACGCAATCGAGGCAGGACTGCATGTCTCCGACGCTGTTGCCGTCGAGGCAGCAGATGGCACAGCTGTCGAGCAGTACGCCAACTACATCGTGACGACGCCCGACAAGCAGGACGACGACCGCATCAAGGCACTGGTCTCTGTCCTCACCTCCGACGACTTCAAGACCTACCTCAAGGACACCTACGACGAGGATGTCCTGCCGGCATTCTAGGATCTCATCTGAGACCGCAAGACAGCGAGGGGCGCACATCCGTGCGTCCCTCTTTTCTGAGGCTTCGGTAGTTTGTGTGACAAGGGGCTAGCCTAGGCAGCAACGCTCTTCGCTCCCTTCACGCCCTTCTTCCTCGCCTTCACCGGGCGACCCGGGAGCTGGGGCTGGCAGTC